>DASXJN010000037.1:0-12445 GCA_036497365.1 Jatrophihabitantaceae bacterium | reverse complement strand
TAGCCGGTTGCCGCGTCGCAAGCCCGGGTCTTGTTCGTCAGGGTCGAAGTGGTGCCCTTGAAACCGCAGTCGACCTGGACGCCGAAGAAGTTGTTCGGGCCCACGTTGCCGGTGAACCGCGCCTTGCAGGACGCCGGCGAACTGCCGCCGCAGAACCCGTTGCCGCCCTCGGTGACGTCGTAGAAGTCCTTCGGGGTCGACTTGAAGTTCTTGTAGATCGTCTGTGACGGATAGTCGACGCCGTGCGCACCGCCGGCCAGCGCGAACATCGCCGCGATCAGCGGCGATGACAGCGAGGTGCCACCGAAGGTCGCCCAACCGGTGAGACCGGTGGTGCCGTAGATGTCGTAACCGGTGTACGGGTCGGCCAGCGCCGAGATGTCGGCAGCCAGGCGCTTGCTGCCACAGCCGGTGTTGGCATAGTTGGCGACATTGGCCTGCCAGCTCTGCGCGTTGTACAGCGTGCTGCACCCACCACCGGTCGCGCCCATCGCGGAACTCAGGTTGTTCCCGGTCACGTCGAGGTGGCCGTTCTCGTTCCAGACTGCCTCGCTGGACCGCGTCCCGTTGTCGTTGAGCTGCAGCGAGGTTCCGCCCACGGCCACGACCGTGTTCAGCGTCGACGGGATGTTGGCGACACCCGGCGAAGTTCCGGCGTCGTTCTGGTGGTCCCAGCTGAAATAGCCGTCGTCACCGGTCGACGCGGTGATGACCACACCCTTGTGGTTGTAGCGGCTCTCGAGCGTGCTGTCGTGGCCGCTCTCCTGGCCGCCGTAGCTGTTGCTGATCACCTTCGCGCCCTGCGCCACGGCCTGGTTCACGGCCGCTGACAGGTCACTGAAGCTGCTCGAGTTGGCCTCGACCAGCACGATCTTGCACTTGTGGCACAGGCCGCGCACGGCGTCGAGGTCGAGCGTGATCTCGGTCGCCCAGCTGGTCCCGGTCGGGAAGGTGCTCGTGCTGCCGGTCTGCGAGACCTTCTTGAAGCTCGAGCTGGTCTCGGCCGGCAACCCGTACTGGGCATCGAAGTGGTTGAGGTCCGCCTTGGCAGTGGGGTCGTCGAACGCGTCGACGATGCCGACCGTGATCGAGGTCGACCCACTGGCGTTCACGCCGTACGCCTTCGCCAGCTGAGCCGGCGAGTAGCCGCCGGCCGGACCGGCAGCCGCGTTCATCGACGCGGGACGCGCGTTCGCCCCGGCGGTGAACTTCGAGGCCGGCACCAGGCGCAGCGCATAGCAGGTCGCATGATTCACCCGAGCCGCGGAATGACAGGTGCGCTCGACCTTGTAGTAGGACGTGCTCTTCGCACCTGACGCGGCTGCCGAGCCGGCACTGGTAACAGCGCCGAGTACGAGCGCCGTCACCCCCAGCACGGCGCCGGCGGCCATGCGCGTGCGCAATCGAGACATGGTTCCCTCCCTTGCGCGAGCGCGTAAGGACGCATCTCGCCCGAAGCCCGCGCTGGGCCAAACTAAAATCGGCCTCTCGGGAGTGGCAGAGCGGTGCCCTACATAGTTCCCGATCGGGCGATTAATCCGGCGAGAATGCGCCGGTTCAGGACACTGGACGACACAGCTCAGGGAAGGGGTCGGCACAGCAAGTGCGCAACGAGCGCCGTCCACCCGGTCTGGTGCGTCGCGCCCAAGCCCTCGCCGGTGTCGCCGTCGAAATATTCGCTGAAGGTGATGTGCGCGCGCCACAGCGGGTCGTCGGACGACTCGATCCGCGCGCCGTCGCTCGGCCGACGGCCGTCGCTGCCCGAGCGGAACAGCGC
Organism: Jatrophihabitantaceae bacterium; assembly: GCA_036497365.1. Classification (GTDB taxonomy): domain Bacteria; phylum Actinomycetota; class Actinomycetes; order Mycobacteriales; family Jatrophihabitantaceae; genus RYN-133. The sequence goes on along the minus strand of DASXJN010000037.1, from coordinate 10,668 downwards.
CACCAGCCGGGCGTCGATCTCGTCCGCGGCGGCGGCCAACGTCAATGCGGTGCCCGACCCGGTCGGTACCTCGACGGTGAAGGCATCGCCGAGGAACGCGGAGTACTCGCGCAGTGCGTCGGCAAGCAACACGTTGGCCGGGAACCACACCGGTCCGCGCCAGTTCGAGTTGCCGCCGAACAAGCCGGTGCGCGACTCAGCCGGCTCGTAGTCGATGGACAGTTGCTGTCCCTCCACCGTGGTCGTGTACGGCGTGCGATACGCCGCGGACAACGAGCGAATCCCGAACGGTGAAAGGAATTCGTCCTCGTCGAACATCCGCGAGAGCACCCGACGCAACCGATCGGGGTCGAGGACGGCGAGCATGCGATTCGCGGGTTCGCCGGGAGCACCGGTGCGGGCGAGCAGCCCTTCGAGCAGGTCCGGACGGCGCAACTGCAGCCAGCGCAGTCGCACGGTGAGATCCGGCAACGCGTCGGTCGTCCACTCCGGGACGTGCGCCACCGCCAGCACCGGCAGCAGCCCGACCATCGACCGCACCCGCAGCCGTTCCGGCGTGCCGTCGGGATGCAGCAGCACGTCGTAGCAGAAGCCGTCTTCCTCGTCCCACAATGCGGTGTCCTGTGAGCCGAACCTGCGCAGTGCGTGTGCGATCAGCAGGAAGTGTTCGAGGAATTTGGTCGCGACCTCATCCCATGCCGGCACGGTGGTCGCGAGTTCCACCGCGATCGTCAGCATGCTCAGGCAGTACGCGGCCATCCAACTCGTGGCGTCGGACTCCTCGAGCCGGCTGCCGTCGGGCAGCGCCGCCGACCGGTCGAACAGACCGATGTTGTCCATGCCGAGGAAACCGCCCTCGAACAGGTTGGATCCGTCGGCGTCCTTGCGATTGACCCACCAGCCGAAGTTGAGCAGCAGCTTGGTGAACACCCTGATCAAGAAGTCCGTATCGCGTCGCCCGTCGACGAGGTAGACGCGCCACGCGGCCCACGCGTGCACCGGCGGGTTGACGTCGCCGAACGCCCACTCGTACGCCGGCAACTGTCCGTCCGGATGCTCGGCCCACTCGCGGCAGAGCAGCAACAACTGCTCCTTCGCGAACGCGGGATCGATGTGTGCGAGCGCGACGCAATGAAAGGCGAGATCCCACGCGGCGAACCACGGGTACTCCCAGTCGTCCGGCATGCAGATCACGTCGGCGAGCGCGAGGTGCGTCCACGCGGTGTTGCGACCTGCCGGCGCACTGCGCTCGGGAGGCGGTGCGGGATAGGCCGGATCGCCGTCGAGCCACTCGCGCACGCTGTAGCGATACAGCTGCTTGTTCCACAGCAGACCGGCGAACGCCTTGCGCGCGATCGTCGCGTCCTCGTCGGACAGGTGCGACGGCAGGACGGTCGCGTAGAACTCGTCCGACTCGGCAGCGCGGTCTGCGAGCACGGCGCCATAAGCCGGACCGAAGGTGTGGTCGTCGGGTTCGGCGGTCGAGAGCCGCAACCGCACCTCGACGGTGGCGCCGGGCTCGACCGCGTCGAACCGGTACCAGAACGCGGCCTTGGTGCCGGTGCCCGCCGGGTTGACCGCCGACCGGTCGCCACTCACGACGTACGCGTCGATGCCGTCCTTGCAGTACGCGGTGCTGTTCGGCGCACCGAACAGCGCGGACGCGTTCGTCTCGTTGTCGCAGACGAGCACGTCCGGCGTGCCCTCGGCGGCAAGCAGGTACCTGCCCAGATAGCCGTGCTCGCACTCGACCACGCGCATGTTCGCCGCCAGCCGCTCGGGCGGGTCGAGCCGACGCAGCTCCGGCTTGCGCGCGTCGCGGCCCCACGCCCACGTGTTGCGGAACCAGATCTGCGGCAGCAGATGCAGCGGCGCGGACTGCGGACCGTTGTTGGTCGCCGAGACGACGATGACGACATCGTCCGGCGACGCCTTCGCGTAGTTGACGGTGACGTCGAAGAACCGGTTGTCGTCGAGCACGCCGGCGTCGGCCAGTTCGAACTCGCGGTCATCGCGCCCGCGTCGGGCGTTCTCCTCGCGCAAGCGTGCATAGGGGAACTCGGCCTGCGGATAGCGGTACAGCCAGCGCATCCAGGAATGCGTGGGCGTGCCGTCCAACGCCCACCAGTACTCCTTGATGTCCTCGCCATGATTGCCTTCGGCGTTGGTCAGCCCGAACAGCCGCTCCTTGAGGATCGGGTCGGCGCCGTTCCACAGTGCGAGCGAGAAGTTGAGGAAGCCGTACCGGTCACAGATGCCGCCCAGACCGTCCTCACCCCATCGATAGGCCCGGCGGTGTGCCTGGTCGAAGGGCAGGTACGACCACGCGTCGCCGTCGGCGGAGTAGTCCTCGCGCACGGTGCCCCACTGCCGGCCGGACAGATACGGCCCCCACAGTCGCCATGCGCTGGACGAATCGGGGGACTCGGCGAGCCGGACGTGTTCGGCGGGCAACCTGGTCATCGCGCTAGCGTGCCAAAAACCCGTTGGGTCGCGCGCGTAGCGTCATCGAATCGTGGCGTCTGATTCAGTGTTGATCGCCGAACAAGACCATCTCGACCTCGCCCGCCGCTGTCTGCTCGCCATGCAGGAGTCGGCCTCAGCCATCGCCGACTACGGCGTGGACGAGCTCGCCAGCCAAAGCCTCGGCCGCATGCGCGCCGAGCGACTGAAGGCGCTGGCCAGTGATCCGGACGCGCCGCCGTTCTTCGGCCGCACCGACCGCGACCCCGAGCAGGGCTCTGCACGCGGCTCTGCACCCGAGATCTTTCACATCGGGCGCCGGCACGTGCGCGACCAGCGCGGCGACCCGGTCGTGATCGACTGGCGGGCTCCGATCTCGCGCGCCTTCTACCGGGCTACACCCGCCGACCGGATGCACGTGCGGCTGCGCCGCCGGTTCGGTTTCCATCACGGCGTGCTCTCGTCCTTCGAGGACGAACATCTCGACCGCGGAGAAGAGCTCGGCCTGGCCTCCGACCTGCTGCGCGAAGAGATCGAGCGGCCTCGTGTGGGCCCGATGCGCGACATCGTCGCGACCATCCAGCCGGACCAGGACGACCTCGTCCGGGCCGACCTCGACACGTCACTGTGCATCCAGGGCGCACCCGGTACGGGCAAGACGGCGGTCGGGCTGCACCGCGCGGCGTACCTGTTGTACACGTATCCGGAACGGCTGCGCCGCTCCGGCGTGCTGGTCGTCGGCCCGAACGCCGCCTTCCTGCACTACATCGCGCAAGTGTTGCCGTCCCTCGGCGAGGGCGGCATCGAACAGACGACGGTCGACGAACTGGTCGGCACGCGTAACGCCGCGGCCGAGCCGGCTGACCTGGCCACGCTCAAGGGCGATGCGCGGATGGCCGACGTCTTGCGCCGCGCGGTCGTGTCGCACGTCGCCAAACCGACCGAGGACGTGCTCTCGATCGTCGGGACGAAGCGGTACCGGATCGGTGCGCACCACCTGCGCCGCTACGTCGACGACGCCCGCCGTGCGCTCGCGGAAGGCCTGCGCTGGTCGGTCGCGCGGGACCGGCTGCGCATGCAGGTGGCCGAGGACGTGCGACGCCAGCGCGAGGACGCCGGGGGCGCGCCGTCCGATGCCGAGACCGCGAAGGTGGCCCGGTCGCAAGCCGTACGCGACTTCGTCGACCTCGTCTGGCCCGCACTGACGGCGCCCGCGTTGCTGATGCGCCTCTGGGACGACCCGCAGTTCCTCGCCCGCTGCGCGCCGAGTCTCTCGGCGGACGAACTCGTCGCGCTGCACCGTCCGGCGCCGGCGTCGGTGAAGCGCGTGCGCTGGACACCCATGGACTACGTGCTGCTCGATGAGCTGTCCGCGCTCCTCGAGGGTGGGTCGACCTACGTGCACGTCGTGGTCGACGAGGCGCAGGACCTGTCGCCGATGCAGTGCCGCGCGGTGGCGCGGCGCTGCCCGCAGGGTTCGATCACCGTCCTCGGCGACCTGGCCCAGGCGACGACGCCGTGGGCGCCGGGCGACTGGTCGGTGTCGCTGACCCACCTCGGCCACGGCGATGCGGTGGTGCGGCCCCTGACCGCGGGCTACCGCGTGCCCGGCGAGGTGATCGACCTGGCCAACCGGCTGCTGCCGCACGTGGCTGTCGGCGTGCCGCCGGGGACCGCGGTGCGTGCCGGCGACGGAGCGCTGCGGTTCGCCCCGGCCACCTCGCTGGCCGGCGAGGTCGACCGGCTGCTCGAGATCGAGGGCTCGATCGGGGTCATCGCGCCGGACGCCTCGGTCTCGGGCGTGCTCGATGCGCTGGGGCCGACAGGCGCGGCCCTGCTCGACGACGAGCGCGACGCGCGGGTCACCGTCGTGCCGGCGTCCTCGGCCAAGGGCCTGGAATTCGACTCGGTGCTGGTGCTCGAGCCGGCCGCCGTGGTGGCCGCCGAGCCGACCCGTCCGGCCGGGCTACGCCGGCTCTACGTGGTGCTCACCCGGGCCGTCTCGCACCTGACCGTCCTGCACGACGACCCGCTGCCCCCCGAACTCGCCGCCTGACTCGCGCCCACCCCCCCAAAAGAAACCCCACCCCCCATCTTGATTTGGTATCGACTGACCAGATTTCGATGATCGTTTTGGGAATTCGATACCAAATCAAGCTGGGGGGTGGTCGCGCGCGCCTCATCATGGGCGGGCGGCAATGGCGGCACCGGGGCCGCAGCGCGGATATGGTAGGAACCCCTGGGTTTTTCGTTCGGTACGCCACCCCTGTACCAACCGAGAGGCCAGCAACACCGACCGTGGCGCCCGTGGCAACCCCACGACTGGCCCGAGCGAGGAGTGGTGGGATTGTCCGAACACGTCCATGCAGTGACACCAGAGCCGGACATGGTCCAACTGCTCACGCCGGAAGGCCAGCGGGTCGAGCACCCGGATTACCCGCTCGACATCAGCGATGACGAGATCGCCGCGCTCTACCGCGACCTCGTCCTGGTGCGGCGGATCGACACCGAGGCGATCGCACTCCAGCGCCAGGGCGAGCTGGGCCTGTGGGCCAGCCTGCTGGGCCAGGAAGCCGCGCAGATCGGCGCCGGCCGCGCGCTCAAGCAGCAGGACATGTCCTTCCCCACCTATCGCGAGCACGGCGTCGCCTGGTGCCGCGACGTCGATCCGCTGACGCTGCTCGGCCTGTATCGCGGGACGAATCTGGGGGGCTGGGACCCGAGTTCGAACAACTTCAACCTGTACACGATCGTCATCGGAGCGCAGACCCTGCACGCCACCGGTTACGCGATGGGCGTGGTCCGCGACGGCGCGGTCGGCACCGGCGACCCCGACCGCGACACCGCGGTCCTCGCGTTCTTCGGCGATGGTGCGTCGAGCCAGGGCGATGTCAACGAGGCGTTCGTCTGGGCCGGCGCCGGCAACCTGCCGGTCGTCTTCTTCTGCCAGAACAACCAGTGGGCGATCAGCGAGCCGGTCGAGCGGCAGAGCCGGGTGCCGCTGTACCAACGCTCGTCCGGCTTCGGCTTCCCCGGCGTCCGTGTCGACGGCAACGACGTGCTCGGCTGCCTGGCGGTCACCCGCAAGGCGCTGGACGACGCACGCAGCGCGCAGGGCCCGACGCTGGTCGAGGCCTACACGTACCGGATGAACCCGCACACGACTAACGACGACCCCCGTCGCTACCGGTTGGGCAGCGAGGCCGAGACGTGGAAGCTGAAGGACCCGATCGAGCGAGTACGCGCCTACCTCACCCGCGAGGCAAAGATCGAGCCCACCTTCTTCGCCGACATCGACGCCGAGGCGAAGAAGTTGGCCGAGCACGTGCGCGCCGGATGCCGCGAATTGGCTGACCCGACACCCGAGTCGCTGTTCGACAACGTGCACGTGACGATGCCCGACGAACTGCGGACGCAGCGCACCGAGTTCACCGAGTTCCTCGCCGAGGTGAACTCGTGAGCGCACTGACGATGGCCAAGGCGCTCAACGACGGCTTGCGCAAGGCGCTGGAGGACGACCCGAAGGTCGTCATCATGGGCGAGGACGTCGGCAAGCTCGGCGGCGTCTTCCGCATCACCGACGGCTTGCAGAAGGACTTCGGCGAGGACCGTGTCATCGACACGCCGCTCGCGGAGTCCGGCATCATCGGCACTGCGGTCGGCCTCGCCATCCGCGGCTACCGGCCGGTGTGCGAGATCCAGTTCGACGGCTTCGTCTTTCCGGCCTTCGACCAGATCGTCAGCCAGGTGGCCAAGTTCCACAATCGGTCGGCCGGTCTGGTCAAGATGCCGATCACGATCCGCATCCCGTTCGGCGGCGGCATCGGCGCGGTCGAGCACCACAGTGAATCGATCGAGACCTACTTCGCGCACACCGCCGGGCTGAAGGTGGTCAGCTGCTCGAACCCGTCCGATGCCTACTGGATGATCCAGGAGGCGGTCGCCGACGACGACCCGGTGATCTTCTGCGAACCCAAGCGGCTCTATCACGCGGCCAAGGCCGAGATCGACGAAGCGCCGACGCCGCTGTACCAGGCGCGCGTGGTCCGTCCTGGTCGCGACGTCACCGTGGTCGCCTACGGCCCGACCGTGTCGACCGCGCTGGAATCGGCCAACGTCGCCGCCGAGGACGGCATCGAGCTCGAGGTGATCGACCTGCGTTCGATGTCGCCGCTGGACATGCCGACCGTGCTCGAGTCGGTACGCCGCACCGGACGGTTGATCGTGGTGCACGAGGCACCGCACAGCTTCGGCGTCGGCGCCGAGGTGGCCGCGCGGGTGATGGAGGCGGCGTTCTACTCCCTCGAGGCGCCGGTGCTGCGCGTCACCGGGTACGACACCCCGTACCCGCCGAGTCGCCTCGAGCACGAGTGGCTGCCGAACCTCGACCGTCTGCTGGACACCGTCGACAAGATCCTGGAGTACTGAATGCCCGAAGTGAAGCAGTTCCGCCTGCCCGATCTGGGTGAGGGACTGACCGAGGGCGACATCCTCAAATGGACGGTCAAGGTCGGCGACACGATCGACGTCAACGACACGATCGCCGAGGTCGAGACGGTGAAGGCTGCCGTCGAGCTGCCGTCGCCGTTCGCAGGCACCGTCACCGCACTGCATGCTGAGGAAGGTGAGACCGTCCCCGTCGGCACGCCGATCATCTCGATCGACGTGTCGGGCGCGACCGCGACGGACGTGCCGGCCGAAGCGGTTGTCGAGGATCTGGTGCCCGGGTTGCCCGGTGAGGGCGCGGTGCCGGAGGAAGAGAAGCAGCTCACCCTCGTCGGCTACGGGCCGCGCGAGCACAGCGGCGGACGGCGCCGTCGCCGCCACGGCGCGGCGACGCACGGCGCACACGTCTCGTTCAACCTGCCGACCGAGCCGTCCGGTCCCGAGCCGGAGATCGAGGAGCCGTCCGCTCCGGTCCACGTGCTGGCCAAGCCGCCGGTCCGCAAGCTGGCGAAATCGCTGGGCGTCGACCTCACGACGGTCGCGCCGACCGGCCCGAACGGCACGGTATCCCGCGACGACGTCCAGGCGGCTGCCGACGAGTGGTCAGCTGCGCCCTCGAGTGGTCAGGTGCGCCCGACCACTCGAGCCACAGGTGACCACTCGTCCCGCGAGACCCGCATCCCGATCAAGGGCGTCCGCAAGCACACCGCCGCAGCGATGGTGTCGTCTGCGTTCACCGCACCGCACGTGACCGAATTCATCACCTGTGACGTCACCGCGATGATGGAGCTGCGCGACCGGGTCGCCGCCCGTCGCGAGTTCCGCGAGGTCAAGGTCTCGCCGCTGCTGTTCGTGGCCAGGGCGCTGATCCTGGCCGTGGCCAAGACGCCGGAGATCAACGCCACCTGGGACGAAGCGGCCGGCGAGATCGTGCTCAAGCACTACGTCAATCTCGGCATCGCCGCCGCCACCGGCCGCGGCCTGGTCGTCCCGAACATCAAGGATGCCGACCGGATGTCGCTGCTCGAACTTGCCCGCGCAGTCGGTGAGCTGACCGACACCGCGCGGGCCGGCAAGACCGCACCGTCCGACATGCAGGGCGGCACGATCACGATCACCAACGTGGGGGTGTTCGGGGTCGACACCGGCACCCCGATCCTCAACCCGGGTGAGGCCGGCATCGTCGCCTTCGGTGCGGTACGCCGTCAGCCGTGGGTGGTCGGCTCCGGCGCGGACGAGCGGATCGAGCCGCGCTGGGTCACCCAGCTAGCGGTCTCGTTCGACCACCGGCTGGTGGACGGGCAGCAGGGCTCGCAGTTCCTCAGCGACCTGGCCGCGGTGCTCTCCGACCCCGGTCTGGCGCTGTTGTGAGATCCTGTTAAGCTCTTGTGATTCGTAGCACCAGCGGGATTATTGCTTTGTATTCTTCGGTTGAACGAGACATCCTGGTAATGAATCGAAAGCCGAGAGAAGGAAACAGTCATGACCCGCAAGTCGCTCGTCCGCAAGATGGCGGCCCGGCGCAGCGCCCGTGAATTCGAGCGCGCGCTCGCGACGGCCACACCGTCGATGCAGCAGGAGCTGCGTGCCATCGCGATGCGGCAGAACTTCATCCGGTAACGGCTGAAGTCCACAGACTTACGCCCGCTGCCCCGCCCTGGGGACAGCGGGCGTTGTCGTTCACCCACGCTGATCAGTCGGTGGACAGGAGCGACATGACGTGGGCATCGACCCACGCGCCGTCCCACAGCAGCGCGTCGCGCTTGGTGCCCTCGAGTCGAAAGCCCGCCTTCTCGTACACGTGCCGCGCCCGCGGGTTGAAGTCGTAGACCTCGAGCTCGATCCGATGCACCCCGACGGCGAACGCGTGCGCCACCGCGAGCGTGGTGGCTTCGCTGCCGAGCCCGCGGCCGAAGAACCGCGGTCCCTGCAGCATGATCCGGAAACCGCACGAGCGGTTGTCGACGTTCAGGTCGTTGAGCACGACCTCGCCGGCCCAGGCATCGGTCGCGTTCTCGACGATCGTCCAGTCCACCCGGTCGGTCCGCTCGCCGCGCGTCGCGTACCACTGCTCGAGCTCGGCGAGGGTGTAGCTGAGATGCGTGCCGGTGAGCCGATCTGTTTCGTGGTCGGTCGCGGCGAGTTCGGCGGCGTCGCTCCGCTGCACCGGCCGTAACGTCACGAGCGTTCCGGCGATGGTGGGCTTGTCGGCGAGAGTTGGCTTGTCGATCACCCCCGCACCGTCCCACACCGGAACAAACGACCTACGCGTGGTGTCATGGCACCGTGACACTGTCCGGACCCCGCGTGCGTGCCCCGGAGCTGGTGCCCGGCACCTGGTTCAACACCGATCACCCGCTCCGCCTTGCCGAGCTGCGCGGCCGGTTCGTGCTGTTGGACTTCTGGACGTTCTGCTGCGGCAACTGCCTGCACGTGATCGACGAGGTGCGACCGCTCGAGCAGAAGTACCACGACCGGCTCACCGTGATCGGCGTGCACTCGCCGAAGTTCGCCCACGAACGCGAGGACTCGGCCGTCCGCGCGGCGGTCGAGCGCTACGAGGTCGACCATCCCGTGCTCAACGACCCGGAGCTGCGGCTCTGGAAGCAGTACGCCGTCAAGGCCTGGCCGACGCTGGTGCTCGTCGATCCGGACGGCTACGTCGTCGCCCAGGCGGCCGGGGAGGGCCAGGTCAGCGCGCTGGACGAGATGATCGCCGCGCTGTCGCCGAAGTACCAGCTGCGCACCGGGGACGGGCCGTACGTCCCGGCGGCACCCGAACCGAGCACCCTGCGCTTCCCGGCGAAGGCCGCCGTGCTCCCGGACGGCCACCTGCTCGTCGCCGACGCCGGCCACCATCAGCTCGTCGAGCTCGACGGCGACGACGTCGTCCGGCGCATCGGCACCGGGCATCGCGGTGCACGCAACGACCCGCCGGAGTTCGCCGAACCCAACGGCGTCGCCCTGCTGCCCGCCGGCGTAGCTCCGTTCGATGTCGTCGTCGCGGATACGGCCAATCACGTGCTGCGCGGTGTACGGCTCGCCGACGGAGCGGTGGTCGCGACCCTCGACCTGCCGGCCGCGCTCGCCGGTCAGCGCACGATCACCGGCGAGATCCCCCGCGTGCTGTCGCCCTGGGACGTCGTGTGGTGGCCCGCGCTGGGCCGCTTGGTGGTCGCGGCTGCGGGCGTGCACCTGTTGCTGTCGGTCGATCCGGCCACCGGCGAGACCGAGGTGCTCGCCGGGACGACCGTGGAAGGCCTGCGCGACGGGCCGGCGCGCGACGGGTGGCTCGCACAGCCGTCCGGACTCACCGTGGACGGCGACCGGCTGTGGTTCGTCGATTCCGAGACGTCCGCGCTGCGCTACCTGACTACCGAGGCGACATTGCACACCGCCGTCGGCGAAGGGCTGTTCGACTTCGGCCACGTCGACGGTCCGGCGCGCGAGGCGCGCTTCCAGCACCCGCTGGGCGTCACCCGCCTCGACGACGGCTCGCTCGCGGTGCTCGACACCTACAACGGAGCAGTACGCCGCTACGACCCCGCCACCGATTCGGTCTCGACCCTGGCGCGCGATCTGCTCGAGCCGTCGGGCGCGGTGCTGGTCGACGGTGAGTTGATCGTCGTCGAGTCGGCCGCGCACCGGCTCGTGCGGCCGGTGCCGGGTTCCGAGCTGGTCAGCGGGTCGCCGCAACACACGGCGCGGCCGATCTCGCCGGTCGCCGGCGGTCCGGTCCGCTTGGCCGTCCGCTTCCAG
>DASXJN010000036.1:0-12737 GCA_036497365.1 Jatrophihabitantaceae bacterium | reverse complement strand
AGCAAAGAACCGAAAGATATACAAGGTAATTCCATGTGAAGCAGACAGAGCAAAGCGCAACGCGGCCGTACCCGAAAGCGCAACGCGGCCGTACCCGAAAGCGCAACCCGATCACGAACACAACTCCCTCGTCGCTGCGCCTTTGAACCAGCACCACAGCCCAGCCGCAAGATATGGAACCGTAAGCGGCATGACCGAAACCAAACACGTCAACCAGCGCATCGCCCGACGCGCGCCCGACGTCTACGACTACGTGGTGAACCCGGAGAACATCCCAGCCTGGGCGCCCGGCCTCGGCAGCGCGGTCGAGCAGATCGACGGCCGCTGGTTCGTGACGACGGGCATGGGCCTGGTCGAGCTCACCTTCGCGCCGGCCAACCACTTCGGCGTGCTCGACCACGACGTGACGCTGCCATCGGGCGAGGTCGTCTACAACCCGATGCGCGTGATCGCCAACGGCGACGTCAGCGACATCGTGTTCACGCTGCGGCGCCGCTCGGATGTCAGCGAGCAGGACTTCGAGGCGGACGCCGCCGCGGTCGCCGCTGACCTCGCCCGGCTGAAGGACATTCTCGAGTCCGTACGCTGACTAGATGAATCGCGCAGCCCTTCGAGAGCGGCTGCGCTCGCGCAAGGTCGTCGTCCCTCTGGTCGCGGTGTTGGTGCTCGTCGTCGCCGGCATCGTCCTGGCGATCACCCGCTCGCCGAACGGCTACCGCACGGTGAACAGCTTCGTCACCGGCTCGCCCGAGCCCAACGGCAGCAAGGTCAGCCTCGACACCACGCTCTACATCCCGGACTCGACGCCCGCACCAGCCGTCCTGCTCGCCCAAGGATTCGGCGGCGACAAGACCGACCTGGCGAGCACCGCAACCACGCTCGCCGAGCACGGCTACGTAGTGCTTGCCTACACCGCACGCGGTTTCGGCGACTCCGGCGGCCGCATCCATTTCGACAACCCGAAGTACGAGGTACACGACGCCGAGTTGCTCGTCGATCACCTGAAGCAGCAGAGCGCAGTAGCGCCCGGCAAGATCGCCGTCGCAGGCAGCTCGTACGGCGGCGGGCTGGCGTTGCTGCTCGCCGCCTACGACTCGTCCGACATCAAGGCCGTTGCCGCAGACATCACCTGGAACGATCTGCAGACTGCGCTCTTCCCGAACGGCGTGTTCAAGAAACTCTGGACGGGCGAGCTGTTCGGCAACGGCTTCGGCGTGCCCTCGCTGAGCGACTACCTCGACCAGTCGCAGCAGAGCGGCGACGCGTCGTGCGGACGATTCGCTGCCGACGTCTGCGCCGCGTATCAGGCCAGTGTGCGCACCGGAACTCCGACGCCAGCGCTCAAGACACTCATGCGGCAAGCGAGCCCGGCGGGCGTGATCAAACGCATCACCGCGCCCACGCTGCTCACCCAGGGCGAGCAGGATTCGCTGTTCCCGCTCAGCCAGGCCGATGCCAACGCGCGCGGCATCACCGCCAACGGCACCCCCGTCAAGGTCGTCTGGCGGCCCGGCGGACACGACGACAGCGCTATCGGCACCGGCGTCGCCACCGGGCAGATGCTCGACTGGTTCGACACGGTGTTCGGCGGATCGGTCAGCAAGCAGCAACCGTTCCAGTTCTCCGAACAGGGCGGCGTGCTTTCGTCCGAGAGCGGCCGGCTCGCCCAGCAGGTGCGGCAGGCCGCCTCCTACCCGGGCATCGACGGCGCGGCGCACGACACCACTTCGGTCGGCCTGACCGGACCGCCGCACGAGATCGGCGCACCCGCGGGCGGCACTCCGGCCGCGATCACCGCCATCCCCGGGCTGAGCGGCCTCCTGGCGAGCTTCGGCGGCATCACCGATGTCACGTCCGCGCTGAGTGTCATCCCGTCACAGACCGCCGGCTTCCTCTCGCCGAAGCTGACCAGCACACTCCTCATCGCCGGCTCGTCCCAGGTCACGCTCAAGATCACTCCGAACAGCACCACCGACGCGACGCTGTTCGTCGCGTTGCGCGACCTCGCTCCGGACGGCTCGCCGACGCTGCCCGCACAACTGGTCACGCCGATACATCTGACCGGGCTGCAACCCGGCAAACCCAGCACGGTGCACGTGCAATTGCCATCCATCGTGCGCACCGTGCGGCCGGGCCATCGGCTCGTGCTGACCGTCTCAACCACCGACTTCGCCTACCAACTGCCGCAGGACGCGCGCAGCTACACCGTCGCGCTGGCGAGCCCGAGGCTCACCGTGTCGACGATCGACGCGACCGTGCTGCGATCCGGTCATCCGCTCGCCTGGCTGATCACCGGCGTCGTGCTGGCGCTCGTCGCGGCGCTCGGCGTCGCGATCGAGATCCGTCGCCGCCGGCGCATAGTCAAACCACGGCCCGATCTTGCCGAAGTCCCGGTGTCGATCGACGCGCTGGTCAAGGAGTACTCGGGCGGGTATCGCGCGGTCGACGACGTGAGCTTCCGTGTCGAGCGCGGTCAGGTGGTCGGGTTGCTCGGCCCGAACGGCGCGGGCAAGACCACCACACTGCGGGTGCTCGTCGGGCTGATCAGACCCACGGCGGGCACGGTGCACGTGTTCGGCGAGCCGGTCGTACCGGGTGCGCCGGTGCTCGCTCGCCTGGGGGCGTTCATCGAAGGACCGGGCTTCCTGCCGCACCTGTCCGGACGTGAGAACCTACGCCTCTACTGGGCGGCCACCGGCCGTCCCGGCGACGAGGCGAACTTCGACACCGCCCTCGAGATCGCCGGTCTCGGTGGTTCCATCGACCGCCGGGTGAAGTCCTACAGCCACGGCATGAAGCAGCGCCTCGGCATCGCTCAGGCGATGCTCGGCCTGCCGGAACTGCTCGTGCTCGACGAGCCCACGAACGGTCTCGATCCGCCGCAGATCGCAGAGATGCGTGAGGTGATGCTGCGCTACGCGCAGACCGGACGGACGGTCGTCCTGTCTTCGCATCTGCTCGCCGAGGTCGAGCAGACCTGCACGCACGTCGTTGTCATGCACAAGGGCAAGCTCGTCGCCGCCGGTTCGGTCGCCGACATCGCCGGCGCGGGCGGCCTGCAGCTCTCTGTCGCCGACCCGACTCGTGCTGCGGCAGTGCTGCACGAGGCGGGCATTACCGCCACGCTCGTACCGGCTCGCCGCGCGCTCGAGGACGTCTTCCTCGGTCTGATCGGAGACGACGAATGAGTGAAGCTTGCGAGCGAATCATCTGCACAGGTGGGCTTTGCTGGCTCGCCGGAGCGAAGCGAGGCGAGACATGACGGAACGCGAGTTGTCACGGGTCGCCGCCACGCGGCGGGGTGTGCACGACCGGCTGATGGCGCTCGACCCCGGGCGGCCGCCGAGCTACGACCCGCGGCGCACGCTGCGGCTGCGCGTCGAGTTCGTCCGGCAGGTCAAGCGGCGTCGCACGCAGATCGTCGGCGCGCTTGTCATCATCCTGCCGATCATCATCGCGCTCGCGTTCAAGATCGGAAACCCGCAGAGTGACAGCCCGGACGAGAACGCGCTGGTCGGCCTCGCCACTCTCGGCGCGGCGAACTTCGCGCTCTTCACCGAGTTCGCCTCGGTCGGGTTCCTGCTGGTCGTCATGGTGTCGCTGTTCTGCGGCGACACGGTCGCCAGCGAGGCGAGCTGGGCGTCGCTGCGGTATCTGCTCGCGCAACCGGTGCCGCGCGCACGCCTGCTCCGGCAGAAGTTCCTCGTCGCGGCGGTCCTCAGCGCCGCCGTCAACCTGCTGCTGCCGGTGTGGGCGTATGTCGTCGGCGGGCTGTTCTTCGGCTGGGCGCCGGCGCGTTCACCGGTCGGCGGCAGCTTCGACACGCTCGCCTCGTGGCAGCGGCTGCTCATCATCGTCGTCTACGTCTGCGGGCAGATGCTCGTCGTCGCCTCGCTGGCGTTCCTTCTCAGCGTCAGCGTCGACAATCCGCTCGGCGCGGTCGGTGGCGCGGTGTTGCTCGTCGTCGTGTCGAACATCCTCGATCAGATCACTGCGCTCGATCCGTACCGGCACTACCTGCCCACGCACTTCCAGTACGCCTGGACCGACGCGCTCAACTCGCCGATCAACTGGGACGACATGCTCCGTGGCACCGGCCTGGCATTCATCTATGCCGCCATCTTCCTGGCTGTCGCGTGGCTGCGGTTCGACCGGAAGGACGTCACGAGCTGACCGCGCCCCGTACCGTCACCGTCGACACCGCGCGGTTGTTGCGGTGGATCGACGGCTTCGCCGACCGGCACGGCTCGTTCGAACCGACCGTCACGTCGACAGAGGTCGCGCTCACCGCGCGCGACGGCTCGATCGCCGTCATCGAAGTGCCGTTTCCACCGCTTGTCGGCACGCGGATCGCCGACCTGCTCGCGCACGTGAAGCAGCAGCGGCGAGTCGGCGTGCTCATCGTGCGTCGAGGTGGATACGGCGCCGGTGTCTTCGAGGGTGCTCGACTCGAGTCGTCCAAGGTCGGGTCGTCCTACGTGCAAGGCACGACCAAGGCGGGTGGTTCTTCGCAGAAGCGCTACGCGCGCCGCCGCGCCAACCAAGCCAGTCACGCATTCGCCGAGGCCGCCGACGTCGCGGCTCGGATTCTCGGCGAGACCCACCTCGACGCGCTCGTCCTCGGCGGCGACCGACCGGCTGTGCGCACCGTGCTCGCGGACCGGCGGCTGCAGCATCTCGAGGCGCTCGTGACCGGGCCGTGGCTCGAGGTCAAGGATCCGAAGCTGCGCGTGCTCGAAGCCACGGCCGAGCAGTTCCTGACAGCGCGCATCAGGATCACCGAGTCGGACGCCTCGGCTCAGTAGGCTGCGCATCGATGAGCAAGTTCCGCTTCGAGGCAGGCAACCTGCGCGCACTGCGCAATCTGCCGCTGTACGCGCTCAGCGCGCTCGTAGCGCTCGTGGTGCCGCGCAGTCGCCGCGTCTGGGTGTTCGGCTGTGGCATCGGACTCGGTGAGGGTGCGCTGCCGTTGATCCGGCGCGCGGCCGATCGGCTGCCGGATGTGCGGCTCTACTGGCTGGCCACGACCGATTCCGAACTTGCCGAAGCCCGCGCACTCGGCCTCGACGCGATTCCCAAGGACAGTGCGCGCGGACTGTGGTTGACACTGCGCGCCAAGGTCGTCGTCGTCACGCACGGCGTCGGTGACGTGAACCGATTCGGCGCCCGAGGCGGCTTCGTCGTCCAGCTCTGGCACGGCATTCCGCTGAAACGGCTGCACCTCGACACCGCGGTCGCGCTGCGCGTGCCGTTCCTGCCGTCGGCCGTCGGCCGTCCGCTCATGCGTTTGCTCTACCGGCTCGCCGGTCGTCAGCTGCAGCTGTTCCCGGTCGCGTCCGAGCGGATCGTCGGCCGCATCGCGAGCGCCTTCGGCATCCCGCGTGACCGGATCGCAGTGACCGGCGATCCGCGCGACGACGTGTTGTTCCGTGTCGATCGCGAGGACGCGCGCGAGCATCTCACCGCCCTGATCGGCGATGTGCCGGACACCGTCGTCCTCTACGCGCCGACCTGGCGCGACGGTGCGGACGATCCCACCGCGCCCGACACCGAGGCATGGCAGGCGATCCACGGCTGGCTCGAGCGCAACGACGCGCTGCTGGTCGTGCGGGCTCACCCCCACGCGCGGGGTGACCACTCCGGCGGTGTCCACGAGCGGGTGCGACTGCTCGACTCGACGATGCTCCGCGACGTCAACGCGGTGCTCCCTGGCATCGATGGGGTCGTCACCGACTACTCGTCGATCGCGTTCGACTTCGCGCTGACCGGCGGCCCGACGGTGTTCCTCGCTCCGGACGTCACGGCGTACACGCACAGCCGCGGGCTCTATGACCCGTACCGAACCTTCAGCGGCGGCCGCGACGTCGTGTCGTGGCCGCACGCCCTCGACCAACTCGACGAGGCGCTGCGGCCCGGCAGCGACGCGCGACAGCACTCCGCCTGGCTGCGCTCGGAGTACTTCGACTGGGCGGACGGTGACGCCACCGATCGCGTGCTCGACGAGATCCTGTGCCGCACCGGCCAGGCCGTCACGAGCGCACCGCTGCCGTCCGAAGTGCGGCCGGTCGTTTCTGCGCTGCGCGGCGACGCGACCCGGCTGCAGCTCGAGATCGAGCCGCCGCCGAACGAGGCGACCCTGATCGGGCCACGGTCGAGCGTCGCGGGCGTGATCGACGCCGGCACGGTCACGTTCCCCTTGCTCGTCAACCGATGGGGATCGTCCGGGCTGGCGCTGCCGTCCGGCGACTACCGGCTCGATCTGGACGGCAGCACGCGCGTACGTCTGACCGCGCCGCCGGTCGACGAGCTGCACGAGCGGTTCCGGCTGCGCGCCGGCTTGGTGGACGGCGGCCTGGTTGTGCGGGTCGGACCGCCGCTGCGCCCGGGCGAGAACGTGTCGCGTCCCGGTACGCGCCAGGCGCTCGACTACCTGCGCCCGCACCGCCGGGAGCACGCGGTCTGGTTCGAGTCCTTCTACGGGCGCACCGCTGCCGACAATCCGCTCGGCATCGACCGCGCGCTGGCGCGCATCCGTCCCGAGGTGCGGCGGTACTGGAGTGTCGCCGACTGCTCGGTCGCCGTCCCGGACGGGAGCGTCCGCGTGGTCGAGGGCAGCGCCGAGTGGTGGCGTTCGCGCGCGGACGCGCGGGTGCTCGTCGCGAACGACTGGCTGCGCTGGCTGTTCCGTCCGCGCCGCGGCCAGCACGTGCTGCAGACCTGGCACGGCACCATGCTCAAGGCGCTCGGCCTCGACCGTCCTGACATGAGCGCGCGGCGCCGGTTCGCGATCAAGCGGCAGGGCTGGCGCTGGAACGCATTGCTCGCGCAGAACTACTACAGCGAACGGATCTTCCGGTCGTCCTACGGGTACCGCGGGCCGATCTGGGAGGACGGTTACCCGCGCAACGACGTGTTCACCGACATGGACCGCGCGCCGCAGGTTCGTCGGGCCGTCGGTGTGCCGGCCGATGCGCGGGTCGTCCTCTACGCGCCGACGTGGCGCGACGACCGCAACGAGATGGTCGACTACGTCGACCTCGTGCGCTTCGCCGACGAACTGCCCGACGACACCGTGTTCCTGGTGCGTGGCCACTCGCGCACTCTCGCGTTCGGACGCGACCTCCGCGCCGAGCGGCTCGTCGACGTCACCACCTATCCGGACGCCGCCGATCTCATGCTGATCGCCGACGTGCTCGTGACCGACTACTCGTCGGTGATGTTCGACTTCGCGGCGACGAACAAACCGCTCATCTTCTTCACGCCGGACCTCACCCACTACGAGGACGAGCTGCGCGGGTTCTACTTCGACCTCATCGCCGAGGCGCCCGGTCCGGTGACCACGACGCGGGAGGAACTTCTCGACGCGATCCGCACCGCCGAAGCCGACGCGGAGAAGTTCGCCGCACGGCGCGCTTTGTGGCACGAGAAGTTCGCGCCGCACGACGACGGCCGGGCCGGCGAGCGGGTCGTCCGCCGGATGGAGCAGCTCGGCTGGCTCTGACCGGTCAGGTGTGGCGCGAGCGGTCGAGATGATGCTGCCGGCCGCCGTGCATGAGGCCGCGCAGGAAGCCGAAGCCCCAGCTGAAGTGCATTGTGGCGAGCACGCCGGCGAACCGCAGCCGGTCCAGCATCGAATCGGGAAACTCGGGATCGGGCGCCTGGAGCGACGCCGCACCCAGCACCGCCAGATAGAGCACGTCGACCGCACCCGCGGCGATGGCCAGGCATGCCAGCATCCCACCGAAGATGGCGCCCAGCGGCGCCAGCACGACCGACACGGCAGCGATGGTGACCAGCACCGGCGGCGCGTAGAACCGCAACGGGTGGTGCCCGCGCAACCGGCGTACCAGTTCGCCGCGCCAGATGCCGGTCGCGAGGAACTGCCGGGCGAGCGCCTGCCAGCTGCTACGCGGCCAGTAGCGCACGTGCAGGCTCGGATCCAGCCAGACGAGGTGGCCGGCCTCGCGCAGCCGGTAGTTCATCTCCCAGTCCTCGCCGCGCTGCAGCGACTCGTCGTAGCCGCCGATCTGGTGCAGTGCCTCCGACCTCATCACGCCGAGGTAGGCGGACTCGGCCGGGCCTTCGGGCACGTCGGCGCTGTGGTAGACCCCGCCGCCGAGTCCGAGCCGGCTGTTGTAGGCGCGCGCGATCGCCTTCTGCACGCCGGACCGGCCGACCGCCGACATGACGCCGCCGACGTTGGCCGCATCGACTCGCAGCATCGTTTCGACGGCACGATGCGTGTAGCCGTCCGGCAGCTGGGCGTGCGCGTCGACCCGCACGATCACCGGATGGGTACTCGCCTCGATCGCCAGGTTCAGGCCGGACGGGATGGCTGCCTTCGGGTTGTCGACCGTCCGGATCCGCGGATCGCCGGCTTTCAGCGACTCGACGATCTTGTCCGTCCCGTCGGTCGACGGGCCGAGCGCCAGCACGATCTCGGTAGGCCCCGGGTACTCCTGGGCAAGGATGCTGTGCACCGCGCGCTCGAGGTACTGCACCTCGTTCAGCACCGGCATGACGTAGGACACCCCAGGCAGGATTTCCTGTTGGGGGACCACGTCAACTCCTCGCAATGTGGCTGTTACCGCCTGGGAAGGCTATCGCGCGTTTACCAGCCGTCCGGGTCTGGTACTCATGACTCTATGGACACCGTTGCGACGCCCCTGCGCAGCCGGCCGGCGTGGACGGCGCTGGCCGAGCACTACGAGCAGATCAGGGGCAAGCATCTGCGGAGCCTGTTCGCGGACGATCCGGATCGCGGTGAACGGCTGGCCCTCGACGCGGTCGGCATCTACCTGGACTACTCGAAGAACCGGGTCACCGACGAGACGATCGGCCTGCTCCTCGAGCTCGCGGAGCAGTCCGGGTTGCGCGAGCGCATCGAGGCGATGTTCGACGGCGAGAAGATCAACGTCACCGAGCAGCGTGCCGTGCTGCACGTCGCGCTGCGGGCGCCGGCAAGCGAACGGATCACGGTCGACGACATCGATGTCGTCCCGGCGGTGCACGAGGTGCTCGGGCGGATGGCCGAGTTCGCCGACAACGTGCGGTCCGGGCGCTGGCAGGGGCACACCGGCAAGCAGATCGTCAACATCGTCAACATCGGCATCGGCGGGTCGGACCTCGGGCCGGTGATGGCCTACGAGGCGCTACGGCACTACAGCGACCGCAAGCTCACCTTGCGCTTCGTCTCGAACGTCGACGGCACCGACTTCGCCGAGGCGACGCGCGACCTCGACCCTGCCGAGACGCTGTTCATCGTGTCGTCCAAGACGTTCACGACGGTCGAGACGATGACGAACGCGGCGACGGCGCGGCAGTGGGTGCTCGATGCACTTCACGACAAGTCCGCGATCGCGAAGCACTTCGTCGCGGTGTCGACGAACTCCGAGGCGGTCGAGGAGTTCGGCATCGACGTGATGAACATGTTCGGCTTCTGGGACTGGGTCGGCGGCCGGTACTCGATGGACTCCGCGATCGGGTTGTCGACGATGATCGCGATCGGGCCGCGACAGTTCCGCGACCTGCTCGACGGCTTCCATGCCATGGACGAGCACTTCCGCACCGCGCCGTTCGCGCACAACCTGCCGGTGCTGCTCGGCCTGCTCACCGTCTGGTACACCGACTTCTTCGGCTGCCAGACCCAGGCCGTCCTGCCGTACGACCAGTACCTGAAGCGGTTCCCTGCCTACTTGCAACAGCTGACGATGGAGTCCAACGGCAAGCACGTCACGCTCGCCGGCGACACCGTCGACTACAGCACCGGTCCGGTCTACTGGGGCGAGCCGGGGACGAACGGGCAGCACAGCTTCTACCAGCTCATCCATCAGGGCACCGAGCTCATCCCGGCGGACTTCATCGGGTTCAGCTCCTCGCTCAACCCGCTGGGCCAGCACCACGATCTGCTCAACGCGAACGTCTTCGCCCAGACCGAGGCACTCGCGTTCGGCAAGACCTCGGAGCAGGTGCAGGCCGAAGGCACGCCCGACTGGCTGGTGCCGCACCGGGTCTTCGAGGGCAACCGCCCGTCCAACACGTTGCTGCTCGACAGGCTCACGCCGCACGCACTGGGCAGCCTCATCGCGCTCTACGAGCACAGCGTGTTCGTGCAAGGGACGATCTGGAGCATCAACTCCTTCGACCAGTGGGGCGTCGAGCTCGGCAAGGTGCTCGCCAAGAAGGTCGCCGAGGAACTCACCGCGGCCACAGAACCACAGCTGGCTCATGACAGCTCCACCAATGCCCTGATCCGCCGGTACCGCAACGCCCGTAAGGAGTCGTGACATGCAACTCGGAATGGTCGGCCTAGGCCGGATGGGCGCCAACATCACCCGCCGCATCATGCGTGCCGGGCACACCGCGGTCGCATTCGACACGAATGCCGACACGGTCGCCGACCTGGAGAAGGAGGGCGCGACCGGCGCGACCAAGCTCGAGGACTTCGTCAACGCGCTCGAGAAGCCACGCGTCGCGTGGGTGATGATCCCCGCCGGCATCACCGGCCAGGTCGTCGACAAGCTCGCGGACCTCATGGACGAGGGCGACATCATCATCGACGGCGGGAACTCGAACTACCGCGAGGACATCGACCGCGCCGCGAAGCTCAAGCCGAAGGGCATCCACTACGTCGATGTCGGCACCAGTGGCGGCGTGTGGGGCCTCGAGCGCGGCTACTGCCTGATGATCGGCGGCGAGGACGACGTCATCGCGCATCTCGACCCGCTGTTCGCGTCGATCGCTCCCGGCATCGACGCGGCACCGCGCACGCCCGGACGGACGGGTGACCCGTCTCGTGACGAACAGGGCTATCTGCACTGCGGGCCGAACGGTGCCGGGCACTTCGTGAAGATGGTCCACAACGGCATCGAGTACGGCATGATGGCCGCCTATGCCGAGGGCCTGAACGTCCTGCACCACGCGAACGCCGGCAAGCAGGCCGAGGAGCACTCGGCCGAGACCACGCCGATGGATCAGCCGCAGTACTACATGTACGACCTCGACATCAGCAAGGTGACCGAGGTGTGGCGACGCGGCTCGGTCGTCGCATCGTGGCTGCTCGACCTCACCGCCGGCGCCATGGCGAAGAACCCGGATCTCGAAGGCATTCAGGGTCGGGTGTCGGACAGTGGCGAAGGCCGGTGGACGGTCAAGGCCGCGATCGACGAGGGCGTACCCGTGCCGGTGCTGTCGGCGTCCCTGTTCGCCCGGTTCTCCAGCCGCGGCGAGGCGATCTACGCCGACAAGCTGCTGTCGGTCATGCGGCAGGCCTTCGGCGGCCACGTGGAGCTCCCCACCGGCGAGTAGCGCCGCATCCGGGGTCTCAGCGACCTCCGCCGGGCACCTCGTTGCGCCCGGTCACGCGATCCTGCCTCCTCAGCTCCCTTCCAGCTTTCCCAAACGATTCGCAGAGTGAACGCAGGCAGGGTGCGGGAGTGTCCTCGTACCTGAACCTGCTGCTGCCACGCGCCGAGCCCGACGATGATCCCGGGACGACGGGCAACTCGCGCCTCACGTCGTCCACCGGCGTGGTGCTCACGGTGCTCCTTCTCATCGAAGGCTTCACCCTGTTCGACGTGCGCGGCTACATCACGCTGCACACGGTGCTCGGGCTCATGTTGATCGGCCCGGTCGCGCTCAAGTGCGCGACGACGCTGTACCGCTTCACCCGCTACTACACCGGCACGCCGGCCTACGTGCGCCGCGGCGCACCGGTGCTCGTGCTGCGGCTCATCGGTCCGCTCGTCGTGCTGAGCACGCTGGCCGTACTCGGCACCGGCATCGCACTGCTCGTCGACCACGGCGCGAGCGACACCTGGATCACGCTGCACCAGGCCAGCTTCATCGTCTGGATCTCGCTCACCGGCCTGCACTTCCTCGGCCACATCGTCGAGGCGGTGCGCGACACCGGACGTGAGTTCCGTCGGGGATCGCCGGCCGACAGAGGCCGGGCGATCCGGCTGTTCGCACTGGCCGGCTCACTCGCTGTCGGCATCGCGCTCGCCGCCGCCCTCACGCCGAGCGCATCGTCCTGGCAGATGCACGACCACGGGCGTTTCCACGCCGTCCGGTAGTCAGTCGAGGAAGTCGGCGAGCATCGGCAGCAGCAGAGCTGCACGACGGGTCGCCTGCATGTGCGTCGTGTCCGGCAGGACGGCCAGGTGTGAGCCGGGGATCACATGCTGCATGAGCGCCGCGTGCTCGACCGTCACGAAGTCGTGATCGCCGCAGACGATGAGCGTCGGTGCGGTGATGCCGGCCAGCTGCTCGTCGGTCCAGCCCTGCAGATCCGCAGTGGAGTTCGACAAGGTCGCGAGGAACTGGTCGAACCGCTCGGGATGCGGTGACAGCTGCTCGTAGGCCGACCGGAAGTCGGTGAAGTCCTGCTGCGTCGGCATCCGGGTGGACGTCGCGAACTTGGCCGGGTCGGTGAGGTCCCCGTGCATCCCGTCCGGCCGCACGCTTGCCGAGATCGGGACGATGCTGCGCACCCGGTCCGGATGGCTCACCGCGAGCTCGATCGTGGTCGCGGCGCCCATGCTGTGCCCGAGCACGTGCGCGCGGTCGACGCCGAGCTGATCGAGCAGGGCGACGACGTCACCGGCCATGGCCGTCGGCGTGATCGGACGGTCGATGTCGGCCGTCCGCCCATGCCCCTGCGTCTCGACAGCGATGACCTGATGCTCTTTCGCGAGCGTCGGGATCAGGCCGGCGAAGCTGAGGTCGATCGTCAACAT
>DASXJN010000035.1:0-15535 GCA_036497365.1 Jatrophihabitantaceae bacterium | reverse complement strand
GAACGATCAGGACGAACACGATCGCGGCGACGAGCGGCACAAGCCGCTTCGCCACGGCCGGGCCGGCCGACTCGAGCAGGTTGATCGGCTCGACCTCGACGGGCTGAGCCACCTGCACCGGCCGCTGTGCCGGCGCCGGGGCGGGCGCCATCGCCGGTGCCGTGTCGGCGGATGTGTCGGCGGCACCGTCCGTGGCCGCGACCGCAGCCGCGGCGTCGACGGGCACGGACTCGGCCGCGGGCGCGGACTCGGCCGCGGGCGCGGACTCGGCCGCGGGCGCCGCCTTCTTCGCGGCAGCCTTCGCGGCCTTCTTGGCAGGCGCCTTCTTGGCGGCGGGTGCCTTCTTCGCCGGCGCGGACTCCGCGGCGGGTTCGGCGGGAGCAGGCTCTTGCGCGCCGGCGCTGAGCTTGCCGGCCAGGCAGTCGGCGAACTGCCCGATCAGCTTGTTGCCGACATCGACCATCACGCCGCGGCCGAACTGGGCGGGCTTGCCGGTGATGTCGAGGTCGGTGAGCACGTCGACCTTGGTCTGGTCGCCGTCCTCGGTGAGGGTCGCGGTGACCTTCGCGGCCGCCGTCCCGTTGCCCCGGGCGTCGCGGCCCTGGGCGTTGATGGCCACCCGGTGCGCAGTCTCGTCCTTCTCGACGAAGCTGGCCTTGCCCTTGTAGGTGAGCCCGATCGGTCCGAGCTTGACCTTCACCGTTCCGGTGAAGTCGTCACCGTCGACCGAGTCGATGGCGGCACCGGGCATGCACGGAGCGATGCGCTCGATGTCGAGCAGCACCTTCCAGGCGTCGTCCACGCCCACCGGAACAGTGAAGGAATGCTCGAGTTGCATCAGACTCCCGCCGCCGCCAATACCGCGCGCTTGGTCAGCACGCGCGCCAGGTGCTCACGGTAGTCCGCCTGAGCGGACAGGTCGTTCGTCGGGTTGGTGCCCTCGGCCGCGTGCTCCGCCGCCGAACCGATCGCGTCGGCGGAGGCGTCCGCACCGGCCAGCGCCGACTCGACCGCGGCCGCGCGCAACGGCGTGGTGCCCATGTTGGTGAGCCCGACGCGGGCTTCGGCGATGGATCCGTTCGACCGTTTGACCAGTGCGGCCACGGCCACCGTCGACCACGCCTGCGCGACCCGGTTGAACTTCTCGTAGTGCGTGCCCCAGCCGTCCCCGAGCTTCGGCACCCGGATCGACGTGAGGACCTCGTCGGCCGCGAGCGCCGTGGTCAGGTAGTCCTGGAAGAAGTCGGCTGCCGCGACGCTGCGGTCTCCGTTCGGTCCCGTCACCCGGAACTCGCAGTCGAGTGCCAGGGCCACAGCACCGAGATCGCCCGCCGGGTCGGCGTGGGCGAGCGCGCCGCCGAAGGTCCCGCGGTGACGGACCTGCGGGTCGGCGACGGTCGCCGTCGCCTGGGCGATCACCGGCGCGTGTTGCTGCACGAGGTCGTTGTGCAGGACGTCGTGGTGCGTGGTCATGGCGCCGATGACGATCGCGTCGCCGTCGTCGCGGACGCCCTGCAGGTCGGCGATCCGGCCGACGTCGACGACGACGGTCGGGTAGGCGAGCCGCAACCGCAGCACCGGGATGAGCGACTGGCCGCCGGCCAGCACCTTGGCGTCCTCGCCCGCCTCGGACAGTGCCGAGACGGCCTCGCCGACCGACGACGGACGGACGTAGTCGAAGGGAGCGGGAATCATGACGGGCCTCCGTCGACGGTGTTGGTACTCGGGCCGCCGTAGGCGTTGGTGCCGTACTGCGCGCGGTCGGACTTCTCGGCGCCGTGGATCGCGCGCCAGACCCGCTCCGGGGTGGCCGGCATCTGCACGTCGTTCACCCCGAACGGACGGAGCGCGTCGACGATCGCGTTGATGACCGCCGGTGTCGAGGCGATCGTGCCGGCCTCGCCGACACCCTTGACGCCGAGATCGTTGTAGGTCGATGCGGTCTCGTTGCGAGCAGTCGTGAACGTCGGGAGGTCGGCCGCCGACGGCAGCGTGTAGTCGACGAACGTGCCGGTGGTCAGGTTGCCCGCGTCGTCGTAGACGGCCTCTTCGTAGAGCGCCTGGGCGATGCCCTGGGCGAGGCCACCGTGCACCTGGCCCTCGATGATCAGCGGGTTGATCGGCACGCCCACGTCGTCGACGCAGACGTACTTGCGGATCTTCGTGAAGCCGGTCTCGGTGTCGACGTCCACGGCGCACAGGTGGGTGCCGTGCGGGAACGAGAAGTTGATCGGGTCGTAGGTGGCGTCCGCGTCCAGCGACGGCTCCATGCCGTCGGGCAGGTTGTGACCGAGGAACGTGGTGAACGCGATGTCACCCATCGACACGGACGAGCCGGGCGAGCCCTTCACCGAGAAGCTGCCGTTCTGGAACTCGAGGTCGTCCTCACTGGCCTCGAGCAGGTGTGCCGCGACCTGGCGGGCCTTGTCGATGACCTTTTCGGCGGCCTTGACGAGCGCCGCACCACCGACCGCGAGCGATCGCGAACCGTACGAGTCGAGGCCCTTGGGCGAGGACTGCGTGTCGCCGTGCAGGATCTCGACGTCATCGAACGCGACGCCGAGCTGGTCGGCAACGATCTGGCTGAAGGCGGTCTCGTGGCCCTGCCCGTGCGGGCTCGAGCCGGTGACCACCTCGACCTTGCCGGTGGCCAGCATGCGAATCGACGCGTGCTCCCAGCCGCCGGCACCGAAGGCCAGCGAGCCGAGCACGCGTGAGGGCGCAAGGCCGCACATCTCGGTGAACGTCGAGATGCCGAGGCCGAGCTGCACGGGATCGTTGCGGTTGCGCCGTTCGGCCTGCTCGCGGCGCAGGTCGTCCCAACCCATCAGCTCGAGCGCCTTGTCGGTGGCGGCCTCGTAGTTGCCGCTGTCGTAGGTCAGCCCGGCGACCGTCGTGAACGGGAACTCCTCGTGGGCGATCCAGTTCTTGCGACGGAGATCCATCGGGTCCATGTCGAGTTCGTTGGCGAGCTCGTCCATCATCCGTTCGACGGCGAAGGTCGCCTCGGGGCGCCCGGCGCCGCGGTACGCGTCGGTCGGCGTCTTGGTCGTGAACACGCCTTCGCTGACGAACCGGTACGCGGCGAACTTGTAGATCGCGTTGTACATGAATGCGCCGAGCACGGGGACGCTCGGCCCGAACAGCCGGTTATAGGCACCCATGTCGGCCCACAGATGCACGTCGAGGCCGGTCACCGTGCCGTCGCGCTTGGCGGTGAGCGTGATGTCCTGGATCTGATCGCGGCCGTGGTGTGCCGACAGCAGCGATTCCGACCGCGATTCGGTCCACTTGACCGGCTTGTTGAGCGTGCGCGCGATGAGGGTGCAGAGCACCTCCTCGGGCATGACGGCGATCTTGCCGCCGAACCCGCCGCCGACGTCCGGGGCGATCACTCGCACGTGGTGTTCGGCGATGCCGAGCGTCGCGGCGAGCAGCGTGCGCAGGATGTGCGGGATCTGCGTGGACGACCACATGGTGACGCCCTCGCCGATGGGCTGCACGACCGTCGAGCGCGGTTCCATGAACGCGGGGATCAGCCGCTGCTGGATGAACCGGCGCTGGATCGTCACCTCGGCGGTGTCGATCGCCTCCTGGATCGGGATGCCGGTACCGGCCGCCCCGGATTCGAACTCCCAGGTGTAGATCTTGTTCGACTCGGTCGCCGGGTGCACGCGGTCGGCGCCGTCCTTGACCGCGTCCTCCATGTTCAGGACGGCCGGCAGCGGGTCGTAGTCGACCTCGATCGCCTCGAGCGCGTCCTGTGCCTCGGCCTTGGATCGTGCAGCGATCACGGCGACGATCTCGCCGGCGAAGTTGACCTGGTCGACGGCGATGCTCGGCGTGCCCGGGTTCACCAGGCCGTCGGGCGCCCACGCACACGGCAGGCTGCCCTGAGCGTCCTTGAAGTCCTGACCGGTGAACACGCCGACCACGCCCGGCCGCGACTTCGCCTCGGTCGCGTCGACGGAACTGATCCGAGCGTGCGCCATCGGGCTGCGCAGCATCGCGATGTGCAGCATGCCGGGCAGCGTCGTGTTGTCGGTCCAGGTCGTGCGGCCGGTGATGAGGTGGTGGTCTTCCTTGCGCTTGCGCGCCTGGCCGATCTCGGCGGCGCGCTGCTCGACGGCGGTCATGCATTCGCTCCCGCGGCTGCCGCGGCCTGCGCCGCGCGGACGATGTTCACGTAACCGGTGCAGCGGCAGAGGTTGCCCTCGATGCCTTCGCGGATCTCGTCCTCGGACGGGTTGGGGTTGTTCTTCAGCAGGTCGCGGACGGCCATCATCATCCCCGGCGTGCAGAACCCGCACTGCAGTGCGTGGTTGTCGTGGAATGCCTGCTGCACGGCGGACAGGGTGCCGTTCTCTGCGAGCCCTTCGACGGTGGTGACGTCGCCGCCGTCGGCCTGCACGGCGAGAACGGTGCAGCTCTTGACGCTCTGCCCGTCGAGGTCGACGGTGCACGCGCCGCAGTTGCTCGTATCGCAGCCGACGACCGTCCCGATCTTGCCGACCTGCTCCCGCAGGTAGTGCACGAGCAATGTGCGGGGTTCGACGTCGTCGGAGTAGGCCACCCCGTCGACTTTGAGATTGATCTTGGTCATCGCGCCTCCAAGCACCGTTTACGGCAGGCCATACCTCGACTGGACGCTAGCGCGCCGTGCTGGAGATGACGAGGCTGCATTAACGCTGCAACGAGGCCAAATCCCCAGCGTCTGGTGCAGATCCGCTTTCGCGGTGAATGGGGCCATCCGTGCGCCGCAACTGCGTGCCGCTACCGCCCCATCGCGTCGCGATGATCTCCGCCGCGATCGACACCGCGGTCTCTTCCGGGGTGCGGGCGCCGGTATCCAGACCGATCGGTGCGTGCAACCGGGCGAGGTCGTCGTCGGTCATGCCGAGTTCACGCAGCCGCTTTGCACGGTCGTCGTTGGTCCGGCGCGAACCCATCGCGCCGATGTAGGCGACCGGCGAGCGCAACGCGATCTCGAGAAGCGGTACGTCGAACTTCGGGTCGTGGGTGAGCACGCACAGCACGGTGCGCTCGTCGACCTCGGTCCCCGCCAGGTACCGGTGCGGCCATTCGACGACGACCTCGTCGGCGTCCGGGAACCGCTTCTTGGTCGCGAACGTCTCGCGCGCGTCGCACACGGTGACGTGGTAGCCGAGGAACGAACCGATCCGGGCCACCGCGGCGGCGAAGTCGATCGCGCCGAACACGATCATCCGCGGCCGCGGTGCGTAGGACGCGACGAAGACCGCGATGTCGTCACCGCGCCGCTCGCCGTCACGGCCATAGTGCAGGGTCGCGGTGGTGCCCTGCACGAGCAGGCCGCGCACGTCGTCGCGGACGGCGTCGTCCAACCGCTCGGTGCCGAGGCTGCCGCTCACCGCCTCGGGACGGACGACGAGGCGGCGGCCGACCCGCGTCTCGTCACCGCTGATGATCGTGGCGACGGCGACCGGCCGGCCGGCCTCGATGTCCTCGGCCACGCTGCCGAGTTCGGGGAAGCTCTGCCGATCGATCTGCTCGACGAAGATGTCGATGATGCCGCCGCAGGTCAGCCCCACGGCGAAGGCGTCGTCGTCGCTGACGCCGTAGCGCTGCAGGACCGGAGCGCCGTCGTCGCGGCTCTGCTCGGCGAGGGCGTAGACGGCGCCCTCGACACATCCGCCGGACACGCTGCCGACCGCGGTGCCGTCCGGGCCGACGAGCATCGCCGCGCCGGGTTGCCGCGGCGAGGACTTCCAGGTGCCGACCACCGTGCCGATGCCGACCGTGTCGCCGGCGGCCCACCAGCGGGCGAGATCCGTGATCACGTCACGCACGCCCGATCACCTCCACGAGATTGCGCAGCGCATCCAGTGAATGCCCGGCGATGAGGTCGTCCAGGTGCGGCAGCGCCGCCACCATACCTCCGGTAACCGGCGCGAAGCCGTGCTTGCCGCGGTGCGGGTTGACCCAGACGACACGGTGCGCGAGGCGGGCCAGCCGCTCCATCTGCGCGCCGAGCAGCGACGCGTCTCCGCGCTCCCATCCGTCGCTGGCGATGACCACGACGGCTCGCCGGGCGGTGCCGCGCTGACCCCACAGGTCGAGGAAGGCACGCAGCGCGTCGCCGAGCCGGGTGCCCCCGCTCCAGTCCGGGATCGCCGAGCCGGCCGCGGCCAGGGCGAGTCCGGGATCGCGCACCCGCAGTTGCCGGGTCACCCGGGTGAGCCGGGTGCCGAGCGTGAACACCTCGGTGGTCGCCGGGTTCGCGCGCACCGCCGCATGCGCGAAGCGGAGCAGCGCGTCGGCGTAGGGGGCCATCGAGCCGCTGACGTCGAGGAGCAGGACGAGGCGGCGCGGCTTCTCGCGTCGGCCGGTGTAGCGCAGCGCGCCGGGCTCGCCGCCGTCCTTGAGCAGCTGTCGCACCGTGCGGCGCACGTCTACACGATCGTTGCCGCGCGGGCTGCGGCGCAGCGTGCGGCGGCGCGCGACGCGGGGCGCGAGCAGGGCGATCAGCCGGTTGACCTCGTCGCGCTCCTCGGCGGTCAGCTGACCGACGTCGCGATGGCGCAGGATCTCGATCTCACTCGCCGCGGTGCGCAGCACGTCCTCGTCGTCGGCCGTCTCGGGCCCGGTCTGGTCGGCGCCGAGGGTCGCGACCGGACGCAGCTCCTGCGGGACGGTCGGCCGGCCCGTGCTGGGCGAGGGCGGCCGTGCACCGCGGAACCACATGTCGAACAGGGCATCGAAGCGGGGCAGGTCGTCCGGCTCGGCGCAGAGCGCCAGGCGGGTGGCCCAGTACACGTGGTCGGCGTTCGCGCAGTTGAGCTGATCGAGTGCCTCGAGCGCGGTGGTGAGCCGGGCCCGGTCGGCAGCCACGCCGGCCGCGCGCAGCGCACGCGCGAAGCCGGTGAGGGATGCCGTCACGTCGGTCATGGGCAGGTCATGCCAACCGGGCGAAGAGATCCGGCAGCAGGTCGCGCTCCACGCGCACCTGGTCCTCGTGGTACTTGACGGCTGCGCCGAGGGTCGCGACCGCGCGCGTCTGGTCGAGGCGTTCGCTGCCGAGCACGTGCAGCGCCTGCGCCCAGTCGATCGCCTCGGCCACGCCGGGCGGCTTGAGCAGGTCGGCTTCGCGCAGGCCGCCGACGACCGCCGCGACGTCGCGGGCGAGCCGCTCGCTCACGTCCGGGATGTGCCTGCGGACGATCTGTACCTCGCGTTCGAAGGACGGGTGCGCGACCCAGTGGTAGAGGCAGCGTCGTTTGAGCGCGTCGTGCACCTCACGGGTGCGGTTCGAGGTGAGCACGACCAGCGGCGGCTCGCTTGCCCGGATCGTGCCGAGCTCGGGAATGGTCACTGCGTTGTCGGCGAGCACCTCGAGCAGGAACGCCTCGAACTCGTCGTCGGCGCGGTCGATCTCGTCCACGAGCAGCACGGACGGACTGTGTTCGATCGCCTGCAGGATCGGCCGGGCGACCAGGAAGCGGCGGTCGTAGAGCGAGGCCTCGAGCTCGGCGGTGTCGGCGCGCTCGCCGGCGGCGCGCAGGTGCAGCACCTGGCGGGGGAAGTCCCAGTCGTAGAGCGCCTGGCTGGCGTCGATGCCCTCATAGCACTGCAGCCGGACCAGGTTCGCGCCGGTGATCGTCGCCAGGGCCTGCGCCAGGGCGGTCTTGCCCACCCCGGGGTCGCCCTCGAGGAACAGCGGACGGCCGAGGCGCATCGCCAGGTAAGCCGCGACCGCGACGCCGTCGTCGGGCAGGTAGCCGGCGCCATCGAGCGCGGCGGCGACTGCGGCAGGGTCGGCGAAGGCAGACGAGTGCATACAACGAGCATGGCCGTTGGGCGCAAGTTCCGCACAGTCCGTGGGAATACTCTGCGACTGTGGCAGCGGTTGCCGGTGCCGTACTCGCTGCCGGAGCGGGTACGAGGATGGGCACGCCGAAGGCCGACCTGATCGTTGCCGGACGCCGGCTGCTCGATCGGGCGGTCACGGCGTTGCGCGAAGGCGGGTGCACTCCGGTCATCGCGGTCGTGCGCGAAGGCACCACCGTCGGCGGGGTGCGTGCGGTCGTCAATCCCGATCCGTCGCGGGGCATGCGGTCGTCGCTGGCGCTTGCGGTCGAGGCTGCGGCGCTGGCCGACGTCGCCGCGCTGGCGGTGTTGCTGGTCGACGTGCCCGGGATCGGCCCGGAGGCGGTGCGCGCGACGGTCGAGGCCTGGCGCCCGGGACGCGTCGCGATCGCCACCTTCGACGGGCGGCGTGGGCACCCGATCGTGATGGCACCGGAGTTCTGGACCGAGGCCTTGGCGGTCGCGGGTGCGGACGAGGGGGCCCGCTCGTGGTTGCGGGCGCATCCCGGACTGGTGGACGAGATCGACGTGGCGGGCGATCCGTGCGACCTCGACACACCCGAGGACGTGCGCCGCTGGGCCGGCGGCTGACCCCGTCCCAGCTCGCCGCGCGCGGCTTCGCCGCACTTGGCCCCTGTGCAGGGTGTTCGTCGGCGTGTCACCCTGCACCGCGGCCAACAGTCTCCCGTCCGATCAAGCTCAGCGGTCGGGACGATCGATCTCGATCAGATCGGGGAACTCCAGGGCATCCCAGAAGTCACCGGCGACACGTCCGGGCGCGACGACCCCGATTCGGACGAGCCAGGCCGTGATGACCATCCCGTGCGAGCCGATTACCAGAGGACGACCGAGTTCGAGGTAGTCGTTGACCGTGGCGTCGAATCGCGCGGCTGCGTCGCTTGCGGACTCCCACTCCGCCTGACGGTCGTCGAGCCGTCCTTCGACCCAGGCCCGGCGCCGGGAGCGAAAATCGTCGTCGAACGGTTCGGCCCGCTGCACTTCGCCGAAGCGTGCATCCTGCCGAACCTCGGTGGCGCCCGACCTCGCGCACAACAACGTCTCGTAGGCCTTCACTTCGTCGCTGGCCACCCAGATGCCATCCGCAGGCAATCGAGTGCCCAGCTGCGACGCCAAACGTCGGCCTTCCGCAGTCTGGGACCACTTACACGCCGGTACGTCCGGCGCCACCTCGGGCAGCGCGTGACGCACGAGCGCTATTCGCACGGGCCGAGCTTACGTCCATGATCAAGAGGCCCGAACCGTTGAAAATCAACGGTTCGGGCCTCTTGATCTAGCTGGGTCTGCGCGGCGGCTCGATGAGGGCCCAACGCTGAACGCTCTGCTGCACGACACGCCGTAGCAACTGCTGCACAGCGTTCATTGTCGACCGGCGCCGCCCGTGCCGCTCGACATTTGGCCCCTATGCAGAGTGTTCGTCGGCGTGTCGCCCTGCACGGCGGCCAATAACGGGCCGCCTCTTGATCAAGCTCAGGGGTCAGCGGGTGGTGGGTTGCTGAGCGGGACGGGTCAGCCGAAGCCGCGCGAGTCCTGCTTCAGCGCGGTGTCGATGCTCAGCGCGGATGCGACGACGAGCAGGCGCAGCGGATCCTCGAGCTGGCGGTGGATCTGCACCACGTAGTTGTCGGCCGTGGTGAACATCGTCTTCGCCAGGCCTTCCCAGGTCTTGGTGATCCGGGCGACCTCGGCGCCGGTGTGGTCGAGGATGGCGAAGTTCCACGCCCGCCAGTTCTCGCCCTGGATCATGCCGTAGCTGTTGCCGCCCGACTCCAGCCCGAAGCGGATCTTGCCGATCGCGTTCTGCTGGACGATCTGACCGACCTCGTTGCCACCCGGGTCGGTCACGACAATGCGCGACTTCACGAACTTCGCCGGCCGGGTCAGCCCGAGGATGACGTTGCCCGCCATGTCCACGATCTGCAGCTGGTGGGTCATGTACTGGTCGAGCGAGGTGAGGAACCGGGCCGCCTTCTTGATGCTGCTCTGCCCGACCTCGCGCACCGCAGCGAGCTGCCGGGCGTTCTGGTCATAGATCGCGTACTCGTTGTTGATCTCGATCAACTTGGCCTTCTGGTTCACGACCAGCACCGACTCGGTGAAGATCGTGCCGCCGCCCTGGTAGGCGCTCACGCCGGCCTTGCCGGCCCGCTGCACGTCGCCCTGCACCTTGGCCGGATCACGTTGCACGGTCGGCACGTGACCCTGCCCCACGGGCGGGTCGACCGCTGTGCGGCCGTTGGACGAAACGTGCTCGGTCCACTGTGAACCGTCGAAATAGCGCAGCTGATGCCGACCGAGAGGGTCTGCGAACCAGCCTGCCTGGGTGGTCGTCATGGCCGACATCTAAACAGGTTTGAGGCCCGCAATGTGCTTCTGTGCGAGCGCCGGATAGTAAGTCGGGTTGAGCTTGACCCACATCTCCGCCGGTGTGCCCGCTATGGGCTTTTTGACCTGCGCAGGCACGCCCGCGGCCAGCACGCCGGGCGGAATCTGCACGCCCGGCTGGACGAGCGACAGCGCCGCCACCAGCGACCCCGCGCCGATCCGGGCACCGTCGAGCACCACGCACCCGTTCCCGACCAGCGCCTCGTCCTCGAGCACCGCACCGTGCACGATGCACTGGTGCGCGACCGTGGCGCCGACGCCGATCTCGGTCGTCACGCCCGGCGTGGTGTGGATGACCGAACCGTCCTGCACGTTGGCCCGCTCGCGGATCACGATCGGTCCGTCGTCGCCGCGCACCACCGCGCCGTACCAGACCGACGCGCCCGCCTCGACCGTCACGTCGCCGATGATCGTCGCGGTCGGCGCGATGAACGCGTCCTCGGCGATGGACGGCCGCTTGCCCTCGAACTCGTAGACGAACACCCGCAACTCCTTACTTCGGTGGATGGGACGAGAGGTCGGTACACGAGCGGTCGTTACGCCACTCGGTCATGATCCGTTGTCGCTCCGCACCGCGCGCAGGCATCGGAATGCCACGCTGATCGAGATGCGACGGCGCGAAATGCGCGCCCACCACCTTGCGGTGGGAGAAGCTCAGCGTCAGCACACCGTTGTCGTCCTGGTCGTTGCCGATCGAGAGCCACCACAGATAGTTGCCCAGCCCGTACTCGACATAGGTGCCGTTGGGCAGCCACCCGGCGCCTTGCAGGACGTGCGCGTGCGTGCCGATCACCGCGCTCGCACCCGCGGCCGCGAGTCGATTCGCGAGGCCGGTCTGATCACCGGACGGACAGGTCTGGAACTCGATGCCCCAGTGCACGTACACGACCACGACGTAGCCGGCCCGCCGCGCGGCCCGCACCGCGTCGACCAGCCGGGACTGGTACGCGTTCGCGACGCCGATCTTGTGCGGCCCGGCCGAGTACAGCGACAGCGTCGTCTCGTCCTGCACCTGGTCGGCGGCGATGATCGCCACCTTGGTGCCGTCCAGGGTCGTCCGGTACGGCGCGAACGCGGCGTGCGCGTTCTTGCCGACACCGATCACGGGGAAGTGTTCGGTGCGGATCGCGCGCAGCGTGTCACGCAGCCCGCTCGTCCCGTAGTCGGCACCGTGGTTGTTCGCCATGGTCGCGACATCGATGCCGGCGTCGCGCAACGCGGTCAGCGCGACCGGGGGAGCGTGGAAGGTGAACTCCTTGTTCTGACGGACTCCGCCGGTCGTGATCGCGGTTTCGAGGTTCACCATCGTCAGGTCCGCAGGACGCAACTGCCGTGCCGCGGCACCGAACACCGTGCGTGGGTCGTGTGCGAGTCGCGGGGCGAGTCGGCCGGAGAAGTTCACGTCCCCGGCGAACGCGATCGTGTACCTGCCGTGGTGCACGGGCGGCTTCGGCGTCGTCGTGCGCGTCGGTGCCGGTCCTCCCGAGGACGGCCCGACTGCGGGCGTCGAGGACGACGAGTGCGATCGATCCCGATGCGACGCCGACTGCGACGGCGTGCAGCCCGCGATCACCGCCGCTGCGCTCGCCAGCACGGCTGCGCTGATATGCAGTCGGGCCCTCGCGCGCACCGCACTAGCATTCCTGGGGTCCGGATCTTTCGTCCCACCGGGCCAGTACCCCCCGCGAACCAGAGGAGATGTCGTGCCCGCCAGCAACGTCCCGTCGACCCCAGCCCTGCCCGTCCGGGTGGCTGCCGGGACGACGGCAGCGGACGCGTTGCGCGAGGCCGGCGTCGACCTCACCGGACCGGACGGCGCCGTCGTCGTCCGCGACCCGGACGGGTTGCTCAAGGATCTCGACTGGGTGCCCGCTGACGAGACCGAGGTGGTGGCCGTCCCGGCGTCGTCGCCCGAAGGACTGGCGGTACTGCGGCATTCGGCCGCGCACGTGATGGCGCAGGCTGTCCAGGACCTCTTCCCGGGCACCCTGCTCGGTATCGGCCCGCCGATCGAGGACGGCTTCTACTACGACTTCCTGCCGTCGCGCCCGTTCACCCCGGAGGACATCTCGGCCATCGAGAAGAAGATGACCGAGATCGTCAAGGCCGGCCAGCGCTTCTCGCGTCGTCCCATCGACGACGACGAGGCGCGCGCCGAACTCGCCAACGAGAAGTTCAAGCTCGAACTGATCGGCCTGAAGTCGTCGGCAACCGGTGAGGAAGCCACCGAGGTCGGTAGCGGTGGCCTGACCATGTACGACAACCTCGACGCCAAGTCCGGCGAGCGGGTCTGGACCGACCTGTGCCGCGGCCCGCACCTGCCCACCACCCGGCGCATCCCCGCGTTCAAGCTGATGCGCAGCGCTGCGGCGTACTGGCGCGGCAGCGAGAAGAACCCGCAGCTGCAGCGCATCTACGGCACCGCGTGGGCCTCGAAGGACGACCTGAAGGCGCATCTCGTGCGCCTCGAAGAGGCCGCCAAGCGCGACCACCGCAAGCTCGGCGCCGAACTCGACCTGTTCAGCTTCCCGGACGAACTGGGCTCGGGCCTCGCGGTGTTCCACCCGAAGGGCGGCATCCTGCGCAAGGCGCTCGAGGACTACGTCCGGCAGCGGCACCTCGACGAGGGATTCGACTTCGTCGCTACACCGCACATCACCAAGGACGGCCTGTTCCATACCTCAGGCCACCTGCCGTACTACGCCGACGGCATGTTCCCGCCGATGGAGCTCGAGGGCGCTGAATACCGCCTCAAGGCCATGAACTGCCCGATGCACAACCTGATCTACCGGTCGCGCGGGCGCTCGTACCGCGAGCTCCCGCTTCGGTTGTTCGAACTCGGTGCGGTGTACCGCTACGAGCTGTCCGGTGTCGTGCACGGCCTGACCCGCGTCCGTGGGCTGACCATGGACGACTCACACACCTATTGCACCGCTGAGCAGGCGGCCGACGAGATCAAGAAGCTGCTGCACTTCCTGCTCGGCCTGCTGCGCGATTTCGGCCTGGACGACTTCTACCTCGAGCTGTCCACCCGCGACGACTCGAAGCCGGACAAGTTCATCGGCTCCGACGAGGACTGGGCCGTGGCCACCGAGGTCTTGCGCGAGGCGGCCGAGAGCTCGGGACTCGAACTCGTCCCCGACCCGGGCGGCGCGGCGTACTACGGCCCGAAGATCTCGGTACAGGCGCGCGACGCGATCGGTCGTACCTGGCAGATGTCGACCGTCCAGTACGACTTCAACCAGCCGGCCCGGTTCGAGCTCGAGTACCAGGGCGCGGACGGCGAACGCCACCAGCCGGTGATGATCCACTCCGCGAAGTTCGGCTCGGTCGAGCGGTTCATCGGCGTGCTCACCGAGCACTACGCCGGGGCCTTCCCGGCCTGGCTTTCGCCCGTCCAGGTGATCGGCATCCCGGTGACCGACGAGCAGACCGACTACCTGCAGGACATCGCGGGGCAGGCGCGCGCGACCGGCATCCGGATCGAGGTCGACGCCTCGGACGACCGGATGCAGAAGAAGATCCGTTCGGCGCAGAAGCAGAAGGTGCCCTTCATGCTGATCGCCGGCGCGACCGACGCCGAGGCCGGCGCCGTGTCGTTCCGGTACCGGGACGGCTCCCAGCGCAACGGCATCCCGGTCGCGCAGGCGCTGGCCGAGATCCAGGACACGGTGAACCGCCGGGCCAACGAGTCGCCGACCGCCGAGCTCTATGGCTGAGGAGGGCGATCCCGTCGTCGAGCCCGCGACAGCGTTCGCGGGCGAGGCGGACGGGTTCGGCCGGCTGTGGACCCCGCACCGGATGGTCTACATCAAGGGCGAGAACAAGCCGACGCACGACGAGGCCGGCGACGACTGCCCGTTCTGTTCGATCCCGAAGCGATCGGACGAGGACGGGCTGATCGTCGCCCGCGGCGAACTCGTCTACGCGGTGCTCAACCTGTATCCGTACAACTCCGGCCATCTGATGGTGGTGCCGTACCGCCACCTGGCCGACTACACCGAGCTGGACGACGCCGAGACGGTCGAGTTCTCGGCGTTCACGCGCACGGCGATGACGGTCGTGCGCGCCGTCATGGCGCCGCACGGCTTCAACATCGGCATGAACCAGGGTGTCGTCGCCGGCGCGGGCATCGCGGCACACCTGCACCAGCACGTCGTGCCGCGGTGGGGTGGCGACACCAACTTCATGCCGGTCGTCGCGCACACCCGGGTGCTGCCGCAGTTGCTGTCCGAGGCGCGGTCGCTGCTGGCCGAGGCCTGGGCGAAACAGTGACCGTCCTGCACCTGCGCGGCGTCTTCCTGCCGGACGAGACCGAGCGCGACGCCTGGATCCTGGCCGGTCGGCTCACCTTCGACCGTCCGGCCGGCGACACCGAGACGATCGCGTCCGGCGGCTGGATCGTCCCGGGCTTCGTCGACGCGCACTGCCATGTCGGGCTCGCCCCGACCGGGCACGTGCCTGATCCGGAGGGCCAGGAGCGGCAGGCCCTGCTCGACCGGACCGCCGGCGCACTGCTCCTGCGCGACGCCGGCTCGCCGGTCGACAACACCTATATCCAGACCAGGGACGACCTGCCGCGGCTGATCCGGGCCGGCCGGCACATCGCCCGTCCGAAGCGCTACATCCGCGGCCTGGGCGTCGAGGTCGAGCCGGACGGCCTGGTCGACGAGGTGCGCACCCAGGCCGCGCGCGGCGACGGCTGGGTGAAGCTTGCCGCCGACTGGATCGATCGCGACCTCGGCGATCTCGCGCCGACCTGGCCGGACGACGCGCTTGCCGAAGCGGTCGCGGTCGCCCACGAACTCGGCGTGCGAGTCGCGGCGCACGTGTTCGGCGAGGACGCGCTGCCCGGCCTGATCGCCGCCGGCATCGACTCGATCGAGCACGGCACCGGGCTCACCGACGACCTGATCGCGGCGGCCGCAGCCAGTGGCGCCGCCGTCGTCCCGACCCTGGTCAACATCGACAACTTCCCGTCGATCGCGCTGTCCGGGGCGGAGAAGTACCCGATCTACGCGGCCCACATGCGCGCGCTGTTCGCCAGCTCCCGCGAGCGGATCCGCTCGGCCTACGAGGCGGGCGTCCCGATCTACACCGGCACCGATGCCGGCGGATCGCTGCCGCACGGGCTGGTGCGCGACGAGATCCGCGCGCTCGTCGGCGCCGGGATCCCGCAAGCCGAGGTGATCGCCCAGGCGTCGTGGCGCGCGCGGGAGTGGCTCGGCCTGCCGGGCCTGGACGAGCGCGCGCCCGCGGACCTGCTCGTGTTCGACACCGACCCGCG
>DASXJN010000034.1:0-24730 GCA_036497365.1 Jatrophihabitantaceae bacterium | reverse complement strand
AGCCGTCGGCACGCAGCACCCGGGCCGCGGTGTCGGTGCACAGCCCGCCCTTCGTGCCGAGATCGCCGGGGACCATCGTGATCGCGTAGAACGGTGCCTTGTCGATCGGCGCCAGGCAGGGATTGGGCTTGACCGTCGGATCGCCGTAGTAGCGGTCGTACCCGCTGTCGCCACGGCCGAACTGCTCGTCGCGACCCGACTTCGCGTACCCGTTGAAGCCGCCGACCGTGCGCGCGAGAACGTCGGCGTCGACGCCGATCTTCGCCGCAAGTTCCTTGATCGTATTTGCGCGCTGGATGATGCCGGCCTGGTGCCAGCGGCCCGGGAACGGACGACGCGGCGGCACGCCGGCGAACACGTAGCGATTTCGGTAACGCTGATCGATCACCATCCAGCACGGGATGTTCTCGCCGGGGCCGTCGCCGCGGCCGTACTCGTCGCCGCCGTACATGCGATGTGTCGCCTCGACGTAGGGCAGCGCTTCGTTCATGAACCGCTGCCCGCGTGCGTTGACCATGATGCCGCCGGGCAGCGTGCGTTCGGCCAGGCAGAACCACGGTCCGCCGGTGAGCGGCACGGACGGACCCCACCAGGCGTCGTCCATGAGATCGAGCGCGGCGCCGACCCGCTCGCCGGCGCCGATCCCGTCACCGGTGTTCGCCGCGGCTCCCACGGTCCACGACGCGCCGACCGGTTCGCGCTGGTACTGCTTGCGCATCGCCTCGTTGTGCTCGAAGCCGCCACACGCCAGCACGACGCCGTTCCGTGCGTGGATCGTCCGGGACGCACCGTCCGCACTCACGACGACACCGGTCACGCGGCTGTCCTCGATGACCAGGTCGTCCAGTGCGGTGTTCAGCAGCACGGGGACGCCGGCGTCAGTAAGGCCGACGCGCAGTGCCGCGGCGAAGGCCTGACCGCGGACGGCGAGGTCCTTGCGGGTCAGCATCGACCACATCCAGCGCGCACCGATGCGCAGCACGCGCAGCACACCCCGCGGATGGCGCATCAGCAACGTCGCCCAGCGGAAGTCGGCCTGCGTCACGGTCACGTTCAACGGCGACTTGCCGTAGTCGGGCTCGAGGTCGCCCCGATCGGTGCCGAGCCGCTTCAGGTCGAAGGGCTTGGGCTCGATCGAGCGCCCACCCACCCGACCGCCGGGTGCCTCGGGGTAGTAGTCGCTGTAGTCCGGCACCCACTGCATCCGCAGCGGCGAGTTGGCGAGCAGGAAGGCCAGCGCTTGCGGCCCGCGCTCGAGATAGGTGTCGATCCGCTCCGGCGCTACCGCGTCGCCGACGATGCTGTGCAGGTAGCTTCGGGCCGCGTCCGGTGTGTCGGTCACGCCGTCGCGTTCCAGGACTTCGTTGTTCGGGATCCACACGCCGCCGCCGGAGCGTGCCGTCGACCCGCCGAAGTGCGCTGCCTTCTCCAGGACGACGGTGCGCAGGCCGCGATTCGCCGCAGTCAGGGCGGCGGCCATCCCGGCTGCACCGCTGCCCACGACGACCACGTCGTACTCGTCCCGCGCCATGTGGAACAGGTTATAGTTTCTAGCTGGTATCGCAAGACAAAGTGGGCTTAGAATCTAGCTGACCAGACTTAGAACAGGTTCTATTCAGGGAGGCGTAATGCTCAGTCCCGGGCAGCGCGCCGAACTGGCGCACGTGTTGCAGGTTGCCGAGACCGACCGGGCGGCCGTCTCGCCGATCGCGGCGTCCTACCCCGACCTCGACGTCGACGACGCATACCGCATCCAGTTGCACAACATCGAGCGCCGCGTGCACGACGGAGCGCGGATCGTCGGGCACAAGGTCGGCCTGTCGTCCGAGGCGATGCAGCAGATGATGGGCGTCGACGAACCCGACTACGGGCACCTGCTCAGCGACATGGCGCTGGATGAGTCCGTGCCGGTCGCCGCAACCCGTTACCTCCTGCCGCGCGTCGAGCCCGAGGTCGGCTTCGTGCTCGGCGCCGACCTTCCCGGCCAGGGGTGCACCGAGCAGGACGTGCTCGACGCGACGTCCTATGTCGCCGCCGCCCTCGAACTCATCGACAGCCGGATCGAGAACTGGAAGATCGGCCTGGTCGACACGATCGCGGACAATGCATCGTCGGCCGGCTTCGTGCTCGGCGCACGCCAGGTCGACCCGCTCGACGTCGACCTGACCACGATTCCGGTGACGCTGACGCGCAACGCCGACGAGGTCGGCGTCGGGCGCAGCGACGCGGTGCTCGGCAATCCGCTCACCTCGGTCGCGTGGCTGGCCCGCAAGGTGGCGGGCTTCGGCGTCCGCCTGCGAGCCGGGCACGTGATCCTGCCCGGCTCGTGCACCCGCGCCGTCGACGCCCGTCCCGGCGATGTCTTCCGCGCCGACTTCGGTCCGCTCGGACCTGTCTCGCTCACCTTCGAAGGAGCTGCCTAGATGGCCACCGCCGCGATCGTCGGTTCCGGCAACATCGGGACGGACCTGATGTACAAGCTGTTGCGCTCAAAGGTCATCGAGCCGATCTGGATGGTCGGCGTCGATCCGTCCAGTGCGGGCTTGAAGCGGGCTGCCGATGAAGGGCTGCAGACGACCTCGGACGGGGTCGACGTCCTGCTCGGCTCGACCGACCTGCCGGACGTCGTGTTCGAAGCGACCTCGGCGTACGTGCACCGCGAGAACGCGCCACGATACGAGGCCGCGGGAATCAAGGCGATCGACCTGACCCCGGCTGCGATCGGGCCTTATGTCGTGCCGCCGGCGAACCTGCGTGAACACCTCGATGCGCCGAACATCAACCTGATCACGTGCGGGGGCCAGGCGACGATCCCGATGGTGCACGCCGTCTCGCGGGTCGTCCCGGTCGACTACGCCGAGATTGTGGCCACGGTGGCGTCGGCGTCCGCCGGCCCGGGTACGCGCGCGAACATCGACGAGTTCACCCGCACCACCAGTCGCGGCATCGAGGTGATCGGCGGCGCGAAGCGCGGCAAGGCGATCATCGTGCTCAATCCGTCCGACCCGCCGCTGATCATGCGCGACACGATCTTCTGCGCGATACCTGCGGATGCCGACACCGACGCGATCACGTCGTCCGTGCATGCGATGGCCGCGGACGTGGCGGCGTACGTGCCCGGATACCGGTTGCTGCAGGAGCCGCAGTTCGAGGATCCGTCCGATCTGAACGGCGGCATGGCGCGCGTGTCGGTATTCGTCGAGGTCGAGGGCGCCGGCGACTTCCTGCCGCCGTATGCAGGCAACCTCGACATCATGACCGCCGCGGCGACCAAGGTCGGAGAGGAACTGTTCCGATGACCTCAGCGACTCGGGATCTGCGCGTGACCGACACCTCGTTGCGCGACGGATCGCATCACAAGCGACACCAGTTCACCGGCGAGGAAGTGCGCTCGATCGTTGCCGCGCTCGACGCAGCCGGCGTGCCCGTGATCGAGGTGACGCACGGTGACGGGCTCGGCGGCTCGTCGTTCAACTACGGCTTCTCGCGCACGCCCGAGCAGGAGCTGATCAGGATCGCCGCCGAGACGGCGCAACGTGCCAGGATCGCGGTGCTGATGCTGCCCGGCGTCGGCGTGAAGGACGACATCCGCATCGCCCGCGACAACGGTGCGGCCATCTGCCGTATCGCGACGCACTGCACCGAGGCGGACATCTCGATCCAGCACTTCGGCCTGGCCCGCGAGCTCGGTCTCGAGACCGTCGGGTTCCTGATGATGGCGCACTCGCAGCCGCCCGAAGTGCTCGCGAGCCAGGCGCGGATCATGGCCGACGCGGGATGCGAGTGCGTGTACGTCGTCGACTCCGCCGGTGCGTTGGTACTCGAGCAGGTGTCCGAGCGGGTCGCTGCTCTCGTGGCCGAGTTGGGAACCGATGCCCAGGTCGGCTTCCACGGTCACGAGAATCTCGATCTCGCGGTGGCCAACTCGATCGTCGCCTACCGCGCGGGCGCGCAGCAGATCGACGGTTCGACGCGGCGCTTCGGCGCAGGCGCGGGGAACACGCCGATCGAAGCGTTCGTCGGCGTGTGCGACAAGCTCGGCATCGAGACCGGCATCGACTTCTTCAAGATCGTCGACGCGGCGGAGGACGTCGTCCGTCCGGCGATGCCGGAGGAGTGCCGGCTGGACCGGATGGCGCTGATGATGGGCTACGCGGGCGTCTATTCGAGCTTCCTCAAGCACGCATACCGGCAGGCGGAGCGGTACGGCGTGAGCGGTGCCGAGATCCTGGTACGCGCAGGTGAGCGCAAGCTGGTCGGCGGTCAGGAGGATCAACTGATCGACATCGCGCTCGAATTGCACCGCGAGCAGACTTCACCGTCGTGACAGCTCCGTCCGCCTCGTCCTCGATCACTGTCGCTGCGACTTCCGCCGCGGTGTACGGGCTGATCACAGACCTCGACACGCTGACCGAACTCGCCGCCGAGACCACCCAGATGCGCTGGAGGTCGGGGACGCCTGCGAGCCCCGGCGCGGTATTCAGCGGCAGCAATCGCAACGGCCGGCGGCGATGGACGACCACCTGCACGGTGACCGATGCCGAACCCGGGGAACGGTTCGCGTTCGAGGTCACCCACTCGGTGGTCAAGATCTCGCGCTGGCAGTACGACATCGAGGAACTCGATGCGGGCTGCCGGGTCACCGAGAGCACCTGGGATCGTCGTCCCGGCTGGTTCAAACTGCCCGCGGAACTCGCCACCGGGGTGCGCAACCGCGCCGCCGTCAACGCCGAGCACATCGGGCAGACGTTGCGTCGCCTGAAGGCACGGGCCGAATCCGGCCCGTAGGCTGCTGTCGTGGCGGCAGTCCTGCACAAGATCGAGGCGCTGGCCGGTGACGGCCGATACGCGGTGACGTTCCAGCGTGCCGACCGAAGCGAGCAGACAGCCGTCGTGCAGGTGGCCGGTGACGACGTGACCGCAGCCGAGGCGAGCCTGCCGGACGGCTGGACGACAGACAGCGACTCATTCCGCGCGATGGCCGAAGCGGTGCTCGCCGTGCAACGTGCGCGCAGCGCCGGCCCGAAGGCCGCGGCGCTCACCGACGTCGCCGGCGGATGGGACGTGATGATGGGCAACGTCGTGCTCAGCGACACGGGCGTTCCCACCTGCACCGCACACGGCGAGCTGGTCGACCAGGGCGGCGGGCGCTGGGAGTGCCCCGAGTGCGGCGCGCTCGCCTCCTACGAACGCTGATTGCCAGCCGCTTCCAACACGGCGAGGTCGCGAGTGGCATAGCGATAGTGCTCGACCTCTTCGGCCATCACGACCCGTACGCAGCTGCCGACCGTGCGGGCTTGCTCTGGATAGCCGGGCGCCGGTATTCGGGTCCGTACTTCGTCGAGCTGGGCATCGTCGAGGTTGCCGACCACCTGCCGGACGATCTGGATCCGCGCCGCGCGGGCGGCAAGCACATCGGAGTAGGACGGTCGACGCGGGCCTGCACATCGGTCCACAGGCGCTCGATCGTGCGCCACATCGCGCGGTGGTCGTCCGCGGTCGACATCGAGCGCACCTGCGCCCGTTCGGGGTGTCTCCTGTCGAGTTCGGCGTTGACGTAGTCGGTGACGTCGATGTCGTTCACCCGTAGGTTCCGGATCCGGCCGGAGATGTTGACATCGACCAACCAGCAGTCGGACGTCTTCAGGTTGCGCAGGTCGCAGTCGCGCAGCGACATGCCGCTCAGGTCGCATGCGTCGAACCGCGCGCTGCGGAACTCGTCCGTGCCGGTGAATTTGGCAGTCATGTCCTCCTCCATCGTCGGTGTTGGCCGAGATGTGCGACCACC
Source organism: Jatrophihabitantaceae bacterium (assembly GCA_036497365.1). Lineage (GTDB taxonomy): Bacteria > Actinomycetota > Actinomycetes > Mycobacteriales > Jatrophihabitantaceae > RYN-133. The sequence continues at coordinate 18,942 of DASXJN010000034.1, read as the reverse complement.
TCGGTGATCACCAGGTCGGGACGTTCTCGGTGCGGGAAGTGCCCGACGCCCGGGAGCACGACCCGCCGGTACGAATTGAAGTAGCCGCCCAGGCCCTCGGACGCCGAAGGTTCGTCACACAGGTCGGCGCCGCCCTGGATCATGAGCGTCGGAACGGTGACCTGCTCGGTAGCCGTGATCGTTGCGCGCAGGTCGTCGTAGCGCGGGTCACGCGGTTCGTCGGCACGGAACCGAGACCGATACGCACTGAGCGTGATCGCGACCCAGTCCAGGTTCGCGAAGTCGGTCGCGGCCGCGGCGAAGTCGTCCTCGGTCCACCAACCGGGCGGGCTCCAGGTCTGCCACATATAGCGGGCGAAACCGATCGGGTCGTCCGCAACCGCGGCCGCGCCGGCCTCGACGTACATCAACCACTGGTACCAGAACGAGCGCGCCTGCGAGAACTCCGGAATGGCGAAGCGACCGCCCGGCTGGTACGCCAGCGCAAGCGCGGCGACGGAGATGACCCGCTCGGGCGCGACGACTCCAAGGGTGTAGCCCACGCGGGCGCCCCAGTCGTGGCCGACAACGGCGAACCGGACGAGGCCAAGAGCGTCGGCAAGATCCAGCACGTCGCGGGCCAGCGCCGGCCCCGACCCGTCGCGCGGCGTGTCCGGGTCATGGAAGCGGGTCGCGCCCGTCCCGCGGTTGGCGGGGATGACCGTTCGGTACCCGGCGGCGACGAGGCTGTCGGCGATCTGGCGCCAGCCGTGCGGGCAATCCGGCCAGCCGTGCAGCAACAGCACCGGCGAGGCATCCGGGTCACCGCGGTCGTCGTAGTCGATTGCGAGGACCGGAGTCGACACCGTCGGCATAACCGGATTATCGTCCGCCGCGACACACCATGGGGGAGGGCGAGTCTGATGTTCATCGCGACAGTGCCGGAGTCCGAGGCCACCGGCGAACTGGCCGACTACTACGCCCAGCAGCGGGCGGCCTGGGGCTTCCTGCCGAACTACGCGGCGGCGTTCGCAACGCGGCCGGACGTCGCTGAGGCGTGGAACCAGCTCAACAAGGCGGTCCGCGAAGGCATGGACCGACGGCGTTTCGAGATCGTCACGATCGCGGCCGCTCGCGCACTGCGCAGTACGTACTGCACCGCCGCGCACTCGAAGTTCCTGCGTGATGTCTGCGGTGACGAGTCCACGATGGAAGCGATCGCAACCGACCCGAGCGGAGCCACGTTGGATGCTGTCGACCGCGCGGTGTATGTCTTCGCCGGCAAGGTCGCCCGCGACGCCGCTGCGATCGACGAGACGGACGTCGACGCGCTCCGCACCGCTGGGTTGTCCGATGCGGACATCGCTGACGTCGTATATGCCGCTGCAGCGCGGTCGTTCTTCACGCGCGTACTGGACGGCCTCGGCACGCAGCTGGACGTCCAGACGGCCGAGACGTTCACGCCCGACCTGCGCGCGGCGATGACGGTTGGCCGGGAGGCTAGTCGTACCTGACGGCCACCGTGTCGCTGATCGGCAGCGACTGGCACGCCAGCACGAAACCTTCGTCGAGATCGTCCTGCTCGAGGATCTCGTTTTTGATCATCTTGACCTCACCGTCGGACAGGATGCACGCGCACGCACTGCACGCCCCCTGCCGGCATGAGAACGGCGCCTTGATGCCCTTCTCGAGCAGGAAGTCGAGCAGCTTCTTGTTGCGGGGCCAGTCCAACGCGTGCTGCTGCCCGTCGAGCGACACGGTCAACGACGCGGTGCTGTCGTCCCCGTCGGCCACCTCGACGGTCGCGCCCACCGTGAAGGGATTCTCGGCCAGCGACTGGAACCGCTCGATGTGGATCCGTGACGGTGGTACGCCGAGTTCACGCAGCACGTGCGAGACCGACTCCATGAACGGCGACGGGCCGCACACGAACGCTGTGTAGGACGAGAACGGTTCGGCCAGCGCACGCAGTTGAGGACGCGACGGCAACCCTTGCACCGACTCGAGCCAGTGGATGACGTGCAGCCGCTCCGGGTAGTCGGCCGCCAGCTCGCGCAGCTCGGCCGCGAAGATGACCGCGTTCTCGTGCTGATTCGCGTACACGAGAACGACTCGTCCACTGCCCTTCGCCAGTGCCGACTTCAGGATCGAGAGCACCGGTGTGATGCCGCTCCCGCCGGCGAACAGCAGCAGGTCGTCATCGAGCGACCGCGGTACGAACACACCGCTCGGCGCGAGGGATTCGACGACATCGCCGATGCAGACATTGTCGTTGATCCAGTTCGACCCGAGACCGTCGGCGATCCGCTTGACCGCGACGCGCATCGGCTCGTCCAGATGCGGCGAGCTGCACAGCGAGTAGCAGCGTCCGATCGGTCCGTCGGGGTGCGGCACCAACAGGGTGAGGAATTGACCGGGGGAGTAGCTGAGCTCCTCGGCCGGCTCGAAGGCGATGGAGCAGGCGTCGTCGGTCTCACGAACGACGTCGATCACCTTGAGCTCGACGGTGGGGACGGACTCACCCATCGGGCACCACCACGACTCCGTCGCGCACGGCCGATTCGATGGTCTGCTTCAGGCGCGGACAGCCGAAGTTCGCGTACTCGGGGCAGCCCGCCATGGCCGCGGCCGTCCACTGCACGCTGGTGTGCTTACGGCTGTTCTTCTTGACGCCGACTTCGACGCCACACGCCTGGCATTGCAGTGGCACCAGGCCGATCTCGACGTAGAGCCGCTTGTCCGCAGCAGTGTCTCGCTCGCGCCCGGTGAGCTCGGGCGCGTCGGCGGCCCAGTGCGTGCTCGCGGCCATGTCTACTCGGGTGACTCTTCCTCGGCGCGGCGCCGCAGGTTATCGGCGACTTCTTGCTCCCAGGTCTCGACCGCGTGAGATGTGTCGATCTCGAACTCGAACCGCGCGGTCATGTCCTCGGTGACGTCGGCGGCGTCGACGTAGAACTGCTCGTACCAGCGGCGCAGCTGGTAGACCGGGCCGTCCTCTTCGCACAACAGCGGGTTGTCGATCCGGCTCTTGTTCTTCCAGATCGCGACGTCCTGCTCGAAGCCGATCTTGAAGCTCTTCGCGAACTTGCCGGCAATCTTGTTGGCCATCTCGTCATCGACGCCGGGCAGCTTCTTCACCATCACGCCGTACTGCAACAAGAACGAGGTCTGGTCGATCGGATAGTGGCAGTTGACCAGCACCGACTCGATCGTCGTGCCCTTGAAGTCGTTCCACAGCCAATTGATCATGTAGGACGGACCGAAGTACGACGCCTCGGACTTCAGCAGGGTGTCCTCACCGGAGTAGTGACCGTTGGTGCCGACGTCGGGACGCCCGCGTGACTCCATGAACTGCGTGGCGACATGCCCCTCGAAGACGTTCTTGAAGTAGGTCGGGAACGCGAAGTGGATGTAGTAGAAGTGCGCCATGTCGCAGACGTTGTCGATGATCTCGCGACAGTTCGACCCCTCGATGCGCAGCGTCGTCCATACCCAATCGCTCCACTCGGGCGAGTCGACGCCGTCGATGTGGGGAATCTCGAACTCGGCCGGCGGGGGATTGCCCTCCGGGTCGTTCCAGACCAGCAGTTGACCGTTCTTCTCCAGAGTCGTCCAGGACCTCGTCCGCGCTCGCAGCGGTACGCGCTTGGCGTACGGGATGCCCACGCATCGACCGGCGCCGGACCAGCGCCAGTCGTGGAACGGGCATGCGATCGCCTCGCCCTTGATCGTCCCCTGGGACAGGTCGCCGCCCATGTGTCGGCAGTATCCGTCGAGGACGTTCAGGGTGCCGTCCTCGGTGGCGAACACGACGAGCTTGGTGCCGAAGGCGTTGATCGCGTGCGGCTTGCCGTCGCGGAAGTCAGCCGCCAGGCCGAGGCAGTGCCAGCCGCGGGCGAACCGGTCCGGCACCGTGCCCGTGTCGATGAGGCGGACGGCATCGGTGCCGGCCGCGGCGCCGACCTCGCTCGTCTGGGTCATCGAACCTCCTCAATTTCGATACAAGAACACGTTATAGAAAGCGTGCCTCATGACCATGTTTGATGCAACCTAGACGGGCCTCCGAGTCGCCTCGACACACGATGGAACGTGTTCTAGTCTAGGTCCATGACCAACGCTACGCCGGACGAGGTTCTCGCTGCGGTCCGAGACCTGCTGCCGACCTTGCGCGACCGCGCGCAGGAGACCGAGGATCTGCGCCGGATTCCCGACGAGTCCGTCAAGGGCTTGCAGGACACCGGGTTCTTCCGGCTGTTGCAACCGACCCGGTACCACGGTTACGAGGCGTCGCCGGTGGACTTCTACCGAGCGGTGCGGTTGATCGCGGGCGCGTGCGGCTCGACCGGCTGGGTCGCCTCGGTCATCGGCGTGCACCCGTGGCAGCTCGGCATCTTCGACGACCGCGCGCAGCAAGAGGTCTGGGCCGACGACCCGGCGACGCTCGTCTCGTCGTCCTACGCCCCGATGGGCCGCGCTGTCCCGACCGATGGCGGGTTCACCTTCAACGGCCGATGGTCGTTCTCGTCCGGCTGCGACCACGCGCAGTGGATCTTCCTCGGCGGCCTGGTGATGGGGCCGGAAGGCACTCCGGTCGACTTCCGCACCTTCCTGCTGCCGCGCTCGGACTACGAGATCGAGGACGTGTGGGACACCATCGGTCTGCGCGGCACCGGCAGCAACGACATCATCGTCAAGGACGCGTTCGTCCCCGAGTACCGCACCCTCAGCTTCATGGACACCGGCCGTTGCTACGGGCCGGGCCAGGCCGTCAATACCGGGGCGCTGTACAAGCTCCCGTTCGCGTCGGTGTTCTCGTGCTCGATCTCGAATCCGGTGCTCGGCATGGCGCAGGGTGCATACGACGCCTACGTCAGCTGGACGAAGGAACGCGTGCGCGCGTCGAGCGGTGGCAAGGCCGCAGAGGACGCGTTCAACCAGTTGCGCATCGCCGAGGCAGCCTGCCGGATCGACGGCGCGGTGTTGCAGATCGAGCGCAACCTGGAGGAGGAGCTCGACCTCGCGACCAAGGGCGAGAAGATCCCGATGCCGCTGCGCGTGCGGGTACGGCGTGACCAGGTCAGCGCGACCTCCGCGGGGATCGCCGCGGTCGACCGGCTGTTCGAGAGCGCCGGCGGACGCGCGTTGCGCACGGGTACGCCGATCCAGCGGTTCTGGCGTGACGCGCACGCCGGCCGTGTGCACGCGATCAACGATCCCGAGAAGGCGCTCGCGATGTACGGCCAGTTCGAGCTCGGTCTGAAAGTTCAAGATGCATGGCTGTGACACTCGAGGCTGACACCTCGTCGAAGTACGCGGACCTGCCGTCCGGCTTGCGGCTGCACTACCACGAGGCCGGCGACCCGGCGAACGACACGGTCGTGTTGTTGCACGGCGGTGGGCCGGGAGCGTCTGCGTGGTCCAACTTCGGCCGCACGGTGGAGGTTCTCTCGCATCGCTTCCATGTGCTCGCGGTCGACCAACCGGGCTTCGGGAAGTCGTCGAAGCCGGCCGAGTTCGATCGGCAGTTCTTCACCTATAGTGCGGACGCACTTGCCGAGCTGTTCGACGTCATCGGTGTCGAACGCGCGCATTGTGTCGGCAACTCGCTGGGCGGCGGGACCTCGGTGCGGCTAGCGCTCAACCATCCCGATCGGGCCGGACGGCTCGTCCTCATGGCGCCGGGTGGGCTCGGGCTCAACGTGTTCGCACCGGACCCGACCGAAGGCATCAAGAAGCTGTACGCGTTCGGTGCGCCGCCCGGGCCGTCGCCGGACAAGCTCGCCGACTTCCTGCGTACGCTGGTCCACGACCCGGCGATGATCACCGACGAACTGGTCGCCGAGAGGTACCAGTACGCGTCCGACCCGGAGACGCTCGCCTCGATGAAGGCGATGGGTCTGTCCTTCCTGCGTCCCGGCGCCGCCGAGGAAGCCATGCTCTGGCGCGAGGCGTACCGGCTGCGCCAGCGCGTGCTGCTGGTGTGGGGACGCGAGGACCGCGTCAACCCGCTCGACGGTGCCCTCGCGGCGCTCAAGTTGATCCCGCGCGCACAACTGCACGTCTTCGGCGGCTGCGGGCACTGGGCGATGCTCGAGAAGTTCGACGAGTTCAACCGGCTCACGACGCTATTCCTGGAGGCGAGCTAGGTGGGCGTACGTTCGCTCGGCTACCTGCGCGTCGAGGCGACCGACATGGCCGCCTGGCGCGAGTACGGGCTGAAGGTCCTCGGCATGGTCGAAGGCACCGGCTCGATCGAGGGCGCGCTGTACCTGCGCATGGACGACTTCCCGGCCCGGCTGGTCATCGTGCCGGGTGCGGCCGATCGGCTTGCGTGCAGCGGCTGGGAGACGGCCGATGCGGCCGAACTGCAGGATGTCCGTGACCGCCTCGATGCGGCAGGAGTGCCGTACAAGGAGGGCACGGCCGAGGAACTCGCCGACCGCCGCGTCGATGAATTGATCAGTTTCGACGACCCTTCCGGAAACACCCTCGAAGCGTTCTCCGGTGTCGCGCTGCAGCACCGGCGCGTGGTCAGTCCGTACGGCCACACGTTCGTCACCGGTGAGCAGGGCCTCGGTCACGTCGTGCTGTCGACCAAGGACGACGAGGCGGCATTGCGCTTCTACCGTGACGTGCTCGGGTTCCGGCTGCGCGATTCGATGCGGCTGCCACCGCAGATGGTCGGCCGTCCCGCGGACGGTCCGCCGGCGTGGCTGCGCTTCTTCGGCTGCAACCCACGCCACCACAGCCTGGCGTTCCTGCCGATGCCGACACCGTCCGGCATCGTGCACCTGATGATCGAGGTCGAGAACGCTGACGACGTCGGGCTGTGCCACGACCGCGCGCTGCGTCGCAGGGTGCCGATGTCGGCAACCCTCGGCCGTCACGTCAACGACCTGATGCTGTCCTTCTACATGAAGACGCCCGGCGGGTTCGACGTCGAGTTCGGCTGCGAGGGCCGGCAGGTCGAAGACGAGTCGTGGATCGCTCGCGAGAGCACCGCGGTCAGCCTGTGGGGTCATGACTTCACTCTGGGCGCGCAGTACCAGTGACTCTGGCCGCAGTCGAGGCGGGCGCCTTCCGCAAGGCGCTCGGCCACTTCTGCACCGGTGTCACCGTCGTCGCCGCCATGGGTGCGGACGAGCCGGTCGGATTCGCCTGCCAGTCCTTCGCCGCGCTGTCCCTCGATCCGCCGCTGGTGCTGTTCTGCCCCGGCAAGAACTCGCGCACGTGGCCGATCATCGAGCGGGCCGGTTCGTTCTGCGTCAACGTGCTCGGCCACGATCAGCGCGATGTGAGTGCCGTGTTCGGTAAGGCCGGTGCGGACAAGTTCGCGTCCATCGAATGGCAGCCGGCGCCGTCCGGCGCACCCGTGTTGCGCGGCGTGCTCACGTGGATCGACTGCAGGGTCGAGACCGTCCTGGACGGTGGCGATCACTGGATCGTCGTCGGCCGGGTCACTGCACTGCACGACCTCGACGGGCTCGATGAGAACGAGCACCGACCACTGCTTTTCTATCGCGGCTCGTACACCGCGACCGAACCGGCCGAGCCCACACCCGGCATTCTGGACAACCTGATCACTTGGTCGCGTGCCGACGACTGGTTTTGAGTTATCGACCCTGGTTCTCTGAGGTATCAGGCGATTAGGTTTCCCCTCCTAGGTCGGCGAACGAGCGACCTCCAGGAGGGAACCCCCATGCGCTTCCGGTGCACGCCGGCAGTCGTTACTGCCACGCTGCTCGCCGTAGCAGTCGCTCCGATCGTGACAAGTCCTGCGAATGCCGCATCACCGACGGACGACTACATAACCGTCGCACCGACGCGCGTGTTCGACACGGTGGGCAACGCGCCGCTGAAGCCAGGTCAGAAGCGCGCGGTGCAGCTCACCGGCGGCACGGTTCCCACGGACGCTGTCGCAGCCGACATCACCGTCACGGCGTCGGGTCGATCGCATTCCGGCAAGCTCTCGATCGAGCCCTGTGGCACGTCGGCCGCAAAGGTGACGGTGTTGCGGTTTGCGAAGGCGCAATCGATCAGCGATCACGTCAACGCGCCGCTGGGCACCGACGGCAAGGTGTGCGTCCGCGTGACCTCGAAGGCCGACTTCCAGATCGATCTGGACGGGTACTACCCGAGCGCATCGGGCTACCATCCGATCACCCCGACGACGGTGCTCGCGACCCGGACGATCGCGGTCGGAGCGCAGGTCAGCTTCAAGGTGGCGAAGGGCCCCATTCCCACCGACACGACCTCGGTCGCGTTCTATGCGACCGCGAGCTTCGCGTCGAACTCCGGGCGGATCGTGTTGTGGCCGTGCGGTGAACCGCGTCCCGCCGTCACCGCTGTCTCCTACCCGAAGACCACGCCGCGGATCGGATTCGCGCTCAGCCCGGTGGGTTCCAACGGGAAGGTGTGCGCGTGGGCATCGCACACGACCTCTCTCGCCGTCGTGGCAGTCGGCTACTACGCACCGGACACGTCACTGCACGCCATCGCCGGCGCGAAGGTCGCGGGTGCAAACGTCACGGCGGGCGCCGTCACCCATGTGAAGGTGACCGGTCGCAGCTCACACGTGGCTGTCGATGCTCGCGGTGTGCAGCTGTCGATCGAGACGTCCGGCCAGCACGCAGCAGGAAAGCTCACGCTGTACGCCTGCGGGCACTCGAAGCCCGCGACGACGGTCGAAACCTACGGCGCGGACGACGAGATCGACGACATCGCGGTCACCTCGATCGGTGCCGGCGGTCAGGTGTGCATCGTCTCGAGCAAGCCGGCGACGCTGGTCGTGCGACTGATGGGCTGGTACGACAACGCCTAGCTGATCGCTTGTAGGTAGCCCTTCTGCTGCTTGCGAGACGCGATGCGCCAGCCGTCGCCGGTGCGAACGAACTCGTCGAGGTACCACAGGCCGACGAAGAGCACTTGTTGCTTGCCGTCGACGTTCAGGTACATCGGGTTGTGGCAGATCGTCCGGCCTGCCGCGCTGTCACCGCGCAGCTCGAGTTGGCTGGTCGCGACGAGGTGCTGATGACCGGCGAACATGTCGAGCGTCCGTGCCAGCCACTGCTTCATCGTCGCGAAGTCGCCGGCCTCGCCGCCGGTGGCCGAGAAGTCAAGTGTGGCGTCCGGCAGGAAGATGTCGTCCAGGTCGTCCCACCGGTGGAAGTCGATCGCGTAGCTGTACGCGGTGATCAGGTCCTGCAACTCCGTCCGGTCGGACAGTTCTTCCAGCGACAGCATTCGAAGGACCTCCTTGGAGTCGCTGCGAACCTACGCCGTAAGTTCGCAACCGTGCACGTCCAAGTCGGCAATCGAACGCTGTCGTACTCGCGCCGGGGAGCAGGCGATCCGCTGCTGCTCATCATGGGAATGGCGGGGCATCAAGGGCTCTGGGGCAACGACTTTCTCGACCTGCTCGCTCGGGACTTCGACGTCGTCACCTACGACCACCGCGGCATCGGGTCCAGCACGGACGACGGCGCCCCGTTCACCATCCGGGACCTGACCGACGACGCGGTCGCCCTGCTCGACGACCTCGGTTGGGACAGCGCGAACGTCTTCGGCATCTCGATGGGCGGCATGGTCGCCCAGGAGCTCGCGCTGACGCATCCGGACCGTGTGCGTCGTCTGGTTCTCGGCTGCACCTACTGCGGTGGCGCCGGCTCGTCCTTGAATGCCCAAGGGCCGATGAAGATGATGGCTGCGATGAACTCCGGCGTCGCCGAGGACGCAGTCCGTGCCGGGTTCCATGCGAACCTGTCGCCCAGTTGGACGGCGGACGAAGAGCACTGGACGGAGTTCTCGCAACTCGCACTGTCCGAGCGGGTGCCGGTGCCGGTGGTGATGCGGCAGGCCCAGGCGGTGTTCGCGCACAACACGGCGTCTCGACTGCCCGGCATGACCAAGGCGACGCTCGTCGTCGCGGGTACTGCGGACGACATGTTGCTGTACTCGAACAGCGAGCTGATCACGTCGCTCTTGCCGAACGCCTCGATGCTGTCGTTCCCGGACGTGGGCCATCTGTTCTGGTGGGAACGACCGGCAGACACCGCCGAGGCGATCCGCGCCCACCTGCTCGGCAGCTGACCGCGACGGCGGCGCTACTCGCCGGTTGAACCGTCGATCGATTCGCGGATGAGGTCGGCGTGGCCGTTGTGCCGCGCGTACTCCTCGATCAGGTGCACGACGATCCAGCGCAGGTTCGGCAGCCGGCCCTGCGAGTCGGGGCGCTGGGCGACCTTGTCGAGACCGCCGAGTTCGAGCGCCTGATCGACGAGTGCGCGAGAGTGATCCACCGCGGACTGCCAGAGCGAGAGCAACTCGTCGGGTGAGTCTGCGCTCGCGGAATGCCAGTCCCAGTCGCGGTCGAGAGACCAGTCGACGGTGTTCCACGGCGGTGCAGGGTCATTGCCGAACATCCGGCGCGACAACCAGATGTCCTCGACGTAGGCGAGATGTTTGAGCAGGCCGCCCAAGGTCATGGTCGACCGGCCGACCGGAGAGTTCAACTCGGCGGCGCCGAGGCCGGAGCACTTCCATGCCAGCGTGTCGCGGTGGTAGTCGAGAAAGGCGAGCAATGTCTCGACCTCGTCACCCTGCGGTGCCGGTTCGCGCCGTCCCTGTTCGTCCACCTCGGTCATGAATCGAGTCTAGGAACCGGTCGGAACCGTTCTCACGCGACTGTTCATGGCACGATCAACATGTGCCGAGTACCTCCGCCGACACGCAGCGCCTGCGTGATCTCGCCCGGCTGCGCCGGGTGCGCGACCGGATCGACCGCGACTACGCGCAACCACTGGACGTCGAGGCGCTCGCGCGTGGCGCGAACATGTCTTCGGGGCACTTGAGCCGTGCGTTCCGGGCGGCGTACGGCGAGTCGCCGTACTCATACCTGATGACCCGACGAATCGAGCGGGCAATGACGCTGCTGCGACAGAGCGAGCTGAGCGTCACCGAGGTGTGCTTCGCGGTCGGGTGTGCCTCCCTCGGCACGTTCAGTACCCGCTTCACCGAGCTGGTCGGTGTGCCGCCGAGTGTCTATCGCGCCCAGGACGGCCACATTGCCGCGGAACTCCCGCCGTGCGTGGCGAAACAGGTGACGAGACCGGTCAGGAATCGAGAAGCTCCGGTCGCGGAGACGCAACTAGCCTGACCGGCATGACCATCACCATTTCTGCCAGTTTCCTCCCGCACGACGACCCGGACGCATCGCTCGCCTTCTACCGCGACACGCTCGGCTTCGAGGTCCGCAACGATGTCGGCCGCGGCACGATGCGCTGGATCACGGTCGGTCCGCCGGACCAGCCGGACACCGCCATCGTCCTGTACCCGCCGTCGGCGAGTCCCGGCATCACCGACGACGAGAAGCGCACGATCGCCGAGATGATGGCCAAGGGCACCTACGCCACGCTGCTGCTCGCCACCAAGGATCTGGACAGCACGTTCGAGGGCGTGCAGGGCAGCGATGCCGAGGTCATCCAGGAGCCGACCCAGCAGCCATGGGGGATGCGCGACTGCGCCTTCCGCGATCCGGCCGGCAACCTCGTCCGCATCCAGGAGATTCCGTAGATGTTGCGAGCCTCGACCGGCTAGTTGATCAACGGCAGTGGGGGAGGATCACGGGCGGGGGAGTACCCGATCGCCTGGTCGGCCTGTTCGGCGACGGCCAGGGACCAACCAGGGGACGGGCCTCACCCGCCGATCTTGATAACTGATGAACGTCATGACATGCAATGGGTATTTCGGTCGCTCGACTTTCGGTGCCGGCAAGGCGGCTGGCGCGCGATGATCGCTAAGGCGACTCCGGTGCGGCACTGACCGCGCGCACGCGGCGGCTATGACGGTAGAACTGCATACACCTCCTGAACGTTGGACCAGCCTTCTTCCTCGGCGAATCCGGTGTAGAGCAGGCCAGAGGTGAGGCAACGCTCTGCCGACACGCACTGGACGGAATCGAGCTCCAGCGGTGCGACTCCCGTTGCCAGCGGTCGCTTACGAACCAGCGTCGACGTCCAGACGCCGCCTCGCCAGGTCTCTGCAAGCCCGTAGACACCGACCGTGCCGACCGCATCGCATGACATGACAGACGGGCAGGAGATGGACAGCAGATCCGTAGCGGGGATCTTCTTGCCAAACCCAGCCGGGATCGGTGCGCCCTGCTCGGTCAACGTCGATCCGTCCTCGTGGACGAGCAGACCCTCCGACCAATCCCCGGCAGCAAAGCATTGCCGTGCAGCTGGGCAGCTCAACCCGGCCAACGGGTAGCCAGGCCGGTTCGGCTCCTGGTCGGCCAACGGAAGCTGCTGGACCGACCACGAACCGGCGTGCCATGTCCAGACCGCGATATGGAGGTCACCGGCGCCGGACGCGTGGTTCGCGTCTCCGGTCACCGTGCACTCGCCGATCGCCGGGCAAGCGATCAAGTTCGCCGACCAGCTGCTGGTCGAGCCGCTCGGCTTGGGAAGGATCGATGTCGTCCATGTGTCGCCGTTCCAGGTCGCGATGTGCTTGTCGCCGACCGCGACGCACGAGGTGGGGACGGAGCAGTCGATCGCTGAGGGTATGAACGGCACGTGGGTCACTTGCCAACTGCCGCCCTGGTCGATTGCGACGATCGAGACGATCGAGGACGGGCTTCCGGTTGAGACCTCGCCGCCGTACGCAGCGCACTCGTCTTCGGCAGCGCAAGCCACGCCGCTGAGCCAAAACTGGTTATATCCGGATTCGGGCGCGATCGCAGACGGAGTTGCGGTTCCGTCTTGAAGGTTCTCGACGAGTGCCTCGCTCGTCCCACCAGGTGATTGCGAGCCCACGCCCAGGCACCATGTGCTGGTCGCGCAAGAGATTGCATAGAGCTGTGCGTCGAGGCCGGCTGGGGAAGTCGGTGTCTGCTGACTACTCGTCGATGCATCGTCGTGCGTGACGAGAATCGACACGAAATCGCCGCCGGCCTCGCGCGCGAATTCCCCCGTCTGGTAGCACAAGGATGCGGACGCGCAGGCGGTAACGAACCGCGAGCTGTCTGCGTCGTCCTGGGCGTCGTGATCCACCCAAGGCTTACCGTCGAGCATCGGAGTCGACTTCGCCTGCCAGGCGCCTGGCTGCTTGACCTGAACGAATCGGAAGCTTGCGCCACTTCGCGGCGTCTCGCCGTGTGCGGTGTGCACCGTGATCCGTGCGATACCGGCCGCATGCTCCGGTGTCCACACCTCAATCGTCGTGCTGTTCACGACGTTGAAGTCACGTGCGTCCGTGCTCCCGAACGTCACCTTCTTGACGCCGCTGAAGCCTGATCCGGTGATGGTGAGCGGCGTGTGTCCTCGAGTGCTCCCGTTCGAAGGCGCAACAGCAACAATCGACAGCTTGGGCTTACTGGCGGTTGCGGCTTGCGCGACAGAAGCACCGCCGATCAGGGCGGACGACATCGTGAAGACGGCTGCCGCGATTCCGACGGCACGCTTGATCTGGACCATGATCGAATCGTGGTCGTCGACGAGTCGGCGCACAACTTCTCGATCTTCGTGATCGCTCAGGCACGCACTGACAGGATGATCGACTCAGACCGCCATCATCTTCTGGATCGCCTGCCGGCTGACTCCTAGCTCCCGCGCGATGTCTGCCTGCGACAGGCCGTCGTCGAGCAGGCTCTGCATGAGGTCACGCCGCTCGAGGGCGAGACGTCGGGCCCGCCGGGTGTGTTCGATGGCCTGGGCGCGGACCTCCTTGATGCGCGTGAACGTCTCGTCGTGCGTAGCGCGCTTCGTAGCCATGCCGACAGTGTGACAACTACTGGTTGTCAGTGTCAACCAGTGGTTGTCACGCAGGCGGCCACTCGTTATGTCAGCTGATCGCGTAGGCGGTGACGGTCCGGGGTAGCGGTCCGAACGGGCTCTGCTCCGATCCGGCCAACGAATGAACGTCATGACGTCCACTGGCTCTACGTGATCGCTAGACGGACCGTGCGCGACGCGCCCCGGGACATCGAGTGGCGCGATGCGCGGTCGAGTGGCGCGCGAAACCGCGCCAGTCGATGCGGCAACGCGCCACTCGACGAGAGGGGCCGACTTTGGTCAGCAGAACTAGCCGATATCCGGATCGCCGATAAGAGACATTATGTCAACTCAAAGGATTCAGGCCAGGGAACGCGTCACCCGCGCACTACCCCGTTCAGCCGCGCTGCTTGCCGCGTGAGGTGGTCGCGCTCGGCCACATTGGTGGCAGCGCGTGCAGCATCGGCATAGAGGCGTGCCGCCGATGCGAGATCGCCGGCCCGTTCGCACAGGTAGGCCTCGACTGCCGTCCGGCGCGGCACGCCCTCGTCGACCTGCTGCAGCGCGATCAGCCCGGCACGCGCGCCGTCGGCCTCGCCGACCGCGACGGCACGGTTGAGCCGGGCCACCGGACTGTCCGTGATCCGGACGAGTTCGTCGTACCACTCCACGATCTGCACCCAGTCGGTTTCGTCGGGTCGCTGCGCGTCGGCGTGCAACGCGGCGATGGCGGCCTGCGCCTGATACTCGCCGAGCCGGTCTCGTGCCAGCGCCGACCGCAGGATCGTGACGCCCTCGCCGATGAGCTCCGTGTCCCAGCGCGACCGGTCCTGCTCGGCCAGTGGGACGAGCGCGCCGCCCGCGGTCGTCCGGGCACTGCGTCGGGCATGGTGCAGCAGCATCAGTGCGAGCAGCCCGGATGCCTCCTCGTCGTCGGTCATCGAGGTCACCTGCCGGGCCAGCCGGATCGCTTCGTCGGCCAGGTCGACCTCACCGCTGTAGCCCTCGTTGAACACGAGGTAGAGCACGCGCAGCACGGTGAACAGGTTCCCCGGTTGCCCCAGACGCACGGCCGATACGGTGCGCTTGGCCCGGCTGATGCGCTGGGCCATGGTGGCCTCGGGCACCAGGTAGGCCTGCGCGATCTGCCTGGTCGTCAGTCCCCCGACCGCACGCAGCGTGAGCGCCACCGCCGATGTAGGTGTCAGCGACGGATGCGCGCACAGGAAGTACAGGTGCAGCGTGTCGTCACGCTCTTCGGCCGAACCCTGCGGTGGCTCAGCGTCGACGCGAGCCTCACGCGCCTGACGCGAGATGTCCGCCCGCGTCGAGTCCAGGAACCTGCGCCATGCGACGGTGACGAGCCAGCCCTTCGGGTCGACCGGTGGATCGGCGGGCCAACTCGCCAAGGCACGGATCAGCGCTTCCTGGACGGCGTCCTCGGCCGTCGCGAAATCGGCTCCGCGACGGACGAGGACGCCGGTGACCGCGGGAATCAGCTCCCGCAGCAGCGTTTCGTTCACTCCGTGACGGTCGGAGGCGCGGTCAGGAACGGGCGCAGCTCGAGCCATTCGTAGATCGGCTTGCCGTCCGGTCCAGGCGCCGCGGAGAGCTCACCGGCGAGTTCGACGGCACGCTCGTAGCTGTCGACGTCGATCACCATCCAGCCGGCGATCAGGTCCTTGGTCTCGGCGAACGGACCGTCCGTGACCGGCGGCCGTCCCTCACCGTCATACCGCACGAACGTCCCCTCGGGCGAGAGTGCCTGCCCGTCCACGAACTCCCCCGTGCCTTCGAGCGTGGCGGCGAAGTCCTGCATGTACTTGATGTGGGCGTCGACCTCTGCGGGCGTCCAACGATCCATCGGCGGGAAGGCAACCTCCGGCGTCGGTCCGCCGCGGTAGTGCTTGAGCAACAGGTACTTGGCCATCGTCGTTCTCCTTCGGCTACGGCGCGACCTCGTGGCCGCGTTCGTACCAAGGACGACGCCGGTTCCGGATTCTCGACATCGATATCGCTCCGAATCGACCGCGAGACAAAAAAAGAAGAAGGAGCGAACTCGCTCCTTCCACTTCTAACGTATATCGCAGTGGGGGTCTTGCGGCAAGACCCCCACTGTGCCGCAGAATCTCCCGCCGGGCCCAAGAAGCTACGAAATGGTGGGAGTCGCAGAGTGCGTTTGTCGTTGTCTACGTATGGGTTGCACGGGGACGTCGAGCCGATGGTGGGACTCGCAGTGCGGTTGCAGACACTCGGAGTCGAAGTGCGGGTGTGCGCGGACCTGCTGCTGATCGAAGCCGATCGTCCGACGGCGGGTGCGCGGCTGCGCCTCGACGCGGACCGTCCGGCGCGGATGCCGGTGTCCGCATGACCACGATGAGTGTCTTCGGCCTCCCCGACCGGCTGCATGCCAAGGCCGACCCGGCGCTGATCACCGCCGACGAAGCCCAGTTCGCCGCGATCGCCGAGAGCCTGGCGCAGACGACGGCCGAGCTGTCCGACCGGCTCGACGCCGAACGCAGGGCACCCGGCGGCACGGGCCAGGAGGCGATGGACCGTGATCTCGAGATCCACCGCCTGACCGCGCGGTTGCGCGCCCTGCGTCGGTTCGGGCTGGACCTGTGCCTCGGTCACGTCGTGCCCGCGGACGGCTCTGAACCGGTGTACATCGGGCGACTCGGCCTGACCGACCGGACGGGTCGCCGACTGCTCGTCGACTGGCGCTCCCCCGTTGCCGAGGCGTTCTTCGGCGCGACCCACGCCAATCCGATGGGGTTGGCGAGCCGGCGCCGATACCGGTGGACGGACGGTCGCATCAGCGACTACTGGGACGAGGTGTTCACCGCCGACGAGTTCGCCGGGCACGCCGTCGCCCTCGACGACCAGTCCGCGTTCATCGCCAGCCTCGGCGGCACCAGGTCCGCCCGCATGCGCGACGTGCTCGGCACCATCCAGGCCGACCAGGACGCGATCATCCGCGCGGGATCGAGCGGGGCGCTGGTCGTCGACGGCGGTCCTGGCACCGGCAAGACCGTCGTCGCGCTGCACCGGGCGGCCTACCTGCTCTATGCCGACCCGAAGCTCGGCCACCACCGTGGCGGCGTGCTGTTCATCGGTCCGCACCAGCCCTATCTCGCCTACGTCGCCGACGTCCTGCCGAGCCTCGGCGAGGAGGGCGTGCAGACGTGCACGTTGCGCGATCTGCTCGTCGAGGGTGCGGCCGCCCGACCCGAGACCGACCCGGACGTGGCCGCGGTGAAGTCGTCCGCCGATCTCGTCGGTGCAGTCGAGGCAGCGGTGCGCTTCTACGAGGAACCGCCTCGCAAGAGCGTCACGATCAGCACCGAGTGGGCAGAGGTCCGGCTCACCGCCGTCGACTGGGCCGAGGCCTTTGCGGTGCCCGATCCGGGCACGCCGCACAACGACGCCCGCGAACTCGTCTGGGCGGCTCTGCTCGACATCCTGGTCGACAAGCACGACGAGAAGGAGGCCTCCCCCGACCTACTACGGCGGTCACTGCGGCAGAACCGCGGACTCGCCAGTGCCTTCAACGCCGCTTGGCCGCTGCTCGACGCAGCCGACATCGTCGGCGATCTGTGGACCGTGCCGGCCTACTTGCGCCGGTGCGCGCCATGGCTTCGCGCTGACGAGATTCGCCTGCTCCAGCGCGCAGAACCGCAGGCGTGGACGGTGTCGGACCTGCCGATCCTCGACGCCGCCCGTCGTCGGATCGGCGATCCCGAGGCGGTTCGGCGCAAGCAGCGGCGCGACACAACGCTCGCTGCCGAGCGCGCGGAGATGGATCGTGTCGTCGAGCAACTGATTGCGACCGACGACAGCGACATGCAGGTGATGTCGATGCTGCGAGGCGAGGATCTGCAGGAGGCCCTGGTCGACGGCACCGCGGTGCGAACTGGCGCCCCGGACGTGCTGGCCGGCCCGTTCGCACACGTCGTCGTGGACGAGGCACAGGAACTCACCGACGCCGAATGGCAGATGGTGTTGCAACGCTGTCCGTCGCAAAGCCTCACCATCGTCGGCGACCGCGCCCAGGCTCGACACGGATTCACCGAGCCGTGGCAGGAGCGCCTCACCCGGGTCGGCATCGACCGGATCACCATGACCGGGCTGCGGATCAACTACCGCACACCGGAAGAGGTCATGCTCGAGGCCGAGCCGGTCATCCGCGCGGCCCTTCCCGACGCCAACGTTCCGACGTCGATCCGCAGCACGGGCGTGCCGGTGCGTCACGGCTCGGTGGCCGAGCTGGCCGCGATCGTGGACGGCTGGCTCCAGGAGCACGCAGAGGGACTCGCGTGTGTGATCGGCGATCCGGGGTTCCGGGCGGCTCCGCGGGTGCGATCGCTGACTCCCGAGCTGGCCAAGGGCCTCGAGTTCGATCTTGTCGTCCTCGTCGACCCGGAGAAGTTCGGCACGGGCACAGCGGGTGCGGTCGACCGGTACGTCGCGATGACGCGCGCGACCCAGCAACTCGTCGTGCTGACGTCACCACACCGATAGCATCCGGCCACATGACGGATGTGCTGGTGGTCGGTGCCGGACCGGTCGGGTTGGTCGCCGCGTGCGAATTGGCACGACGTGGGATCGCGATACGGGTCATCGACAAGCTTCCCGAAGCGACCGACGAGTCACGTGCGATCGTCGTACACGCGCGCAGCCTCGAGATGTTCGAGCGGGTCGGCGTTGTCGATGACATCATCGCGGCAGGCGTCAAGACGACGGCCATGCAGATGTTCGCGGGCGGCCATCGCATCGCCCGCGTCGAACTGGAGAACGTCGACAGCGCGTACCCGTACTCAGTGACGATCGCGCAGACCGAGACGGAACGCGTGCTCACCGAGCGCCTGCGCGCGCTCGGCGGGTCGATCGAGCGCGGCGTCGAACTCGTCGGCCTCACCCAGGACGACGCGTCCGCAACGGCGACGCTGTCCGCCGCAGACGGCTCGAGGGAGCACCTCGAGGTGCCCTGGGTGGTCGGCTCGGACGGCGCACGCAGCACCGTGCGGCATCTCGTCGGCACGCAGCTCGAGGGCTCGTTCAAAGGCGAACGGTTCGTGCTCGGCGACGTCGAGGCACAGCACTCGCTCGAGACGAACTCGATGTACACCTACTTCGCCGCGGACGGACCGGTGATGCTGTTCCCGATGCGCGGGTCGCGGATGCGTGTGAT
>DASXJN010000033.1:0-10624 GCA_036497365.1 Jatrophihabitantaceae bacterium | reverse complement strand
CCCATCGGCGCCGGCCGTCGTCAGCTGGTTCGGTCACGAGCTCATTTCTAGCCGAAATCAGTGCGGCAGGCTGTCTGCCACCCGCTCCAGCACCGCCGCCGACAGCGCTCCGGAGTTCGCCGTGGAGCAGACCTGGGACTCCAGCCCGGACGCTTCGGTCCACATCAGGCATCGCAGCACACGCTGTCCGGAGGTCGCTTCGGTCAGGAGGGCCGGCTGACCGTGGACGGTGATGTGCCCGGTGATCTGCCCGAGCGGGCCGACCGCAGCCGCCTCCGTGAACTCGAGATAGAGCGAGGCCTTGCCGTTGGCGTACGTCCGCACCGCCGCGAAGGTGTGCGGCGGGTTGAAGTTCTGGACGTCGGTCGAGTGGTAGCCGGCCGGCAGGTAGCTCGGTGCCGGCGCCTTGCCACGCGAGAGGACGGCCAGCGGCTTGCCCGTCCGGACGTCCACCACGCTCCGCGATCCCAGCGGTTCGCGTAGCCGCACCCGAATCAGGTGCGCGGTCGACTCCGTCCCCGGGTAAGCGCAAGCGAACTGCTGCTCGATCGGCACCGTCGCGTAGTCGAAGACCACCAGGCGCACCGAGCTCGTCGACTCGCCCATCAGCCGTGCACTCGGCGAGATCCGGGAGCAGTCGGGAGTCTTCTGGTCGTAGGCGTCGAGCATGTAGACATCGAGCACGCGCGGGTCGGACGAATCGCGCATGAGCCCGATCGGCGAACTCTCGCCGACGGTGAACCGCGTCCGGTCCCGGACGATCGAATGCGGCGTCGGCAGGGTGATCCCTGCGGTCGGCTCGGTCGAGTCGCGATTGAGTCGTACCGTCACGAACGCCGCAACGCCTGCAGCGACGACCAGTGCCGCGGCGACGGCGAGCCACACCTGCGGACGGCGCCGCGGCGCAGTTGCGATCGCGTTGTCGAGCAGCAGGTCCAGCGACGGCACCGGCGGGTCGGTCAACCGCGTCTGTGCCGCATCACGGGCAAGTCGATCCTCGATGCTCATCATCGGTAGTCCTCTCCGAGCAGCGACCGCAGTCGCGTCCGCGCGTCGGCCAGGGTCGACTTGACCGTCCCGACGCTGCACGCCAGCACGATCGCGACCTCCGCAACCGGCAGCCCCAGGTAGTAGTGCAGAGCGACCGCTGTGCGCTGTCGCTCGGTCAGGCGCAGCAACGCCGCGCGCAGGTCGACGTCGACCTCGCGGTCGACCGACTCGGCCGCGAAGTCGACCAGGTCCTCGGTCGGACGCAATCGGCGCCGTCCCTTGTAGGCCTGGTCGGCGACGATCGCCAACAGCCAGCTCCGCGCAGCTCCGCGGGACGGGTCGAACTGCGCGCGCTTGCGCCACGCGGCCGCAAGCGCGTCCTGCAGTGCGTCCTCGTCCTGCCCTGGCGGCGCCAGCCGCCGGGCGAGACCCGCCATGACATCCCAATGCGGACGTACGAACCCGGCGAAGGTGTCCCTGTCGCAGTTCGCGAGCGTCCGCTCCGCTATTGCCTCCACACCTGATCTACCCGCGGAGTCGTCGCGCGGTTGGGTCCGGCTCACGATTTGTGCCCAGAGGTTCGGCTCACAACTTCTGTTGCAGCGCCTCGTCCTTGCGGCGAGCGGTCTCGCGCAACGCGTCCTGGAACACGATCATCCGTTGCGCAAGTTCGGGGTCGGACGAAGCGAGGATCCGTACCGCGAGCAGGCCGGCGTTACGCGATCCGCCGATCGACACGGTCGCGACCGGCACCCCGGCCGGCATCTGGACGATCGACAGCAGCGAGTCCATCCCGTCGAGGTACTTGAGCGGCACCGGCACGCCGATCACCGGCAACGGCGTCATCGAGGCGACCATGCCCGGCAGGTGTGCCGCTCCCCCGGCGCCGGCGATGATCACGCGCAGGCCGCGCTCGACCGCCGAGCGCGCGTAGTCCGCCATCTCGGTGGGCATCCGGTGCGCCGACACGACGTGCGCCTCGAACGGCACGTCGAACTCGCGCAGCGCATCGGCGGCCTCGGACATCACCGACCAGTCCGAGTCGCTGCCCATGATCACGGCGACCACCGGTTCAGTCATGTACATCCCCGTTCGCGAGATAGTCGGCCGCCGCGCGCGCCCGCGCGCGTACCTCCATCAAGGACGAACCGAGCGCGGTCACGTGCCCGACCTTGCGGCCCGGGCGGAATCCCTTGCCGTACAGATGGATCTTCACGGCCGGCCAGCGCGCCATGCAATGGTGCACGCGCTCGTCGATGCTCTTGGGCAGCACATCGTCGGGGCCGCCGAGCAGGTTCGCCATCACGACCACCGGCGCCGCCATCGTGGTGGCGCCCAGCGGGTAGTCGAGCACCGCACGCAGATGCTGCTCGAACTGCGACGTTCTCGCGCCTTCAATCGTCCAGTGCGCCGAGTTGTGCGGACGCATGGCGAGTTCGTTCACGAGCAGCCGGCCGTCCGTCGTCTCGAACAGCTCCACCGCGAGCACGCCGGTCACGCCGAGTTCCGCGGCGATGCGCAGCGCGAGTTGCTGCGCCTCGTCCGCCCGTTCCGCGGCCAGGGCCGGAGCGGGCGCCACGACCTCGACGCAGATCCCGTCCTCCTGCACCGTCTCGACGACCGGCCACGCCGCGCCCTGGCCCCATGGCGAGCGGGCGACGTCCGCCGCGAGCTCGCGTGCGATCGGCACCTTCTCCTCCGCGATCAGCGGGGTATCGGACGCGACGACCGCGGCCGCGTCGAGAGCGTTCGACACGACCCAGACGCCCTTGCCGTCGTAGCCGCCCCGGGCCGCCTTGAGGACGAGGGGCCAACCAACGTGGCCCGCGAATTCGTCCAGGTCGGCGGCCGACTCGATCCGGGCCCATCGCGGGCACGGAATGCCCAGCTCGGTCAGCCGCGTACGCATCTCGGCCTTGTCCTGGGCGTAGCGCAGGGCCTCGGCACCCGGATGGACGGCCACCCCGTCGGCGGCCAGCGCAGCGATGTGCTCGTTCGGCACGTGCTCGTGATCCCAGGTGACGACCTCGCAGCCCGCCGCGAAGGCCCGCAGATCGGTCAGCGACCGGTAGTCGCCCACGACGACGTCCGAAGCGACCATTGCCGCACCGTCGTCCCGGGTTTCGGCGAGGATCCGCACCGACTGACCCAGGGCAATTGCCGCTTGATGCGTCATTCGGGCCAATTGCCCCGCGCCGACCATGCCCACGACAGGCAGTCCGGTGCGGGCGTCCACAAATAGGGAGCTTAGAACGCAGCGTGTTCTCAGCAGCTGCGGCAGTACGCTTCGCGCTGATGATCTCCAGCCCACCCACGTCGAAGTTGCGCAGCTATCTGCGCGACTCGTGGCGCGTGCTGCTCAAGGAAATCAGCGCCTTCGGCCTGATCGGCGCGGTCGCCTTCGTGATCGACATCGGCGTGTTCACCTGGCTGGCCCCGGACGGCGCGCTCAAGGCGAAATTCGTGTCGACGGTGCTGTCGACGACATTCGCCTACGTCGGCAACCGCTACCTGTCGTTCTCGCATCGCGCCCGCACCAGCCTCGGCCGCGAGACCGCGTTCTTCTTCGGCATCAACGCGATCACGCTGGTGTTCTCGCTGCTGGTCATCGCGCTGTTCGTGTACCCGCTGCACTACGCGCACGCGAGCTTCACGGTGAAGGTAGTCAACGTCTGCACGATCATCATCGGGACGCTGTTCCGGTTCTGGTCGTACAAGCGGTTCGTGTTCCTGCACCCGGACAAGGTGCATGCACACGACGTCGATCTCGAGGAAGAACTGGCCGAGTAGGTCAGTCGCCGCCGCCGATGTCGGTCTCGTATGCCTCATAGATGAGGTCCGCGCCACGTGGGCGATGCTGGTCCAGCCGGTCGACGAGTGCGGCGCCGCGCTCGGCGGCATCCGGGGCGTCAGGGGCGGCGGCCAGCGCCGCGATGTCGGCCGCGATCGCCCCGTGCTCCTCGGCGAGGGCCGTCACCTGGTTGGTCAGCCGCAGGTCGCCGGCCAGGATCGCCTGGTGCAGCCCGCCTGGGCCTTCGGTGACTTCGACGTGCAGCGCGAACTCGCTCGCGAGCCGGTTCACCGCGGCGGCCACCCCGCCGTCGGCCAGACTCCGCTGGAACTGGACGAGCGCTTCACGCAGCTCGGCCCGGCGCTGCCGGACGGCCTCGAGTTCGCGGGGACTCGTGCTGGTGTCCATCGGTCCTCCCGATGTGTGCCGGACGTCCATCGTGCGGGACGGACCGGCGTGGCGTCCAGCGGGAGTTCACACCGAAATGCGCACGGACCCGCGCGCAGCGTCCGCGATTGCGTCCGCGACCTCCGCGACGCCGTCCGCCAGGAGCCCGGACGTCACCCGGATGTGCGGGGACTGGGTGGGCAGCACGGCGAACGGAGCGCCCGGCGCGACGCCGATGCCGCGGCTGGCCAGGCCGACCACGGCAGCGGTCTCGTCGGCGACCGGCACCCAGACGTTGATGCCGTCCGTCCCGCCGACGGTTAGGCCGTGCGTGGCGAGCGCGGAGACGAGCGCGGCGCGACGAGCCGCGTAGGCGCTGCGCGCCCGCTCGACGGTGGCAACCGACTCCGGATCGGTGAGCAGGCCGATCAGGAGCCGCTGCAGGACCCGGCTGCTCCAGCCCTGCCCCAGCTGGCGCAGCGCGGTGATCTGCCCGGCGATCTCGATCGGGGCCGAGAGCGCGGCCAGCCGTAGGTCCGGCCCGTGCGACTTGGCGAAGCTGCGCACGTGCACGGTCCGCTCCGGCAACCACCGGCCCAGGCTCACCGGCTCGCTGACAGCCACTGCGCCGGACGAGTCGTCCTCGACGACGACCGCGTTCCAGCGCCGGGTGACCCGCGCCAGTTCCTCGGCTCGTTGCGCGGTGAGCGACACCCCGGTCGGGTTCTGCGCACGCGGCTGGAGGAACACGGCGCTCACCCGTCCGGCGGCGCGTAACGCGTCGGCGGACATGCCGACCGCGTCGAGCGGGATGCCCACCACCGTGGCGCCACTGGCGTCCAGCAGGTCGAGCAGCGGCGGGAAGCCGGGCGACTCGACGGCGACCCGGTCGCCGAAGCCGATGAGCACGCGGGTGGTCAGCTCCAGGCCGTCCATCGCGCCGTCCACCACGGCGAGGTCGTCGACCGGGAACGGCCAGTCGGCGCGCAACAGCTCGAGCAGTTCGGGCAGCACCGGATCGTCGAGATAGCTGCCGGGTGTGGCTGCGTCGGGCAGCGCGCCGAGCACGCGCGACAGATCGGGCAACAGGGCCGGGTCGGGCACGCCGGTCGACAGGTCCAGACGGAACGAGGTGCGCCGATCTAGGGCGCGCTGGTAGCGCGGCGTGCCGGGACGTTGCCGGTCGGCGACCGTGGTGCCCCGGCGCCCGTCGGTGCGGATCGCGCCGGTGCGCGCGAGCAGCGACCATGCGGCGCTCACCGTGGTCGGCGACAGGCCCAGTTCGGCGGCCACGGTGCGGATCGGCGGCAGCCGGTCACCGACCTGTAGCGCACCCTCGCGCACGGCCCGGCTGACCGCACTCGCCAGCCCACGCGCGCTCGGCTCGTCCAGCCGCGCTCCGATACCCTCCAGCACTTTTGTAACGTAGCAAAAGAACTATTGTGCGGTACATAGTTCGGCTCCTATCGTCGTCGGTTATGAGCACCCGTATCTCGCACTGGATCGACGGCAAGAGCACCGCAGGCACTTCGGGCCGAACCGGGCCGGTCTTCAACCCGGCCACCGGCCTGCAGAGCGGCGAGGTCGATCTCGCCGGCAGGGACGAGGTCGGTGCCGCGGTCGCCAGCGCAAAGGCGGCGGCCCAGGACTGGCGCAGCACGTCATTGTCGAAGCGCAGCGGGATCCTGTTCGCGTTCCGCCAGTTGCTGCACGACAACGCCGACGAACTCGCCAAGATCCTCACGCTCGAGCACGGCAAGGTGCTCGCGGACGCGCATGGCGAGATCGCGCGCGGTCTGGAGAACGTCGAGTACGCCTGCGGCGTGCCGGAGTTGATGAAGGGCGGCTTCAGCGAGCAGGCCGCGACCGGCGTCGACGTCTACTCGATCCGGCAGCCGCTCGGCGTGGTCGCCGGCATCACCCCGTTCAACTTCCCGGCGATGGTGCCGCTGTGGATGGCCGCGAACGCGATCGCGACCGGCAATGCGTTCATCCTCAAGCCCTCGGAGAAGGACCCGTCGGCGTCGATGCTCATCGCCGAGCTGTGGAAGAAGGCCGGGTTGCCGGACGGCGTCTTCAGCGTCGTGCACGGCGACAAGGAAGCCGTCGACGCCATCCTCGAGCACGACGACATCGCGGCGGTCAGCTTCGTCGGCTCGACACCGATCGCGAAGTACATCTACGAGAAGGGCACTGCCGCCGGCAAGCGCGTGCAGGCTCTCGGCGGCGCGAAGAACCACATGGTCGTGCTGCCCGACGCCGACGTCGACATGGCCGCGGACGCCGCGGTGTCGGCCGCGTACGGCGCGGCGGGTGAGCGGTGCATGGCGATCTCGGTGGCCGTCGCGGTCGGCGACATCGGCGACACGCTCGTCGACGCGATCTCAGCCCGGCTGCCGAAGCTCCGCGTCGGCGACGGCATGGATCCAGATTCCGAGATGGGCCCGCTGATCACCGGCGAGCACCGCGACAAGGTCGCCGGCTACATCGCCGCCGGCGCGTCCTCCGGTGCAGCGGTCGTCGTGGACGGCCGAGAGGCCGACGTGCCGTCCGACGGTTTCTTCCTCGGCACGACGCTGCTGGACAAGGTGACCCCCGACATGGAGGTCTACCGCGACGAGATCTTCGGCCCGGTGCTGTGCGTCGTTCGCGCCGAGACCTACGACGAGGCCGTCGAACTGATCAACGCGAACCAGTTCGCCAACGGCGTCGCGATCTTCACCCGCGACGGCGGGGCGGCTCGGCGGTTCCAGTTCGACATCGAGGTCGGCATGGTCGGCATCAACGTGCCGATCCCGGTTCCGGTCGCGTACTACTCTTTCGGCGGCTGGAAGAACTCGCTGTTCGGCGACACGCACATGTACGGGCCGGAGGGCGTCAACTTCTACACCCGCGGCAAGGTCGTGACCTCGCGCTGGCCCGACCCCGCCACGTCCACGATCGATCTTGGATTCCCGCGAACCCGATAGGACGAACCATGAGTGCACTGGACGGCATCCCTTCCGACGCCGCCACCGTCAAGAAGCTCGACAAGGCGCACGTCTTCCACTCGTGGTCGGCGCAGGCGCTGATCGATCCGCTGCCGATCGCGTCCGCGCAGGGGTCGTACTTCACCGACTACGAGGGCAAGTCGTACCTGGACTTCTCCTCGCAGCTGGTGAACGTCAACATCGGTTACCAGCACCCGAAGCTCGTCGCGGCCATCCAGGAGTACGCGGCGAAGATGTGCACCATCCAGCCGTCCTTCGCCAACGATGCGCGCAGCGAAGCGGCCCGGCTGATCGCGGAAGTCGCGCCCGGTGACCTGAACTCGGTGTTCTTCACCAACGCCGGCGCCGAGGCGAACGAGAACGCGGTGCGCATGGCCCGCCTCCACACCGGCCGACACAAGATCCTCGCGACCTATCGCAGCTACCACGGTGCGACGCACGCTTCGATCACGCTGACCGGCGATCCGCGCCGATGGGGTTCCGAGCCGGCCATCTCCGGCGTCGTGCACTTCTGGGGTCCGTACCCGTACCGCTCGGCGTTCTTCTCGTCCACGCCGGAAGAAGAGACCGAGCGCGCGCTGCAGCATCTGCGCGACACGATCATGGTCGAGGGCGCCGCGACGATCGCGGCGATCATTCTCGAGCCCGTGGTCGGCACGAACGGCATCCTCGTGCCGCCGCCCGGCTACCTGCAGGGCGTGCGCGAGATCTGCGACGAGTACGGCATCGTGCTCATCTCGGACGAGGTGATGGCCGGCTTCGGCCGCTGCGGCGAGTGGTTCGCCGTCGACCACTGGGGCGTCAAGCCGGACCTGATCACCTTCGCCAAGGGGGTCAACTCGGGCTACGTGCCGCTCGGCGGCGTGATCCTCAGTGATGCGGTCGCCGCGACGTTCCAGGAGCGCGTGTACCCCGGCGGACTCACCTACTCGGGTCATCCGCTGGCGTGCGCCTCGGCGGTTGCGTCGATCAACATCTTCAAGGAAGAGGGCATCGTCGAGCACGCCCGCGCGCTGGGCACCGATGTGATCGGGCCCGAGCTCGCGAAGCTCGCCGATCGGCACCCGTCGGTCGGTGAGGTGCGTGGCCTCGGTGTGTTCTGGGCGATCGAACTCGTCAAGGACAAGGCGACCCGCGAACCCCTCGTCCCGTACAACGCCTCGGGCGCGGCAGCCGCACCGATGAACGAGTTCGCCGCCGCGTGCAAGCAGCGCGGGCTGTGGCCGTTCACGCACTTCAACCGCACGCACGTCGTGCCGCCGTGCACGATCACCGAGCAGGAGTTGCGCGAAGGCCTGGCGATCCTGGACGAGGCGCTCGAGGTCGCCGACAAGCACACCGCGTGACGCCGGTTTTGGCGGCAAACCCCCGTATGCGAGGACCTGCCGCCAAAAGCGGCAGGGAGATCAGCGCGCGCGAACGCTATCGTGCGCTGCTCGCACGTCAGCTGCTGCTCGACCGTGCCTCGATGCCGCCGCTGCAGGCGGTCGAGCATCTGGTCGGCATGCAGGCGCAGACGCCGCGCAGCCCATACACCGCGCTGTGGTCACGTCTCGACAGCTTCGACCCGATGGAGCTGTCGCGCGCCATCGAATCGCGTGAGGCGGTGCGCATCGCACTGATGCGCAGCACGATCCATCTCGTGTCGGGGCGCGATGCGTTGTTCTTGCGGCCGCTGACGCAGCCGATCGTGATGCGCGAGCTCACGTCGCCGGTCTGGCGTCGTCCGCTCGAAGGGCTCGACCAGGGCGCGCTCGCGGCCAAGGCGCGCGAACTGCTCGAGGACGAGCCGCGCAGTCCGAAGCAACTCGGCGCCGCGCTGCTCGAGCACTTCCCCGAGCGTGAACCACGCGCGCTCGCACATGCGGCCCGCTCGCTGCTGCCGCTCGTGCAGATCCCGCCGCGCGGGCTGTGGGACCGCAGCGGGACGACCACGCTGACCACCGCCGAGCACTGGCTCGGGAAGCCACTCGTCGCCGACGCGCGGTGGGACGACATCGCGCTGCGCTACCTCGCCGCGTTCGGGCCGGCCACGGCTGCCGACCTGGTCACCTGGTCGCGCGTGCCCGGCTTCGCCGAGGTGGTCGCCCGGCTGCGTCCGCGTCTGGTCGTGCTGCACGACGAGGACGGCCGCGAGCTGTTCGACCTGCCCGACGCGCCCCGTCCGCCGGGCGACGTCGCTGCGCCGCCCCGGTTCTTGCCCGACTACGACAACCTGCTGCTCAGCCACGCCGACCGCGGCTTCGTGTTCGACAACGACGTCCGCGCGCAGATGCAGACGAACAACGGGGTGCTGCCCGGGTCCGTGCTCGTGGACGGTCGGGTGGCGGCCGCCTGGACGATCGAACGTACTGCCACGAATGCCCGGTTGGCGGTGCGCTGTCTCGACCTGCCGCGCGCCTCCCGTCCAGCAGTGCGGGCCGAAGGGCTCGGGCTGCTCGGTTTTCTTGCGCCCGGACTGAAAGGGACAGTCGAGCTCCGTTAAATGTGGAGGCTGCCTTGATCGAATCTCGGGCTAACGCCTGTCTCACGCAAGATAGGGTCCGGGCCGGCTCGACGTGAAGGAGATTGCTCGCGATGCCCCGCCTCCGCCGCTTCGGCGCGCTCGTCGCTGTTCTTGCGGCAGCCGCCGGGTTCGCCGTCGCCGTCAGCGCGCCGGCTGCCGCGCTCGCACCGCGCTCCGCGTCGGCGGGACTGATCGGCACCGCCGCCACGCCCGGGCTCGCGTCGATCAGCGTGGGTAGCGCGTCTGCCTGCGCGATCCGGACCCAGGGCGCGCTCGCGTGCTGGGACGACGCCAGCGGCCCGGACAGCGTCGTCGACGATGCGCCGGACGGCACGTTCGTCCAGGTGAGTGTCGGCACCAACGAGGCGTGCGCCCTCGAGACCGACGGGACGATGCACTGCTGGGGCGATGACGATCCGTCGCCGGAGTCGACCTTTACCGGATCATCGTTCCGCTCCGTCGAGGTCGGCACCGCGGCCGGCGCGACGTATGTCTGCGGGCTCACCGTCGACTCGACCGTGACGTGTACCGATGGTGCTCAGCCCGGCACGTTCCGGCAGCTGAGCGTCGCGGACGACGCCGCGTGCGGCGTGCAGACCGACGGCACGCTCGCGTGTTTGGGTAGCGACGCCCAGACGCCATTGCCTACCGGCACGTTCACGCAGGTCGCCGTCGGCACCCACGCCGCATGCGCACTGCAGACCGACTCGCACGTGACCTGCTGGGGCAGCGACGTGACGGAGCCGAATCCCGAGAGCGGGCAGACCTTCAGCCAGCTCGCCATGTCCGGCACGATCGCTTGTGGGCTCGAGACCGACGGCTCGGTCTCATGCTTCGGTACCGGCGACGACGTGGGAAGTTCGCCGAGCGACACCTTCGTCGGCATCGCGATCGGGTCGC
Organism: Jatrophihabitantaceae bacterium; assembly: GCA_036497365.1. Taxonomy (GTDB): domain Bacteria; phylum Actinomycetota; class Actinomycetes; order Mycobacteriales; family Jatrophihabitantaceae; genus RYN-133. The sequence goes on along the minus strand of DASXJN010000033.1, from coordinate 60 downwards.
TGGGCGCGTGTGGCATCGCGACCACCGGCAAGGCCGAGTGCTGGACCGGCACCAGCACGC
>DASXJN010000032.1:0-1852 GCA_036497365.1 Jatrophihabitantaceae bacterium | reverse complement strand
GGTGCGATGGTCACCGACGGCGGCGGTGTCGGCGAGGATGCGCATCCGGCAGCAGCGACAACGAATACGAACAGCGCCATCATGATTCGAGCTCTCACAGGAACTCCTTAAGTCGCGGCCACAGGCCGATGACGGCCGCCGCCGCGGCGACGACCGTCAGCACGAGCGTCCCCGTTGGACTCCACGCCAGCCATGCGCCCGCTGCGGAAACGCGATCGCGCAGCGTGGCACGCGTTCCCTCGATCTCGTCACGCAAGCTACGTTCGACGGCGGCGAACTGCGTTGCAGAACGGTCCGGTTCGGTGCCGATCGCCTGCGCAACAGCGCCAAGGTAATCACCACTCAGGTAGAGCTCCACTTGCTTGCGGTGGCTCTCAGTCCATTTCGCGACACCGTCCGACGCGGCCGCCGGCTCCGTGCCGAGCAGCGCGCGCAGCTGGTCGATGTGGTCGGTGAACGACTTTTCATCGACCGTGATGTCGCCACGCTCGATCAGCTGCAAGGTCTCGTCGGTCCGGGCCTGCTGCGCCAGGATGCGAGCCTTCGCGAGCTGGTCGAACCTGGCCGTGCCCTCGGTTCGGCTGTGCTCGATGACGCTTGCCGCCAATCGGGTGGCGACGACGATCGACCCGCTCACCAGCAGCACCACGGCCGCCGCAACGACAAGCCCGATGTTGAACTGCCGGTTCGTGCGGCGAATGAGTATCGCCGAGCCGACACCGATCACCACCAGGACGAGCACGAGCAGTACGAGAGCGACCGTGGGTGTCGAGCCGACCGCGCGCTGCTCTGCGTCCACCGTCGCAAGATTGCTTACGTAGATCCTCTCGGCGCCGGGAAGCAGCGCGGTCCGCATCAACGACGACGCTTCCCGCAAGTACCCGGACCCGATCGCGAACCCCTGCCGGTTGTTGGCGCGCGCCGACTCGACCAGCCCCGTGTACGCAGCCAGTTGCGCCGATATGTCCGCCATCGCAGTGCGGGTATCCACATCGGTCGCTCCCGCGGCCGAGTCCGCCAGTGCCTCTGATGCATCAGCCAACGCAGTCCGATACCGCTCCTGATTTGCGGCTGTCTCGATCCCGCCGGAGAGGTACGCGGATGCTGCGGCGGCATCCGCGGCCGACAGCGCCGCGTACAGATTCTGCGCCGCGTAGGCGAGCGGCTCTGACCGGTCGAGAACGGCGTGGCTCCCAGCGATCCGGCCGTTGAGCTGAGCCCCGCACACGAGCCCGGCGATCACGCAGCCCGCCGCGACGGCGATCGCAATGATGCCGACGACACCAGGCGTCGTGTGGGCAAAACGTCGCAGCCACGACGCAGAAGGCCGCATGTGCAGGGTGCGCGGCGAGCCCACACCCTTCACCGGCCCGCCCGAATCCAGCTCGAACGAGGCACCCGACGTGCTGGATACGCGCTGGCTCGGATCCCCCACTGCATCCTCCGTCCGCACCCTCGTCTAAGTCTGTCCCTTTACGCTGACGTAAAAGCCCAAACCGACAATTCGCCGGGAAAGTGCCGGGTAGAACACGCAGGAACGACGATCTCGACGGGCTATTCCAGATATGTGCCGTGGCCGACGCGCACCAGGCCATCACCGTCGAAGGTCGGCACCTCGTTGACGAGCTCGCCGCGATGGTTGCGGTAATTGATCACCAACGTCGACTCGCCGCGATAGACGCCGACGACTTCGAACTGCAGATCGGGCTGCCGGCTCAATGCTGTCGTCCAGTAGTCGCGCAGCACGGCCTTGCCGCGCACCACTCCCCCGCTCTCGGGCACCACACGCGCGGCCACCGGCGAGGTGAATACGACGTCGTCGCTGAAATGGTCGAGCACCGCCTCGATATCG
>DASXJN010000031.1:0-5993 GCA_036497365.1 Jatrophihabitantaceae bacterium | reverse complement strand
GACGTGAAGTACCACCTCGGCGCCGAGGGCACGTTCCACGCGACGGACGGGAAGGAGATCGCCGTCTCGCTGACGGCCAACCCGTCCCACCTCGAAGCCGTCGACCCCGTGCTCGAGGGCATCGTGCGCGCCAAGCAGGACGTCCTCAATCAGGGCCAAGCAGCGTTCACCGTGCTCCCTGTGCTGATGCACGGTGACGCCGCGTTCGCCGGTCAGGGCGTAGTCGCCGAGACGCTCAACCTGTCGCAACTGCGCGGGTACCGCACTGGCGGCACCGTGCATGTGGTGGTCAACAACCAGGTCGGCTTCACGACCTCGCCGTCGGCATCACGTTCGTCGCTCTACTCGACCGACGTCGCGCGGATGATCGCCGCGCCGATCTTCCACGTGAACGGTGACGACCCCGAGGCATGCGTGCGGGTCGCCAAGCTCGCGGTCGAGTACCGCCGCGAGTTCAACAAGGACGTCGTCATCGACATGGTGTGCTACCGGCGGCGCGGTCACAACGAGGCCGACAACCCGTCGTTCACGCAGCCGTTGATGTACGACATCATCGACAACAAGCGCAGCGTCCGGAAGCTCTACACCGAGGCACTCGTCGGACGCGGTGACATCACCCTCGAGGACGCCGAAGCTGCCCTGAAGGACTTCCAGACCCAGCTGGAGAAGGTCTTCGTCGAGACGCGCAACGCGTCCGGCAAGTCCGCGCCCGAGCCCGACATCGAGAAGGAATCGCCGTCGCAGCAGGTCACGACGGCGGTCGGCATCGAGGTCATCAAGCGCATTGCCGACGCGTATGCGAATCCGCCGGACGGGTTCACGATCCATCCCCGCCTCAAGCCGCAGATCGATCGCCGGATCGCGATGGCGAGCAACGGCGACGTCGACTGGGCTACCGCCGAACTGTTCGCGTTCGGGGCGATCGTCATGGACGGGCGGGTGGTGCGCCTGTCCGGCCAGGACAGCCGGCGTGGGACGTTCACGCAGCGGCACTCCGTCCTGATCGACCGCAACGGCGGCGACGAGTACACCCCGCTGCGCACGCTCACCGACACGCCACACACGTTCATGGCCTACGACTCGCTGCTGTCGGAGTTCGCGGTGATGGGCTTCGAGTACGGCTACTCGGTCGTCCGCGACGACGCGCTCGTGTGCTGGGAGGCGCGGTTCGGTGACTTCGCCGACGGCGCGCAGACCATCGTGGACGAGTTCATCGCGTCCGGCGAGGCCAAGTGGGGCCAGCGCAGCGCGGTCACGCTGCTGCTGCCGCACGGCTACGAGGGACAGGGTCCGGACCACTCGACCGGTCGTCCCGAGCGGTTCCTGCAGATGTGCGCCGAGAACAACATGACCGTTGCGATGTGCTCGTCACCGGCGAACTACTTCCACCTGCTGCGACGGCAGGCACTCTCACCGGTGCGGCGGCCGCTGATCGCGTTCACGCCGAAGTCGCTATTGCGGCACAAGGCGGCGGTCAGCCAGCTGGACGACTTCACGACCGGGACGTTCCAGCCCGTCCTGCCCGATTCGGGCGCGGGATCGAACGTGCGACGGGTGCTGCTCTGCAGCGGCAAGGTCTACTACGACCTGGTCGCCGGGCGGAAGGAACGTGAGCGCGACGACGTGGCAATCGTCCGGCTCGAGCAGCTGTACCCGCTGCCGGTCGACGAGCTGCGTGCCGTGTTCGACCGGTACCCGGACGCCGAGATCGTCTGGGTGCAGGAGGAGCCGGCGAACCAGGGCGGGTACCCGTTCATCGCGCTCAACCTGCCCGAGCACCTCGGCGGACGGCAGCTGCTGCGCGTCACCCGCCGTGCCTCCGCCTCGCCGGCGGTCGGGTCGGTCGCGGTGCACGAGGCCCAGCAGCGCGAGATCGTCGCGTCCGCCTTCGCGTAACCGATGTACTTCACCGACCGCGGGATCGAGGAACTCGCCGCTCGGCGCGGCGAGGAAGACGTCAGCCTGGAATGGCTGGCCGGCCGGCTACAGGCCTTCGTCGACCTCAACCCCGAGTTCGAAACCGCCATCGAGCGGCTGGCCACCTGGCTGGCCCGCGACGACGAGGACGACGCCTAGGTCGCCGTGACGAGGGCACGTACCGCATCGGGCGGCGAGCCGGCAGTCGACCTTGCCGTAACCACGAAGGTGGTCGAATCCGCGCTCGAGTGCGCGACGCTCACCTTGACCCGAAGCAGGACGAAGCTGCGCGCCGGGATGCTGGCGGTGGAGTACGTACCGGCCCGGACGCCCGCTGTGACGTTCGTGCTGCCCCGGAAGTAGTGCGCCTCGATGCCATGCGCGTCGCCGTGGCCCGAGATCGTGAACGAGGCAGCGACCAGCCCATCGTTCTGGATCTTGACGTAGCAGCTCTTGGTCTTGCCCCGCTTGATCGTCAGCGTCCTTGCCTCGCCCGCACCCGTTGCGCTGTACACACCGTTGCCGACGAAGTGCCCGGTGCGTGTTCTGCCGATCGTGTTGTCGGGTAGCCGCAGCGAATGCTCCGCCAGAGACCGGGCGAGGCCATCACCGCCGGCCGTGGTGAAATTGCCAGCCGCGTACAGGATGCCGTTCACGATCGAGAGCGCGCTCTCCGCGCCGGGCAACGGTCCGTTGCCGGTGCCATCCGAGCCGATCGGCCGCCACTTGGTGCCGTCGAAGTAGGCGATCTCGTCTGCGGTCGCTACGCCGTTCGCGTTCTGGAACGAGCCGGCCGCGATGACCAGCGACCCGTACGTGGCGAGCGCATTGATGAACGACGATGTCGGGAACCAGCCGTCGGCACCGGCGGTGTTCGCACCCATCGCGCTCCACGACGTGCCGTTCCACCTGGCCACGTGATCGGCCCGCGCAATCCCGGCGACGTCGACCGCGTCCGTCCCCACATAGACATCCGTGCCATGTGCGGCGAGGCTGCGGACGTAACCGTCGACCGCGCCACCGTCGGGCCCGGCACCCATCGCATGCCATCCGCCGTCATAGGCGGCTACGTGGTCAGCGGCTGGGATGTTGTCAAGGTTGATGAACTGCCCACCCGCGTACAAGGTCCCGTTGCTGTCGGCGGTCAGCGCATAGACCGCGCCCTCGAAGTCACCGTCGTTGTCGACCGTTGCACTGGACGCGCCGGTGGTCAGGTCGCAGGCCAGCAGGTAGTCGGCCGCGTCGATGCCCGCCCCGTTCTGGTACGACCCGCCGACATACAGCGTGTTCCCGATGATCTGCAGTGCATCGACCGAGCCGCCAAAGGTCGGGTCGCTGTTCGTGGAGTTGCAGAACGGCGCCCAGGTCGACCCGTCCCACACTGCGAGGAAGTCGGCGTTGTCGTGCCCGCCGGCATTGAGGAAGGTGCCGCCGGCATAGACCTTGCCGTTGTGATAGGCGATCGCGAGGACGGAGCCATTCGTCAATGGCGTGTTGCCGAGCGCGCTCCACGCGCTGCCGTCCCAGCGGGCGATGCGCTTCGCCTTCGGATGACCGCCGGCCGTCGTGAAGTCGCCACCGACGTACAGCACGCCGGGATCCTGCGAATTCAAGGCGTACACATGCCCGTCGAGCGACGGCATACTGCTGGTCGCTCCGACACCGACGTGGCTCCAGCCGCCCGGCCCGACTGCCCCGGCGTCGGGCGCGACGATGAAGGTCACGCTGATGACGACGGCGAACGCGAGCACGGATCGGCGCATAACAGCGCTCCCTCAGTTGGGGCACAGAAACTACCACCGGAAGGGGCAACCTGGCTTGCCCCTTGGCGCAGCGAATCCGGGTCAGGCGCGGCTCAACTCGAGAGGGCGTACTTGAGATAGACGACGCCGTTGTCGAACCGGTGCGAATCGCGCAGGTGGAGGTCGACGTGCACGTCGTCCGGCAACGCACGTGTGCCGCCACCGACGACGACCGGGTTGAGGAACAGGTCGATCCGATCGACGATGCCGGCGTGCAATGCGGCCGCCGCGAGCCTGGCGCCGCCGATACTCACGTCCCGATCCGCCGCGTCGACCATGGTCCGTACCGCGGCCGCGTCGAACTCGCGCTCGAGCCTGGTCCGCTTCGTCTCGACCGACTCCAGCGTCGCCGAGTAGACGATCTTGTCGGCCGACCGCCAGATCTCGGCGAACTCGATCGAGGCCGGCGAGGCGTCGGGCTCTGCGCCGAGGGTGTCCCAGACCTTGAGCGTGTCGTACATGCCGCGTCCGAGCAGGTAGGTGCCGAGCGGACGCTCCTGCGTGTTGACGAACGCGTGCACCTGCTCGTCCGGCGCCGCCCACTCGAACGAGCCGGCGGCGTCGTTGATGTACAGATCGAGCGAGCAGATGGCCGAATAGATCAGCTGTGCCATCCCGCGACTCTAACCCTCGAGTAGAGCTCGAGCTCCCCGATTGAGCAGCTGTCGCCCGATGATCACGCGCTGCAGCTCGCTCGCACCTTCCCAGATCCGCTCGACACGCAGCTCGCGGTACATCCGCTCGGCGACGTTCTCGCGCATGTAACCGCGGCCGCCGAAGATCTGCACCGCCCGGTCGGCAGCCCGCCCGGCCATCTCGGAGCAGTACAGCTTGATCATCGACGCACGCCCGTGCAGCAGCTTGCGGTCCGCACCGTCGTCCACCGACCGGGCGACTTCGTAGAGCATCGACCGCGCAGCGAACAGTTCCGTCGCGGTATCGGCAAGCATCCCGGCGACCAGTTGGTAATCGCCGAGCCGTTGTCCGCCGACCTCGCGCTGCGCGGCGAACTCGGTGGCCTCGTCCAGCAGTCGCTGCGCCGCGCCGACACAGCGCGCCGCGACCATGATCCGCTCGAACCGGAACCAGTCGTGCGCGAAGGTCATGCCCTCACCCTCGCTGCCGACCAGATGCGAGGCAGGCACGCGCACGTCGGTGAACGACACGATCGGGTGGTGGTCCGGGATGTTGTGCATGTAGGACGGCGTGCGCACCACCTCGACGCCGGGCCAGGGCAGATCGACGACGAGCAGCACATGCTCGCCACTGTCGAGCTTGGCCTGCACGAAGCAGTAGTCGGCCACGTTGTACGAGGTCACGTGCCATTTCACGCCGTTGACGACGTAGTCGTCACCGTCGCGCTTCGCGGTCGCGGCGATCGCATCGACGTCCGAGCCGGCGAACTCCTCGGTGATCGCGTAACACTCGTGCCGCTCGCCGCGCACCGCCGGCAGCAGCCAGCGCTCCTTCTGGAAGTCGGTGGCGACCTCCGCCCACCAGGCCGGCGGCGTGTGCATCACCCAGGCGATCCCGTTGGTCACCCGGCCGACCTGCTCCTGTACCAATACCTGCTGCAGCATCGAGCGGCCCGGGCCGCCGACCGATCTCGGCATGTTCGTGGCGTACAGCCCGCGCGCCATCGCCTCGGCTGAGTGCTTGCGCACCTGCTCTTCGGGCAGCACGCCGCCGGCGAGTTCGGCCTGCACCTCGAACGGGATGAGCTCGTCCACGAACTCGCGGGCCGCACGCTGCAGCCGCAGATCGTCCTCGCCGAGCCCGAACATCGCCGCTCCCCCATCGCGTTTGACTGAGCGTTCAGTCTAGACTTCGGGACGTCATCGCGATAGCGCCGCCCGCTCACTCTGGCCGATCATCAGTGTCGTCCGCCGTCGAAGGGAGGACGTCCCATGCGTCGTGGGCTCAGCGCATTGGCGGTACTCGTCTGTGTCACGGCCGCTGTCACCGCCGGTGCCCAGCAGTCGGCGGCCACGCCGATGCGGCACCACGACGCGCAGCGACCGTGGGTCAAGCACGGGCGCACGGCGCCGGTGTTCCGGTACAAGAGCGCCATTCACGAATCGGTGTGGGTGCAGACCTCGACCGACAGCGACGACAACGGCAAGCCCGACCGCGTTGCGCTCGACATCATCCGACCGCGAGGGGCCGCAGCGCGCCACCTCAAGGTGCCGGTGATCCTCGAGGCGTCGCCGTACTACACGTGCTGCGGCCGGGGTAACGAGGCCGAACTCAAGACCTACGACAACAACGGGGTCA
>DASXJN010000030.1:0-12093 GCA_036497365.1 Jatrophihabitantaceae bacterium | reverse complement strand
ATGTTGTCGATTGCCGCGCCGCCGGTGCTCGGCGGTGTGGTGTACGTGCTCATCGGTCGCCGGCACCGTCCGTCCGTCCCCGCATCGGACGACGAGATCAAGGCGACGGTGCAGGACGTGTACGTGTACGGGCGGCGGGTGTGGTTGGGCTCGATCGGCGGGATCCTGCTGCTGCGCCTCGACCAGTTGGTCGTCGCGCCGCTGTCGAACGTGCACGAACTGGGGTTGTACGTCGTTGCGGTCAACGTGTCGGAGATCCTGCTGATCGTCGTGAACGCGGTGCATGACGTGACGTTTGCCGCGGATGCCGCGTCGAACGACAACTCGCGTGCGTACAGCACCTCGCGGCTGGCGACGCTCGCGACGCTGGCGCTCGGCCTGCTGATGTCGGCGCTCGCGCCGGTGCTCGTGCCATTGCTCTTCGGCAGCGCGTTCCGTCCGTCCGTGCAGCTGATCTGGATCCTCGCCGGCGCGCTGGTGATCATGGTGCCGGGGACGGTGGCCGGCGCGTTGCTGGTCGCGCGCGGATTCCCGCAGCTGCGGAGTGTCGGGCTGATCCTCGGCGCGATCGTCAACGCGGCCGTCCTCGTCGCGGCCGTGCCTTCGACCGGCGCGATCGGTGCGGCGTGGGCGACGTTGGCGGGCAACGCCGTGTTCGGGGCGTCGAACCTGTACTTCGCCTACCGCCGCACGCATGCCCGTCCGAGCGAGTTCGTCGGGTTGCACCGCGGCGACCTCGCGCCGATCGGGCAAGCGGTGCGCAAACTGCGGCACCGGGGCGACTGAACACAGCGCTGGCCTCTCGTCCCGTCCTGTGACGTGGATGAGAGCCATGGAACCGCCGGGGGCTGAGCGGGTGCGCAACTCAACGTCATATGTGAGATAACGTGTGCTCTCGTGACTACTACGCAGCAGCCCGCGCCCCCCGGCGAGGACCAGGGTGCGCACTACCTGCAACGCATCGGCACGCTGATCCGTGACTCGCGCCGGCACCGCGGCTGGTCGCAGAGCCAGCTGGCCGAGCGGCTCAACACGTCGCAGAGCGCGATCAATCGCATCGAACGGGGCAATCAGAACATCAGCCTCGACCTGCTGAACCGCATCAGCGAAGCGCTCGACTCCGAGATCGTCTCGCTCGGCACCCCCGGGCCCATGCACCTGCGCGTGGTGGGCGGCATGCAACTGTCCGGCTCCATCGATGTGAAGACGAGCAAGAACGCAGGCGTCGCGCTGCTGTGCGCCTCGCTGCTCAACCGCGGCAAGACCACGTTGCGCAAGGTCGCGCGCATCGAAGAGGTGAACCGGATCCTCGAGGTGCTCGCGAGCATCGGCGTGCGCTGGCGGTGGCTCAACTCCGACAACGACCTCGAGTTGATCCCGCCGGACCATCTCGACCTGGCCAACCTCGATCTCGAAGCGGCCCGGCGTACGCGCAGCATCATCATGTTCCTCGCGCCGCTGATGAACCGGCTCGACTCCTTCGAACTGCCCTATGCCGGTGGCTGCGCGCTCGGCAACCGCACCGTCGAGCCGCACATGATCGCGCTGCGCCCGTTCGGCATGACGATCACGGCGACCGAAGGCTCGTACCACGCCGTGATCGACCGCTCCGTCTCGCCGATCCGGCCGATCGTGCTGACCGAGCGTGGCGACACGGTCACCGAGAACGCCCTGATGGCCGCGGCGGGACGGCCCGGAGTCACCGTGATCCGCAACGCCAGCCCGAACTACATGGTCCAGGACCTGTGCTTCTACCTGCAGGCCCTGGGCATCCGGATCGAAGGCGTCGGCACGACCACGCTGACCGTGCACGGCGTCGAGCGCATCTGCCGCAGCGTCGACTACGCGCCGAGCGAGGATCCGATCGAAGCGATGAGCCTGGTGACCGCGGCCATCGTCACCTCCTCGGAGCTCACCGTCTGCCGGGTGCCCGTCGAGTTCATGGAGATCGAGCTCGCGATCCTCGAAGAGATGGGGCTGCGCTACGACCGCACCGATGAGTACGTGTCGGCCAACGCGCGTACCCGCCTGGTCGATCTCACCGTCCACCCGTCCGAGCTGCGCGCGCCGCACGACAAGATCCACCCGATGCCGTTCCCCGGTCTGAACATCGACAACGTGCCGTTCTTCGCGCTGATCGCGGCGGTGGCCGAGGGCTCGACGCTGATCCACGACTGGGTGTACGAGAACCGCGCGGTCTATCTGACCGAGCTGTCGAAGCTCGGCGCGAGGGTAACGCTGATGGACCCGCACCGGGTCTACATCGAAGGGCCGACGCACTGGTCGGGAACCGAGGTGATCTGCCCGCCGGCGTTGCGACCCGCGGTCGTCGTGCTGCTGGCGATGCTGGCGGCGAAGGGCACGTCCGTGCTGCGCAACGTGTACGTGATCGAGCGCGGCTACGAGGCGCTGGCCGACCGGCTGAACCTCCTCGGCGCGCGCATCGAGACCCTGCGCGACATCTAGCCCCCACTTGATTTGGTATCGACCGACCAGATTTTCATGATCGTTCTGGTAACTCGATACCAAATCAAGCGGGTGGTTAGGGGTTCATCGCGTACTGGACGACCCAGCCGAACTGTGCGTTGCACGAGGTGAATCCGGCCGGGATCTGCGAGGGATAGACCTTGCTCTCGGTCTGCACCACGAACGTCATCGGGTTCGAGGGCACCTCGGACGAGTCGACCGTGCCCCAGACCTGACCGTCCAGGGTGTACTTGACCGACTGCGGGGTCCACTCCACGCCGACGACGTGCCAGTCGGACATCGGACGCGACGGTGCGAGCCGGTTCTGCGGCAGCGTCCCGGCCGAGCCGTCGGGCTTCTGATAGAGCACCGACGCGACCGTGCTGGTGCGCAGCCCGCCTTCGTCCTCGGCGAAGTCGATCTCGCCGTGCCCGGGCCACTGGCCGTCGTAGGGCCACAGCAGCCAGGCGTACTTCACCTGCGGGCAGGCGTCGATGCGCACCAACATCTGCCACTTGCCGTAGGTCTGCGGCGGGAGCTTCCACAGGCCGAGGCCCTCGGTGACGATCCGGCCGTCGGGTGACACCGCGTAGTTCTGCGCGCCGGAGATGGTGAGCATGCTGTTCTGCACCGAGACCTGGTCCGGCGACCAGTAGGCCGTCTGCGGGTTCGACGGCACCGGGCCGTTGTCGTAGAGCGACCAGGCGTTGTCGGTGTTGAGCCGGCTTCCGAGGAAGTCGTCGGCGTAGACCATCCGCCAGCCGGGCAGGTCGCCGGTCGGCATCGGGTAGTCGGCGGTCACCGGCTGCTGGCCGGGGTCGGTCGGGGTGGGCGTCGGTGGCGGGCTCGACGACGGCGGGTCGGTCGGGGAGTCGGTCATCGTCGGGCTGCCCGAGGCGGTCGAGCTGTCCGATGGAGTCGGGCTTTCGGATGGAGTCGGGCTTTCGGATGGGGACGGGCTCGCAGAAGACACCGGCACGGACGAAGGCTGTGCCGGTGCAGTGGAGCTTGCCGGCGGGCTGGAGCTCGGCACCGCAGAGCTGGGCGTCGGAGTCGGCGTCGCGCTGGGCGTGGGTGCGACGGGAGCCGGTGACGTCGGGGTAGGTGTCGGGCGCGGCGAGTGGGTGGGCGACGGCGAGGGATGGTGCGGACCGTGATGACGGTGATGCCACCGACGGTGCACGATGTGCTTGCGTCGGGCCGGGTTGGACAGCGCCCAAACCCGATGTCCGACACGACCTGAAGCTATCGAGTGGGCAGGAGCGTGTCGAACAGGTTCGCTGCTCGTTAAACCGCTGACAATAATCAGAGCCAACACAGCGATCACGGGTAAAACTCGCGTCACGAGTCGGTTCGACATGGCGGGGGTCCTTGACTAACAGTGGGCGTCCCCGCTTAACAGGAATTTAGCATCGGACAGAAACGAGGAGCAATTCTGACCGCGGAATCCGGACAACTTCCGGCGAGACGCTGTGCGTTTCGGTCCGGTAATTCGGGTTTGCGCGGATTCGTGCGCTGGGGCAACGGATCGCAGGTGCGGCGGTGATCATCGACGGTCGCGCGGTGGCGGCCTCGGTTCCCTCGGCTTTCGACGTCTGCGTCGTCGGTGCCGGACCGGCCGGCCTGTCGATTGCCACGCGACTGGCGGATCGAGGATTGCTGGTGGGCCTGGTCGAAGCGGGCGGGCGCTGGCCGACGATGCGCAACCAGCGCATGCTCGTCGATCATCCGTCCGGCTCGCCGTACTGGGATCTGCAGAACGTCCGGGTGCGGATGTTCGGCGGCAGCGGCAGCCGCTGGGGAGGCATCTCCCGGGCGCTGGACGAACTGGACCTCGCCGTGCGGCCGTGGGTCGAACACAGCGGCTGGCCGCTTTCCTGGGACGACCTGGTGCCCTATTTCGAGCAGGCCGCCACGTTGTTGGATCTGCCCGAATCGGTACAAAGCGCGAAAGCGTCCCCGGATCTCGACGAATTCCGCGTGGCGCAATACCGGCTCAGCCCCAAGGTCGATTTCGGCAGCTATTACGCGCGCCGGCTCCGCGACAACGAGCGCATCGTCGTCCTGCTCAACACGACCGTGACCGGGCTGGGCTTCACCCCCGACCGGTCAGCCGTCCGCTCGGTCGAGGTGCGCAGTTTCGGCAAGCCGGCGCGCACGCTCACCGCGCGGCACGTCGTCATTGCCACCGGCGGCATCGAGAACGCGCGGCTGCTGCTGGCCTCCGACGTGCCGAACCCGCACGACGTCATCGGCCGGTACTTCATGGAACACGTCCACGCGCCGCTGGCCCGGCTCGTCCCGTCCGGCGAGCTGATGGGCTGGACCAGTTACGAGATGTCGACCTGGCCGCGGCTGGTGCGCTCCCTCGTCCCGTCCGACGACGTGCAGAAGGCCGAGCAACTGTTCACCTCTTCCCTTGCCCTCGGCCCGACCTGGTACGTCGGCGAACCACCCTTCGTGCGGCGTGACTACCGGCTGCGGGTGCTCGCGGAACGGATCCGTCGGTTCAGCGCGGTCGAAGCCGTCGTCACCCACCTGCCGCGGTTGGTGCGCGGGTTCGCGACCAAGGACGTTCCGACCGGAAGTGACGATCCGACCCAGCTGGTCGTGTACCGCGGTGAGCAACCGCCGCGGCGCGAGAACCGGGTCGAGCTCAGTGCGCACCGCGACGAGTTCGGTCGTCCGCTGGCACACCTGCACTGGACGGCCGCCGAGCCGGAGCTGGCCAACGCCGAGCGGGTGCTCGAGCTGTTCCGGGAGGCCGTCGACACGCACGGGTGGGGGGAACTCGGTCCGCTCGACCCGGAGTGGCGCACCCGGATCGGCGGCGGCCCGCACCACATGGGCACGACCCGGATGGCCGACGAGCCGAAGTACGGCGTCGTCGACGCCGACTGCACGGTGCACGGCGTGGCCAACCTGCACGTGGCGGGCAGTTCGGTGTTCGCGACCGGCGGGCACACCAACCCGACCCAGACCCTGGTCGCGCTGAGCCTGCGGCTGGCCGACCATCTGGCGGGCAGCGCGCGCTGAGCCTCAGCTGCTCGGCAGGGTGAGGACCTCGGCACCGTCGTCGGTGACCGCGACGGTGTGCTCCCACTGCGCGACCCACGAGCCGTCCTTGGTGAGGATCGTCCAGTCGTCGTCCCATGAGATCCAGTCGACGCCGCCGAGGGTGAGCATCGGCTCGACGGTGAAGGTCATGCCGGGCTCGAGGATCGTCGTCGCGCGCGGCTCGTCGTAGTGCAGGATCGTCGGCCGGGTGTGGAACGACCAGCCGACGCCGTGGCCGGTGTAGTCGCGCACGACGCCGTAGCCGAACCGCCTCGCGTAGGACTCGATGACCCGGCCGATCACGCTGATCGGGCGGCCCGGACGGATCGCGTTGATGCCCCGCAGCATCGCCTCGTGGGTGCGCTTGCCGAGGTCACGCACCTCAGGGCTCGCGTCGCCGGCGTAGAACGTCGCACAGGTGTCGCCGTGCACGCCGTCCTTGAACGCGGTGATGTCGACCTTGACGACGTCGCCGTCGTGCAGCGGGCGGTCGTCCGGGATGCCGTGACAGATGACCTCGTTGACGCTGCTGCACAACGACTTGGGGTAGCCCTTGTAGCCGAGGGTGGACGGGTAGGCACCGCGCTCGATCATGAATTCGTGGCCGATGCGGTCGAGCTCGTCGGTGGTGATGCCGGGGGCGACATGCCTGCCGACCTCGATCGTCGCGTCCGCCGCGATGCGCCCCGCCTCGCGCATGCGCGCGATCGTGTCGGGGTCCTTGACCATCGGGTCGTCGTAGTCGGCGGGCGTGCCCGCCTTGGCGTTCACGTAGTGCGGACGGGTGATGCGTCCCGGTACGTCACGCCGGGGCGAGATGACGCCCGGTCGCAGCGGAGCAGTACTCGCGGTCACCTCATCGACACTAGTCACCGCGCTTGATGATCATGCACGGATTAGCGCTATGACGTGCATTTCTGCATGATCATCGGAAGGAGGGTCAGACCTCGACGACCATGGGCATCAGCATCGGACGGCGGCGGTACTCGCGATCGACCCAGCGCCCCACGGTGCGACGCACGAGATGCTGGAGCGAGTCGATGTCGCGCGTGCCGTCGACCAGGGCGCGCTCGACCACCTCGATCAGCTCGGCGTTGATCGGCTCGAGCGCGTCCGGGTCGTCGGAGAAGCCGCGCGCGGTGATCTCAGGCCCGTACACGACCTTGCCCGCGTCCAGATCCACGGCGACGAGGATCGAGAGGAAGCCCTCCTCGCCCAGGATGCGCCGGTCCTTCAGCGTGGTGTCGCCGATGTCGCCGACCTCGAGCCCGTCGACATACACGTAGCCGACCGGGATCTTGCCGCTGATCGTGGCGAGGCCGTCGACGAGGTCGACCACGGTGCCGTCCTCGGCGAGCATGATCCGCTCGTCCGGGATGCCGGTCGAGCGCGCGATCGCTGCGTGCGCGCGCAGGTGCCGCCACTCGCCGTGCACCGGCATGTGGTTGCGGGGACGAACCGCGTTGAGCAGATAGCGCAGCTCGCCCGCCGGCGCGTGCCCCGAGACGTGCACCAGTGCCATCGACTTGTGCACCACCGTCGCGCCGAGCCGCGACAGCCCGTTGATCACCTGGCCGACCGACGTCTCGTTGCCCGGGATCAGAGAGGACGCGAGCAGGATCGTGTCGTCGGCCGAGATGCGGATCGTCTGATGATCGCGGTTGGCCATCCGCGATAGCGCCGACAGGGGTTCACCCTGCGAACCGGTCGAGATGAGGAGCACGCGTCGCGACGGCAGCTGTTCGGCGAGCGGGAGGTCGATGAGCAGGCCGTCCGGCACATGCAGCAGACCGAGGTCGCGCGCGATGCCCATGTTGCGCACCATCGAACGTCCCACCAGCGCGACCTGACGCCCCGCCGCGGCCGCCGCGTCGAGCACCTGCTGGACCCGGTGCACGTGCGAGGCGAAGCACGCGACGATCACGCGGCCGTGCGCCTTGGCGATGACGTCCTCGACGACGACGCCGACGTCGCGCTCGGACGGGATGAAGCCGCGCACCTCGGCGTTGGTCGAGTCCGCGAGCAGCAGGTCGACACCCTCGTCGCCGAGCCGGGCGAAGCCGTTGAGGTCCGTGATCCGGCCGTCCAGCGGCGTCTGGTCCATCTTGAAATCGCCGGTGTGCAGGACGGTCTGTGAGCCGGCGCGGATCGCCACCGCGAGCGCGTCGGGGATCGAGTGATTGACCGCGAAGAACTCCAGACCCCACGGGCCCACGTCGGTCAGCTCGCCCTCCCGGACCTGCCGCAGGTCCGGGTTGTGCACGTGGTGCTGATCGAGCTTGGCGGCGACCAGGGCGAGGGTCAGCCGCGAGCCGTAGACCGGGATGTCCGCGCGTTCCTTCAGCAGGTACGGGACGGCGCCGATGTGATCCTCGTGGCCGTGCGTGAGCACCACCGCGTCGATCGCGTCGAGCCGGCCGGCGAAGTACGACCAGTCCGGCAGCGTCAGATCGACGCCGGGCGAGTTCGTCTTGCCGAGCAACATGCCACAGTCCACGACCAACAGCCGATTACCGCTGTTGGCCGCAAACTCGAACATCGTCATGTTGCGCCCGATTTCCTTGATGCCGCCGAGCGCGACGACACGGAGCCCACCGGGGGGCAGTTCAGGAGGAGCGTCCACGATTTGAGGCTATCGTTCCGCTCATGCAGCACGTAGCGGCGCTCGACGCGGGCAACATAACCAAGATCGGCGTGGGCATCATCATCGCCCTCATCGTCATCGGGATCGTGCTCAGTCTGATCATCACCGCGATCGTCGGACGGATCATCATCGCCGTCATCATCGTGCTGGCCGCCGTGTTCGTCTGGCAGCAACGTTCGTCGATCGAACACAAGATCAATACGAAGAACTGCGACCTGACCTTCTTCGGTATGCACCTCGATCCACCGGACAGCCTCAAGAAGCACTGCGGCTGACCGAAACGCCCCGATCGCCCGGCGCCAAGTCCGCCGGCAAGCCGATGCCAAGCCGCAGGTAAGCGGCGGACGCGACCGTGTTCCCAGACCAACGAGATCTGGGAGCACACCATGTATGCACAACACGCAACGCGTCCCGGACGGACGCTGCTCACCGTCTGCATCGCAACCGCGATGCTCATGCTCGACATCGCTGTCATCAACAGCGCACTGCCGCGCGTGGCACTCGATCTGCACGCGCGTATCGACGGCGTGGAATGGATCATCGACGCCTACACGCTCGCCCTCGCCGCGACCGTGCTGACCGCCGGCTCGATCGCCGACCGCTTCGGCCGGCGCCGGCTGTTCATCGCCGGGCTGGTGCTGTTCACGATCAGCTCGGCCGTGTGCGCGGCGGCGACGACCATCGTCGAACTCGACATCGCGCGTGCCGTGCAAGGTGTCGGTGCGGCCGCGATGTTCAGCACCTCGCTCGCGCTGCTCGGTACCGCGTATCCGGAGTGGACCAAGCGTGCGCAGGCGCTCGCGATCTACGGCGCCACCATCGGCGCCTCGTTCGCCGTCGGCCCGCTGCTCGGTGGTGCGATGACGAGCTGGTTCGGCTGGCGCTCGGTGTTCCTGCTGAACCTGCCGATCGGCGTGCTGTGCTTCCTCGGTGCGCTCGCGGTGCGCGAGTCACGTGACCCGCACCCGCGCCGTCCCGACTGGATCGGCCAGCTGCTCTCCGGCGGCGCGCTGTTCCTCGTGATCCTCGCGCTGCTGCGCGGCAACGTGACGGGCTGGACGGCGACCAGCACGCTCGCCGAATTCGCCGGCGCGCTGGTGCTCGGCGTCGCGTTCGTGGTGTCGCAGATGCGCATCGCCGAGCCGATGTTGCCGCCCCGAATGTTCGCGGACCGGTCGTTCAGCGGCATCCAGATCGCGGCGTTCGCGATCTCGTCCTCACTGTTCGCGATCTTCGTCTATCTGACGTTCTACCTGCAGAACGTGCTGCACCTGACGCCGATCGAGGCCGGGGCATCGTGGATGCCGGCGACAACGGTGAACTTCCTGGTCGCGGGGGCGACGGCGTCCGTGCTCAAGCGGATCGATCAGAAGACGGTGCTCATCGTCGGTCTGGCGTTCGTCGCGGTCGGGCTCGGTCTGGGTTTGATGGCCGACGAGCACTCGTCCTGGTGGATGCTGCTGCCGGCGCAGGTCGTCAGCATGATCGGCTGCGGTCTGTTCAATCCGGTGATGAGCGGGCTGGTGCTGCGCGAGAGCCCGGCCGGTCAGGAGGCGCTCGCCGCCGGCATCAACGACGCGTCGCGGCAGACCGGCATCGCGCTCGGTGTGGCGCTGCTGGGTGCGCTCGTGCCGACGGGCATGGTCGTGGACGGACACGCCTACGTGGTCGGCATGCACCACGCGCTGTGGCTGGCGGCCGGTATCGCGGCGGCGGGCGTGATCGCGGGCTGGGTGCTGATCCGGCGCACTGCTCCGGACGCCGGCGCCACCGCGACCGTCGTCTCGAAGGCACCGTCCGTCGAGACGCTCCAACCCGAGCTGGTCTGACATTTGGCCCCGTTGCAGGGTCACGCACGGCGTGTCTCCCTGCAGCGGGGCCAAATCGCGCAACCGCAGGGATCAGGTGCGGTCGGCAGAACGGCTGCGGCGGCGCGCTGCGACCCAGTGCACGACTGTCGGGACGAGGCCGATGATCACCACGATCACGACGATGTAGTCGAGCCAACCCTTGTGTGCGCGCACCCAGTCGATGTGGCCGAGGGCGTGCCCGAGCAGCAGGACACCGTCGGCCCAGACGATGCCGCCCGCGATCGTGGCGACCGCGTACCGGCCGAACGGCATCTTGCCGACACCGGCCATCACCGTCGCGACGGTGCGGACGATCGGCACGAACCGGGCCAGGAAGACCGTCGCCCAACCGAACCGTTCGAAGAACTGCTCCGACCGGGTCACGTACTCAGGACGGAACAGCCGCGAGTTCGGACGGTCGAAGACCATCGGCCCGGCACGCCGGCCGATCAGGTAGCCCACCAGGTTGCCGAGGATCGCGGCGATCGGCGCCACGATCAGGTACGCGGCGAGTGAGGTGTGGATCGTCCCGACGGCCAGCGCGATGCCCGCGGCGAGCAGCAGTGTGTCGCCGGGCAGGAAGAAGCCGATGAGCAGCCCGCACTCGGCGAACAGGATGATGGCCAGCCCGAGCACGCCGAAGCTGTTGAGCAGATGGTCCGGCGCTATCGGGCTCGCGAGTACGTGCACCTGGCGAGTCTACGAACGGGACCTCTGCGACCCCTCGCCGTCCTCAGCGAGTTTGTCGAGGTACTCCGCCGGGTCCGCGTCATCCGGGTCGGTGACGCCGTCGTAGGCACGGGCGTTCGCCAGCGTTCGCGCGATCTGCGCGAGCCGGCACGCGACGACCGCGATCTCGACGAGTTCGTCGTGCGTTCCCAGATCGGCGTACTCGTCCAGGAACGCGTCGCGCACCGCAGCGCGGTCGTCGGGCTCGGTGAACTCCAGGGTCACGGCGATGCTGGCGAACGGGTGTGAGACGAAGCTGTCGCCCCAGTCGTAGAACCGGATGGTTCCGACATCGCCGAGCAGGTTGTAGTGGTGCAGGTCGTTGTGGTCCAGGCTCGGCGCACCGGGCGCGTCGGCCAGCCGCCGCGCCCACTCGAGGATCTGCGGACGCAGCGTGCGCACCACGGGACGGGCGAATTCGCCGCCCCAGGCGAGGGCTTGTTCCCAGCGCTGCGGGACGACCGGCGGTCGCATGTCGGTGACGCCGATCGCGAGAAGTTCGTCGACGTGCGGCGCCAAGGTGCGCTGCAGTCCGGCGTACTGCCGAACCGCCGCGATGGCAGCCGTCGTGCGCGCCGAACCGGTCAGCCGGTCGTGGACGGATGGCCCGCCGTCCGGCAGTAGCAACCAGCCACGGTCGACGTCGACGGCAAGCGGGTGCAGCACGTGTTCGGGCACGAGCCGGACGAGCAGCGGGTAGAGCCGCGCTTCGAACGCCGTGCCGGGTGCCATCGCCTTCAGCCAGACCGTGCCGAGCGTGGTCGGTGCAGAAAGCACGGTCGCCCACGGGCGCACTCGCGGTTGGGTGGGCGAGCCGGTCCGCAACGCCCCGACGTCGTCCAGCCGGGCATCAAGCCAGGCCAGCGCTGCTGTCCGCCACGCTTCGGACGACCACAGCGCCAGATGATCGGTCAATGCGCATGCCAGGCGGCGAGCAGCTCGCGCTCGCGACCCGGGTCGAGTCCGGGAGTCGCGGTGGAAGGCTGCCAGGCGTCCACCGTCTGCTGCCAGGCCCAGGTGTCGGCCACGGTGTCGGCCAGCGGTCGCCAGCGCAGCCCGGCGGCTTCGGACTCCTCGCTGTGCCCGACGAACACGCCCGGCGCCTCGGCCTTGGGCACCCAGAGCGGGATCTCGGTCCACGCCTGCACGTCCTGCGCGTCGAGCCAATCGTCGCTGACGTAGGTGAATGTCGCGTCGGCGCCGGTCGCCCCGGTGCACGCGGCCATGAGATCGGCGCGAGTGTCACGCCCGGTCGGGCCGGGCAGGTCGAACGCACCGGCGACGCCGCTGAGCGCGAACTGCGCTAGGTCGCGCGCGTCGATCAGCCCGACCGGATCGGATGCCTCA
>DASXJN010000029.1:0-2421 GCA_036497365.1 Jatrophihabitantaceae bacterium | reverse complement strand
GCTCGCTGAAGCGCAAGCTGCGGTGCGGCGCTACGGAATGGCCCTGGGCATCATGCACGACCTGGCGGTCGGCGTCAGTCCCACCGGCGCCGACTCGTGGACCTTCCAGGACGAGATGGCGCGCGACATCACCGTCGGCGCACCGCCCGATGCGTATGCGCAGACCGGGCAGGACTGGAACCAGCCGCCGTGGCGCCCGGACCGGCTGGCCGAGCTCGGTTACGCACCGTTCCGCGATCTGATCGCCAACACGCTGCGGCACGCCGGAGGGCTGCGGGTCGACCATGTGATCGGGCTGTTCCGGCTGTGGTGGATCCCGGCCGGCAAGGCAGCCACCGAGGGCACTTACGTGCGCTACGACCACGACGCTGCCATCGGCATCCTCGCGCTGGAGGCGAATCGGGCCGGCGCAGTCGCCGTGGGCGAGGATCTCGGCACGGTCGAGCCGTGGGCCCGCGACTATCTGCGCAACCGGGGCATCTTCGGCACGTCGGTGCTCTGGTTCGAGTTCGACTACGACGGCGGTGGCGGCCCGCTCGCCCCGGAGCGTTGGCGCGAGTACTGCCTGGCCTCGGTAACCACCCACGACCTGCCGCCAACCGCGGGATACCTGGCGGGCGACCATGTGGGGCTGCGCAACGACCTGGGCCTGCTGGTGCGCACTCTGGAGGAAGAGGTCGACTCGGACCGCGTCGAGCGAGAAGCCTGGCTGTCCGCGATGCGCGACCGCGGGCTGCTCGCGCCGGACGCCGATCGAGACGAGACGGTCGTCGCGCTGTACCGCGCGCTCGGATTCAGCCCGTCCCTGCTGCGCTGTCTCGCGCTCACCGATGCTGTGGGCGACCGCCGCACGCAGAACCAGCCCGGCGCGACCGCCGGTTACCCGAACTGGCGCATGCCGCTGGCCGGGCCGGACGGTGAACCCGTGCTGCTCGAGGACGTCTTCACCAGCGACCGGGCGGCCCGCCTCGCCGAGATCATGCGCACCGCGAGCGACAGCCACGCCCGGTGAACGACCTGCGGGCTCGCGCGCGTGGCTGGCGCGACTCGATCGGCGCAGCCGTCATGGTCGACGGATACCGAAGGTGGATCGCCGTGGCGGTCGTTGTCTCGTTCGGCTACCTGATCGTGCAGCGCACGATCGTCGCACCGGCGTCCTACTACGACTTCAAGGTCTACCGCGCCGAGGGCATGGTCGAGCGGCACCACGACGACCTGTATCAGCTCATCCCGTATCCGCGCACCTACGCGACGTACCCGCCGTTCGCCGCGCTGTGCTTCGTGCCGTTCACATTCGTGCCGATCGTCGTCGGCGAGATCCTGTCGGTGCTGGTCAACCTCGGCGTCGTGTTCGTGGTCTGCGCGTTGTCGGTGCGATTCGTGTTCGGCCGCCGCGACCGGGTGTGGACGATCCGCGCTGTGCTGGTCGCGGCCGGCATCGCGATCTGGACCGAGCCGGTCTACACAACCTTCGGTTACGGGCAGGTCAACCTCGCCCTACTCGCGTTCGTCCTCTGGGACCTGACGCGGCCCGATTCGCATCGGTACAAGGGAATCGGGATAGGGGTCGCCGCAGGGCTGAAAGTCACGCCCGGGATCTTCGTCGTGTACCTGATCGTCACCCGGCGGTTCCGCGCGGCGGCCACCGCGATCGCCGCCTTCGCCGTCACCATCACCGTCTCGGCGATCTTCGACGCACACGGCACCTGGGCCTACTGGACGAGGTACCTGTTCGACTCCTCGCGCGTCGGCCGGCTCGAGAACGCGGCGAACCAGACAACCCGCGGCCTTCTGACCCGCCTGCTGCACGCCACTGAGACTCGTCCGGTGGAACTCGTCGTCGCGGCGGTCGTGCTGGTGTTCGGCCTGGCGATCGCGACGGCGAGTTCGCGTCGGCTCGGCGAACCGTGGGGAGCCTGCGCCTGCGCCGTCACCGGCCTGCTCGTGTCACCGATCTCGTGGAGCC
Source organism: Jatrophihabitantaceae bacterium (assembly GCA_036497365.1). Taxonomy (GTDB): domain Bacteria; phylum Actinomycetota; class Actinomycetes; order Mycobacteriales; family Jatrophihabitantaceae; genus RYN-133. The sequence continues at coordinate 455 of DASXJN010000029.1, read as the reverse complement.
ATCACTGGGTGTGGTGCATCCCGATCGGCGTGCTGCTCGTCAGTTGGTCGCGGGTCTGGGCAGCCGCGTGCATCGCGGTGTTCTGCTCGTTCGTGATCTGGTACGTGCCGCACAAGAACGGGGTCGAACTGCACTTTGTCTGGTGGCAGATCCTGCTCTCGGCCTGGTACGTCTACTTCGGCATCGCGTTTCTGGCCGCGACGGGCTGGCGCACGTGGCACCGGCCCGCCTCGCCCGATGGATCAGACGCCCGGCCCGCGCTGCGGAAGCTGCAGCGACTGGATCATGCCCTCGACGGCGCGGTCGACCGACTGGTCTGATCCGGTGCGGCATACTGGCGCGACCCAGGAGGCCCACCCGAGATGAACGACTTGGCCGAGAAGGCCCTCGCGGGCCTCGACGCCGCCCGACGGGCGATCGCGGCCCGTCCGTCCCCCGCACTGGCGGCGCTGGGT
>DASXJN010000028.1:0-4500 GCA_036497365.1 Jatrophihabitantaceae bacterium | reverse complement strand
CCCGAACAACAACAGGACGAGCAGGACGGAGATGAGGACGAACTCGACTACAGCCGCGCCGGCATCGCTGGCCCGGCGCATTCGTTCAGTTGCCTCTGACCGAGTCGATCGCGCTCGTGACCGCGAGCTTGATCTGCGGTTCGAACACACCCAGGATTGCGACAACGAGGATCGCGGACATCACGGTGACCATGACCCACCCGGGCACGTCACCGCGCTCGCGGTCCTCGCCACGGAACCGGTCTGTCGCAGCGGTCAGCCAGATCGCCAGGAACTCCAGCATGTTGCCCTTCCCTTCCTCAGTGGGCCAGCGACGTAAGCGTCAACAGGCCTGGGTACAACGCGAACAGCACAGTGACCGGCAAGATCAAAAAGACCACCGGCACCATCATCGAAATTTCCTTCCGTCCACCGGCTTCGAGCAGGGCGCGCTTGCCGATCTCGCGCACGTCGACGGCTTGTGCGCGCAGCACCTCCGCGAGCGGGGTGCCACGTTCGAGCCCGACGACGATGCCCTGGATGAACCGCGCGAACGGTTCAAGCGTCGTCCGCTCGGCGACGTCGGTCAGTGCAGTCGTGAGCGGTACGCCGGTGTTCGCGCGTGACAGCGCGCCGGTGATGTCGCGGGCCAACTCACCACCGGTCAGGCGACACACTCGCCGCAACGCGTCCTGCGGCGCCTCGCCGGCAACGACGGCCAGCGCGAGGAGGTCGGCAAGCACGGGGAACTCAGCCAACATCGTCGCCTCGCGTCGTTCCAGCTGCCGCGACAGATACCAGTCACGGCCGAGTACGCCGCCGAGCAGCCCGGCGATCGCCACGATCGCGACCAGGATCGGGTCGATGCTTCCGCGCGCCCAGCCGGCCAGCGCGACGAGCGCGCCGCCGCCGAGCATCGCGCAGGTGCCCCAGACGACCTGTTCGATGCGGAACTCTTCGACAGTGAGCCGGCTGCTCAATCCGTTGAGTCGACGACGGACGGACGCGGATCCGCCGACCGTCCGGTCGAGGAAGGAGACCACGTCGCCGAGCACCGGGCCGAACAGCCGCCGCGCGACCGCGAACGGAGTCGCGCTCGCCGACGGTTGCGCGAGCAGACGGGACGGCCGGGGTGCATCGCCGAGATAGGGCGCGACGCGGTCGACCAGCCGGATCGGACGCAGCGGCGGAGCTGCACGCACCGCGATGATCACGCCGATCGCGGCCAGCGCGCCGAGTACCGCACCCAGCAGCCACAGACTCACTGCAGCACCCGCCGGTCTTCCGGCAGCCGCCCGATACGCAGCATGATCCGGTACGCGACGAAGCAGACCGAAGCGCCGATCGCGAGCAGCAGCGTGCCGCTCGGCGTGTCGTAGGCGGTGAGCGTCTCGGACTGCGTGCCGAGGAGCAGCAGCACCAGCCAAGGCGCGGCGACGGCGAGGCGTGCCGCGTTGACGATCCAACCCTGTCGGGTCTCGAGTTCGGCGCGGGTGCGGGCGTCCGAGCGCAGCAGCTCCGACAGCGTACGCAGCACAGTGCCCAGGTCGCTGCCGCCGACCTCACGTGCCACGCGCACCGTCTCGCACACTCGATCGCCGACGGGATCGGCGAGGTCGTCCTTCAGCGCATCGAGGCATTCGCCGAACCGTCCGCTGGCGCGATAGGCGGTGCCGAACCGGCGGAACGCCGGGCGGAGTTCGATCGGGCCGCGCTCGCTGAGTGCGGCCAGTCCTTCGGGCAGTGACATGCCTGCTCGGACGGCCGATGCGAGATTGTCGACCGCTTCCGGCCAGAGTTCGCGCAACGCGACCAGGCGGCGACGGCGCATCCGGCGCAGGATGCCGATCGGCAGGAAGAACCCGAATACGCCGAAGCACAGCGCGACGCTGACCGTCGAGGTGATGAGCAGGACTGCGCCGACCGCGACCAGCGTGCAGATCACCTGCGCGGCGAACAGTTGTACGGGACCGACACCCTCGACACCGGCTTGCCGCAGAAGTTCGCTGGTGCTGCGGCGCGTTCTCGACCGACCTCCTTGCGGTGCACGCGGGCCGCTGCGCCAGATCAGCAGCAGCCCGAGTCCGAGAAGGAGTCCGACGAAGGCGCCCACGTCAGGCCTCGCGGACCGCGGCCACGCGGTGTCCGAGGGTGGTGGCCAGGTCGATGCCCGCCGTCTCGTAGCGCTCGGGGTGCGGCGGGTATCCGTCGCCTCGTTCGAGCCGTCCGCGCTGCAGTGTGAACAGGTCGGTCGTCTCGATGACGTCGCCTTCGACCCGTCCGGTGACGCCGACGATCTCGCGCACCCGGCGCTGGCCGGCGGCATCCATACCGAGGTGCACCACCATGTCTATCGAGGTGGCCACCGTCGGCACGACGAACGAGGCCGACACGTTCTCACCGGCCAGCAACGGCAGCGTGCACATCTTCATCAACGCCTCGCGCGCCGAGTTTGCGTGCAGGGTGCACATGCCCGGCAAGCCGCTGTTCAGTGCGATGAGAAGATCGAGGCATTCCTCTTGGCGGACCTCGCCGACGATCAGCCGGGACGGGCGCATCCGCAGCGCCTCTTTCACCAATCGCCGCAGCGGAATCTCGCCGGTACCTTCAAGATTGGGCTGGCGGGTCTGCAGGCCGACGACATCGGGCAATGGGAGTTGGAGTTCGAAGACCTCTTCGACGGTGATCACGCGCTCGCGTCCGGGGATCGCGCCGCACAGCGCGTTGAGGAGCGTGGTCTTGCCGGATTGGGTGCCGCCTGCGACGAGGATGTTCTGACCGGCGGCGACCGACGCTTCGAGGAAGCGTGCTGCGTGCTCGGGCATCGACCCGATGCTGATCAGTTCGTCAAGTGACGTCAGGCCGAGGACGAACTTGCGGATGTTGACCGCCATGTGTTGGCGAGTGATCGACGGGATGACGACGTGCAGGCGCGATCCGTCGGGCAGCATCGCGTCGACGAACGGCGTGCTCAGGTCGATGCGCCGTCCGGTGCTGCGCAGCATCCGCTCGACCAGTTCGGCGACCTCGTCGGCGGTGAGGATCAGGTTGGTGAGCTCGGACCTGCCGCGGCGGGCGATGAACACCCGGCCCGGCTCATTGATCCAAATCTCTTCCACACCCGGGTCGTCGAGGAACGGCTGCAGCGGACCGAACCCGGCGATGGCGTCAAGGATCGCCCGCGAGACGCCGGCCCGGTCGCCCAGTGGCGGCAGTTGGGACGTGGTGGCGCGGTCGAGGTAGTCGGCGACCGCCTCGTCGATCAGGGCACGGACCGCGGTGGGATCGGCAGCCGGGTCGAGCGCACGGCGGCGGACGAGTTCACGCACCTCGCTCTCGACGATCGTCCGAGCGGTCGGCATGTTCCCTCCCCGAATTACCCGATATGCCCCATACGCGTAACTCTCGGGATCGTATGCGTGACCAGCCGGTAATGACTACTCGAACAAGGCCGTCCTGTGGACAGCGTCGGCTCGCTCGATATCTGCTGCCTCAGCAGTCACAACAGTCACCGCACGCACCGCACTTTGCATCAGACAGGACGCAAGAGCCTCTTCCGAAGAGACAGGCATCCCCGGGCCGCCAAGAATTCTCGCGCAATTGATCCTGAATGCCCGATTTGACTGGTACAACTTGGGCACCCGCTCCGCCCGCCCTGGAAGGAACCCGGCAATGTCGCCGTCCCGCCGTCTTGTGCTCCCCCTGCTGATCGTTGCGGCTGCCGCGGTCGCCGTCACGGCCCCTGCCGCCGCTGCGACCAGGATCGCGCCGATGAGTTCGTCGACGAAGTACCACCTCGTCACCGAGCCGGCGGACAAGTACCAGCAGATCTACTCACTGATCAACTCGGCGACGACGACGCTCGACATGACGATGTATGAGCTGACCGACACGACTGCCGAGCACGACCTGGCGAACGCGGCCGCACGCGGGGTGACCGTGCGGGTGATCCTCGACGTCAACCGCGAGAAGTCGCACAACACGACGGCCTACAACTACCTGAATGCCAACGGCGTGCCGACGGTCTGGGCGGCGACCAAGTACGCGGCGACGCACCAGAAGACCATCACGATCGACGACGTCGAGTCCGCGATCATGAGCGGCAACCTGACCAGCCAGTACTACGCCACCAGCCGCGACTTCGCCGTGCTCGACACGAATCTGATCGACGTCCACGCGATCGAGAAGGTCTTCAACGCCGACTACACCGGCGCCACCATCACGCCCGGCGACGGCGACAACCTGACGTGGAGCCCGACCGATTCGCAGACCTCACTCCTCTCGGTGATCAACAGCGCGACGAGCACGCTGCAGGTCGAGAACGAGGAGATGGCCGACCCCGCCGTCACCAACGCGTTGGTCGCCAAGGCCAAGGCCGGCGTCGGTGTCAAGATCACGATGACGGCGAACAGCTCTTACGACTCGGCCTTCGACCAGCTCAAAGCAGCGGGCGCGCAGATCCACCTGTACCCGAACAACAGCACGGCGCTTTACATCCACGCGAAGGTGATCCTCGACGTC
>DASXJN010000027.1:0-10517 GCA_036497365.1 Jatrophihabitantaceae bacterium | reverse complement strand
GGCGCGTCGCTGTTCTGGTCGGTCCTCTCGATCGTCGTCGGAGTGCTCGTCGGCACGCTTTTCATGGCGTTCCACTCCGCACAGGGTCCGCAGCTCGGACTGCCGCAGATGATCCAGTCGCGGCCGCAATTCGGCTACATCGGTGCGCTTCTCGTGTGGTTGTTCGCCTACCTGCAGTACGCCGGCTTCAACGTCTTCAACAGCGTTCTGGCCGGCGACGCGATGCACGCGACAGCGAAGGCGCCGGTGAAGTTGTGGGTCGTCATAGTGACCGTCGTGGCATTCGTCATCGCGCTGGTCGGCTACGACATCATCCACCGCGCAGAACGATTCCTCACTTACGCTATGTTGCTGATCTTCGGGATCTTCACCATCGGCCTGTTTTTCCTGCACTACCCGCCGGGAACCTTCGATGTCGGGACGTTCCGAGCAGCGCCGTTCCTAGGACAGTTCGGGGTCGTCGCCGGCTACCAGATCAGCTGGGCCATATACGTCTCCGACTACTCGCGGTATCTGCCGCCTGACGTCACCGTCCGCAAGACGTTCTATTGGACTTTCTGGGGATCCGCGCTGGGTGGCGGCTGGATGATGATCGTCGGTTCCGTGCTGGCCGCCTGGGCGGGCAAGGACTTCTCGAACACCGGTATCGCGGAGATGCTCGCGGCGGGGAACAACGTCTTCAGCGGATTCGGAGACATCGTGCTGGTACTTGCGACGCTGGGGCTGGTCTCGGTGACCGCGCTCAACATGTATGGCGGCTCGCTGACGCTGATCAGTGCGATCGACTCGTTCCAGCGTGTTCGGCCGACGCTGTCGGTGCGCGTCTTGACCATAGGTCTGACCGCGGCGTTATCGCTCATCGGCGCACTCACCGCGTCGAGCAACTTCCTCGGCAACTTCAACAACTTCCTGCTGTTGATCCTCTATCTGTTCATTCCGTGGACCGCGGTGAACCTGGTCGACTACTACGTGGTGCGACGCGGGCACTACGCGATCGCCGAGATCTTCAAGCCCCACGGCATGTACGGCCGCTGGGGATGGCGCGGGATTCTCGCCTATCTCCTCGGCTTCGCAGCGATGGTGCCGTTCTTCAACGTGAGCAGCGCTGCCGGCACCCTGTACGAGAGCCCGGTCGCGAAAGCGCTGGACGGCGCCGACATCTCGTTCTTCATCGGCCTTCCGGTCGCAGGCATCCTCTACTGGCTGTTCTCCCGCTCGATCGACCTCGAGGCGGAGAGGCGGGTCGCCGACGCTGAAGCAGCCGAGCTCGAGACTGCGGCACACGAGCATCGGGAGCCGTGACGCGCGACGCCTGGGCCACGGCGGCAGCGATCCGCGATGGATCGTTGCGAGCCGTGGAGGCAGTTCAGCGCTCACTCGATCGGATCGCCGAGGTCGACGATGCGATCAATGCCTTCACCGTGGTGACGGCTGACGCCGCGCTCGAGCGGGCACACGCCGTAGATGCAGGCATCGTGCGAGGACCAATGGCCGGCGTGCCGGTCTCGATCAAAGACCACGTGTGGGTGCGTGGCCTGCCGGCCACCAACGGTTCGCGTGCACTTGCCTCGTTCGTGGCGGACGAGGACTGCGTGTGCGTAGCGCGGCTGATCGCCGCCGGAGCGATCGTCGTCGGCAAGACGAACAACCCGGAGTTCTGCTATCGCGGAGTCACCACCAACGATCTGTTCGGCACGACCCGCAATCCGCACAACCTCGAGCGGACCAGTGGCGGATCGAGCGGTGGCGCGGCCGCCTCGGTCGCGGCCGGCATGGTGCCGCTCGCGGTCGGGACGGACGGCGGCGGGTCGATCCGCATCCCGTCCGCGTTCTGCGGCACGTACGGGCTCAAGCCGACTTTCGGACTCATCCCCAAGATGCCCGGCTTCCGCGGCTGGCCCACCTTGTCGGCGACGGGTCCGATCGCCTCGTCGGCCCGTGATCTTGCGCTGGCGACGTCGGTGATGGCCGGGCCCTCGCCGGCCGATCCGCTGAGCTACCCGGGACCGCCGGCCGACTACCTCGCCGCAGTAGCCGATCTGTCGCTCGAGGGTCTGCGCATCGCGGCGTCGTCCGACCTCGGCATCAGCGACGTCGACCCGGATGTCCGTGCCGCGTTCGCCGCGGCAGTCGACAGCCTCGATGTCTCGGTCATGTGGAGACACCCCGACACCGAGGACCCGACCGCCCTTTGGGACCGCATCGCGCTACCCGAGGGATACGCGTCCGAAGGCCCCGTCCTGGAAGCGCACCCCGACCTCGTCGGTCACGACGCCGCGCAGATCGTGCTGGCCGGCGCGAGTACGAGCGCGCACCAGTACCTCGACGCGCAGCACGAACGGGCCGCCTTTCAACGGAGCTGGGACGAGTTCTTCGAGAACGTGGACGTGCTCCTCGCCCCCGCCATGCCGACGACCGCCTTCGCAATCGGCCGGACCGCTCCCGCGTCGATCGACGGTCGGCCGGTGCCGGCGAGCTTCGATGCGTGGTGCGCTCTCGCGCTGCCGGCCAACCTGGCCGGACTGCCGGCGGCGTGCGTACCGATCGGCATGGGACGCGACGGACTGCCGGTCGGGCTTCAGGTGATCGGACCGCGCTGGTCCGACGCGACGGTGCTCAAGGTCGCCGCTGCGATCCGTGTCACAACGCCGTCGCGCTGACGCAGCATTTCGCCCGCAACGCCGATAGGCGGGAATGAAATGCATTCGCACGCTGCTGGGACGCTTTGAGTGGCGGGTAGCAAAGACGCCCGCACGAGGTTTTCAAGGGTTTTCAGAACTGTGAACAGGACGGAAGTCGTGAGTAGTACGACCAGCACACCGGTCGGTTCGACCAAGATCTCGCAATCAACCAACACCCCGGATCCGCGCCGTTGGCTCGCGTTGGCGGTCATCGCCATCGCCCAGCTGATGGTGGTGCTCGATGCGTCGATCGTGACGATCGCGCTGCCCCGCGCGCAGCAGGACCTAGGCATCTCCGACGCCGACCGGCAATGGGTCGTCACGGCCTACACGCTGGCGTTCGGTGGCCTGCTCCTGCTCGGCGGCCGCATCGCCGACTTCGTCGGCCGCAAGCGGATCTTCTTGATCGGCCTGCTCGGATTCGCCGCCGCGTCCGCAGTGGGCGGTGCCGCGCAGAACGAATTCATGTTGCTGGGTGCGCGCGCGCTGCAAGGTGCCTTCGCCGCACTTCTCGCGCCGGCCGCGCTCTCGCTGATCACCGTCACCTTCACCGAGGCCCGCGAGCGGGCCAAGGCGTTCGGCGTCTACGGCGCGATCGCCGGCGGTGGCGCCGCGCTCGGCCTCATCCTCGGCGGCGTGCTGACCGAGTACGCCAGCTGGCGCTGGTGTCTGTTCGTGAACGTCCCGATCGCGATCGCCGCAGCGCTCGCCGCGCTGCCGACCGTGCACGAGAGCCGCGCCGACGGCGACCGGCACTACGACATCCCGGGCGCCGTGCTGGTGACCGGCGGGCTCGCCGCGTTGGTGTACGGCTTCACCGAGGCGGCCAAGCCGGGTGTCGGCTGGCTGTCCGGGAGCACGCTGACGCTGCTCCTCCTGTCGGTCGTGATGTTGGTCGGGTTCGTCGTAGTCGAGATGCGCACCAGCCATCCGCTGCTGCCGCTGCGCATCGCGGTCGACCGCAACCGTGGCGGTTCGTTCCTCGCCTCACTGCTCGTCGGCGCAGGGCTGTTCGCGATGTTCCTGTTCTTGACCTACTACTTCCAGATCAATATGGGCTACAGCCCGTTGAAGTCCGGGTTCGCGTTCCTGCCGTTCAGCCTCGGCATCATCGTGACTGCGGGTCTGGCGTCGGCGTTGCTGCCGCGCACCGGCCCGAAGCCGCTGATGGTGACCGGCCTCGTGATGGCCACTGCCGGGTTGTTCTACCTGACCCAGCTCGGCGCCGACTCGAGTTGGCTGACGCACGTGCTGCCGGCCGAGATCGTAATGAGCGTCGGCATGGCGTTGGTCTTCGTCCCGCTGTCGAACCTTGCGCTGTTCGGTGTCGCGCCGCGAGACGCGGGTGTCGCGAGTGCATTGCTGAACACCACGCAGCAGATCGGTGGCTCGCTGGGCACGGCGCTGCTGAACACGCTGTACGCGAGCGCCGTGACGAGCTACCTCGCCTCGCACACGCCGGGCGCGGCCGGCAAGGTCGCCTTCCAGCTCGAAGGCTTCCTGCACGGCTACCGGGTGGCGTTCGTGGTCGGCGGCTTCATGCTCGCCGCAGCGCTGATCGTGGTCATCGTCTCGATCAACGCCAAGCGCGACAACGTCCCCACCCTGGACGCCGCCGAAACCGAAGCCGTCCCTGCCGCGGTCTAACCGGTTTGCACGTAATACGGCCGCTATATCGCCGATTCCCGGCGATATAGCGGCCGTTGTGGGTGCAAACCGCGTCGTCAGCTGACGCGGACGACCAGGCGGGCCGAGCCGGCGCGGTGCGCGTTGACGAGCACCTCGCGACCCCGCGCGGTCGACACCACGCGGTAGTTCGCGGGACTGCCGTTGAGCCGCACCGACGCGACCTGGGCGCCCTTCGGCAACACCGTCCCGACGGTCAGGTTCGCATCGACCGCGCGGAGTACCGACGTGGTCAACTTCGACCCGCTGTGCGCGGCGGTGACGTCGACGAAGCCGTGCCCGAGCCGGATGTGCGATCCGGACGCGCGGTGCTGGCCGGCCGGAATCATCGGGACGACCGACACGCGGTGGTTGCCGAGGTCCGGCGCGACGCCGAGCTCGAAGTGCACTACCGGCCACAGCACGCCGTAGCTGCCCCACGACTGCAACCCGCTCGACCGTTCGGTGAACAGCTTGTCGATGTTCTTGCCGAAGTCCGGCTTCGGGGACGGCGAGATCTCGGGCATGTCGCCGGGGATCTCGACGACCTTGGGCGACAACTGCACCCGCGCCAGGTCGTCCGTATACCGCCGCACCTGCGAGCGGCCCAACGCTGCTTCGGCGACCGACGCGATCGACGTCGTCAGCGTGAAGATCTCGCGGTCGGCGGGCGCCGCGGACGTGACCTTGTCGCACTTCGGCGGGGTCGTGCCTCGCGTTGCATCCGACGACTTGCCGGTGCCCGTGTGGTAGAGCCCGTTCTTGCCGGTGAAGCACGCCCGCTCGTGCTGCTTCACAGTCGTGCGGGCGTGACCGAGCGCGGCCAGCGGGTGGGCGGGCGTGCCGCCTGACGCGGGCAGCTCGGCCTCGACCGGGGTGAGGCCGATCCAGTAGCGCTGGAACAGCTGCTTGTTGCCCGGATCCTGCAGCGAGTCGGCGTACGACTTGCTGCTCTTGCCGTACCACCACGCCTTCTCGAAACGCTTCTGCAGGTTCTGCGCCTTCGAGCGCGCCCACTTCAGCGTCTTCGTGTCGTGCTTGCTCGCCGCCATCTCGGCCAGGTCGAGCAGTCCACGGATCGCGTACACGGTGTTGTCGAGCTTCTCGTCACCCATGCCGGTGCGTTCCACGTTGCCGGCACCTTCGAGCCAACCGTCGTGGTCGGTGTCGAGGTGCTTGAAGACGTACTTCATGTTCCGCACGGTGAAGCCGTACATCTGGTTGCGGAACTTGTTGTCACCGGTCCAGCGCCACACCAGCGCCACCGCGCTCGGGAACTTGACCGTCTCGTCGGTGTTCCCGTCGTCGCCGTTCGCGCCGAAGTACACCGAACCGTCGGCAACCGCCTCGTGCACCACCTTGCCGCTGCGGTGGTTCACCTTGTCGCTGATCTGCTTCAGCGTGCGCAGATGGTCCTCGATCGCGGTGAACTGTCCGGCGGCCACCTCGGCGAAGGTGGTGTATTCACCGTCCGTACCGAAGATCCACGGATAGTCCGGCCAACCGGCGCCGACCCACTTGGCCACCTTCAGCGTCCCGCTCGGTTTCGGGTACACCGTGCCGGCGTGCGTGACGCGCAGTTTCAGGTTGCGTGCCTCCTGACGGGCGTCTGCCAGGTTCTGCTTGCTCCATGCCACGCTCTGCGCGAGCTGCGGGTCACCGGGCAGGTGCACGACGGAGTCGGCGTTGATCGCCTTGCGCGAGGACACCTTCTTCGCGAGCAGCGCCGCCGGGTGGGCCAGCGCGGCCTGCTGCGCCGCCTGTGCCCGCTGCAGACCCTGGTCGGAGCCGCCGACCGCGAACCAGATCGTCTTCGAGCCGGCCGGCACGTTCACGTGGTACTGCAGCTCACCGCCAGTGCCCTTGCCGTACGCGGTGTCGTCGCATCGATCCGGCTGCGGATCGGACGAGCTGGACGGTGGGCAGACCACATCGGCGGACTGCGGCCCGCGGAAGTTCGGTCCGAGATCGGTCGCGAACGGAGTGAGCGACGACCCGACGACCGCTGCCCAGTTGTGTTTGGTGGCGTTCGTGACCGGCGGCGTGCCTTGGTCGCGGAACACGAGCGAGTTGCCGTTGACCGCTCCGGTGTCCTGCAGGTTCGCGTCGGTCTGGCTCGGCTTGGTGTCACCCCAGGGATAGACCGACATCAGCTCGCTGTGCGCGTCCATCTTCAGCGTGATGGTGCGCTTGGCCGACGAGGTCAAGGTCAAACCGATCAGCCCGGCGCGAAGACCGTCCGGTGCGACGTCGGTTCGCGTGATCTTGACGCCGTCCTGCGTGCCGAGGTTCATCCGTGCGTAGCCCCAGCCGCTGGTGTACTTCGATGCGGACAGCCAGTTGTCGTTCACGCCGAACCACACGCCGTCCAGCAGCTTGATCGGCAGGCTCCAGAACCCACCCATCTCGCCGCGGGTGTGGAAGCCCATTGCCGGGTACGTCGCGTCCTCGGCACCGCCCTCGTAGAACCGGGTGCCGATGACGAAGAAGCGCCGGTCCGCCAGCCTGGTGCTAGCGCTCAGCTGCGGCGAGCGGGCCAGTGCGCGGCCGCCCGTGGCACCCGCGCCGCCTGCCGTCCTCGGCGCGCCGGCCGTGCTCGGCGCACTCACCCCCAGCGCCACGGCTGCTCCGACTGCGATGAATACGACCGGCACGCGCCAACGACTGCTCACCCGGACCTCCTCGTCCTCTTCTTCCGATCCTTGTTGGTTACCCGACAAGTACGCAATAAGCGGATCTGTCCGGTTCAGGACAATATGAGCACTCGACGGGTGCTGTGGCGGTTTGCCGTCACGACCGCGAGCGCGGCGAGAAGCGGCCCCAAGCCGCACACGAGCATGCCTACGCGCGGTCCGCAGGCGTTCGTGATCGCGCCGATCAGCGGGCCGGCGAACGGTGTGCCGCCGGTGAAGACGAGCATGTACAGGCCCATCACCCGACCGCGCACGGCCGGGTCGACCCACAACTGCACCGACGAGTTGGCGATCGCCTGGAACGCGAGGTTGGCCAGGCCCATGGCGATGAGCAGCACGAGGAACGTCGCCTGATCCGGTGCCAACGCCGCGCTCGCCTCGGCGAGACCGAACAGGGCCGCTCCCCCGACGATCAACCGCAGCCGACTGTGCACGAGGGTGCTCGCGACCAGCGCACCGCACACCGACCCGATCGCCAGCGCGATGTTGTAGGTCGCATACGACCCGGCACCGCCGGAGAAGGTCGAGCTGGCCATCGCGGTCAAGACCACCGGAAAGTTCAGCCCCAACGAGCCCACGACGCCGACAAGGCCGATCGCCACGGCCACTCGGGGACGATCGAGCACGTACCGCACGGTGTCGCGCACGGCCTTGGATTCGCGCGGCGGACGAGCCGACGCCCCAGGCGACACGACGCGAACCCGCAGCAGCCCGACGGTCGGGCCGAGGTAACAGATCGCATTGACGGCGAACGCCCAACCGGTTCCGACCGTTTCGATGAGTACACCGGCGACGGCCGGGCCGACGAGGCGGGCGCTCTGGAACACCGCCGCATTCAGCGAGATCGCGCCGCGCAGGTGTTGCGGCGGGACCACGTCCGAGACGAACGCCTGCCGCGCCGGCGCATCGACGACGAACACGAGACCGCTCAACAGCGCGAAGAAGTAGACATGTTCGACGCGCACGACTCCGTCGAGCGTGAGCACTGCGAGCGCGCCGGTGAGAACCGCGTTCGCCGACTGCGTCGCGAGCAGCAACCGGCGTTTGGGCCAGCGGTCGGCGAGGATGCCTCCGTGGACGCCGAGCAGCAGCATCGGCAGGAACTGCAATGCCATGGTGACGCCGACAGCAGTGGAACTGCCGGTGATGCGCAACACGAGCCAGTCCTGCGCGATGCTCTGGATCCACGTGCCGAGATTGGCGAAGCTCTGGCCGATCAGATATCTGCGGTAGTTCCGCGATCGCAGCGCGGCCAATACGCCGTGATCAGATCGTAGGGACGGGTGGGCATCGCGAACGGCCGCGGCCGTGGTCACTGTCGGTCCTCCGGGTAGGTGACAGTGCCTTACTCTTTCGCGGCTCGCAGCCCATAGTGAAGCCCTCTAGCCCGACAAACAGTTATTGTGTTCGACTATGGCCGCGTTTGATCCCGACCTGCTCACGACGTTGCTGGCGGTCGAGCAGACCGGGAGCTTCACCCAGGCTGCTGCCCGGCTGGGCATCCGGCAGCCGACGGTGAGTCAGCACATTCGCCGTCTCGAGGAGCAAGCCGGCCGCCTGCTTGTGCAGCGCGACACGCACTCGGTGAGTCTTACCGGCGACGGCGAGGCAATGGCCGGATTCGCGCGCACGATCCTCGGTGCGCACGAGCAGGCCGGTGCCTACTTCAGCGGATCGAAACCGCGTGGCCGGTTGCGCATCGGCATGTCGGACGATCTCGCACTCACCCGCTTGCCGCAGATCTTGCGCGACTTCCGCCGCGACAACCCTGCCGTCGACTTCGATCTCACCGTCGACCAGAGCGGGCTGTTGCACCAGCGCCTCGAGAGCGACCGGCTCGACGTCTTCATCGGCAAGCGTCCGCGCGGCGAGGAACGTGGACAGCTGGTGAAGCGCGATCGACTGGTGTGGGTCGGCACGCCGAACACGAAGCTCGATCTGAGCAAGCCGATCCCGTTGGTGCTCTACCCGGCGCCGAGTATCTCGCGCACCGAGATGCATCGCGCGCTGTCACGAACGGGATTGCCCTATCGCAGCGCATGCATCGTGAACGGCGTCAACGGGTTGATCGCCGGTGTCGCAGCCGGCATCGGCGTCTCAGCGCTCGCTGCGAGTCTCGTCCCGGCGCAGCTCACTCCACTCGGGCCAGGTCACCGGCTACCGGAATTGGGCAGCATCGACCTCCTGCTGCTGACCAACCCGCGCACCGCACAGCGGCCGGCGGTACGCGCGCTCACCGCCACTGTGCTGGCGAGCGGCCGGCAGTCGATCGACCAGTGAGCCCGGCTGCGGGACGTGCGGGTCAGAAGACGGTGTAGCCGCCGTCGATGACCAGCACCGATCCGGTCACGAAGCTCGATGCATCGCTGGCCAGGTACACGATCGCCGGGCCGAGTTCGTCCGGCGTGGCATAGCGCTGCTGGGGTGCGTCCTCGATCCAGTGCCGCCGGAACTGCGGCTCGTCGACCGGCGCCATGTCGGTTTTGATGTAGCCCGGGGCGAGCGCGTTTACTCGCACCCCTGACGGCGCCCACTCGGCCGCGAGGCTGCGGGTGAGTTGATGTACCGCGGCCTTGGACGCGTTGTAACCCGGCTGCCACTGAGGCCGATTCACGATCTGGCCCGAGATGGACCCGATGTTCACGATGCTGCCCCGGTCGCGCTCGACCATGTGCGCACCGATCACCTGGCAGCACATCCACACCGCGTCGACATTGATGTCCATCACCGCGCGCCACTGCTCGGCGGTCACCTCCAGCGCCGGCGCGTGCACGCAGTACCCCGCGTTGTTGATGAGCACGTCGATCGCGCCGAACTCCGCCAGCGCCGCGTCGCGCACCTGCTCCACCACCTCGCGCCGGGTGATGTCGCCGAGCACGGTGATGGTGCGCCGACCGAGACCGGTCAGTTCGTCCTCGACTTCGGCAGCCGCATCGGCGTCGCGGCCACCGATCACGATGTTCGCGCCCACTTCGGCCAGCGCACGTGCGAAGGCGCGGCCCAGGCCGCGCGTCGCACCGGTCACGACGGCCGTGCGCCCGGACAGATCGAACCGGTCCAACACGCTCATCGAACTTCCTCCCTCAGCACGAACGGCAGGCTCGGCGTCATCGGCCGACCGGGAAACAGCACGGCCTGCAACGAGTGGTAGATGTCGGGCTTGCCGCCCCAGACCGTCGGATCGGGCGTGTTCGTCTCGTCGAGCGCGTGATGCCAGGAACCCGCGCCGCGGTCTACGAAGAAGCGCTCCGCCGCGGCCCACCACCGCGCGAGCTCGTCCTCGTATCCGGATTCCCCGGTCGCCTCATGCAGCGCGGCGGCCGCGCCCATCGCCTCGGCGAGCACCCACCACATCCGGGTGTGCGCGACGGGCCTGCCTTCGAAGTCGACGGTGTAGACGAAGCCGGGACGACCGTCGGCGTCCCACCCGTCGGCGACGGCCCGCGCGTAGAGGGCGCGCGCCGCGTCGAGGTGCCAC
>DASXJN010000026.1:0-16955 GCA_036497365.1 Jatrophihabitantaceae bacterium | reverse complement strand
CCGGCAGCGCCCAGTGCGCTGCCGAGGAACATCCGGCGCGAGGTGTCCCGGTTGCTCATCCTTGACCTACCCTCGCTTCGGTCGGTTCGGGCGCCAGAGGACGCGATGCCGATGGCTCGCTCCGCAAGCGTCGCTCACTAGGGGTTCGCCACCTTTCCTGCGACGTTCGACAGCGGTTCCTGGACGGCCTTCACGGCTGCGGCCAGCGCATGCCGGTCGGTGTCGTCGAGCGAGGTGTAGAGCCGGTAGCCGGACGGGTTGCTCCGGGTGCGGTAGTTGTCCAACGTCTTGTCGAGGGACGCGAACTGCGTGGTGATCTGCTTCGCGAGATCCGGGTCGATCTTGGTCACGGCGGGCTGCAGATCGGCGAAGGCCTGCTCGGCGCCCTCGACGTTGTTGACCATGTCGACGAGGTCGATGTGCGAGTACCGCTCCTCCTCGCCGGTGATCTTGCTGGCGGCCACCTCGTCCAGCAGCTCCTGGGCGCCGTTGGCGAGGTCCGGCGCCTGGTAGGTCAGCTCGGCGGTCTCCTGCTGCAACAGCTTGACGTCCTTGAGGAGCAGCGTGCCCCACTGCTGAGTGCCCTTGATCGTGTGCTTCTGGAACAGCAACTGCTCGATGCGATGGAAGCCGCTCCACTTCGAAGCCGGCACGTCGCCGGCGCGGGCATCGATCTCGGCGTCGAGGTTCTGCTTGCCGAGGACGAAGGACTCCGCGACGGGCTCGATCTTCTCGTAGTACGGCCGAGCCGCGATGTAGGCGACCTGGGCCGACTTCACGTCGTTGCCCTGCAGCGCCGTCGTGAGCTTGCCGGTGAACTGGACGAGGTAGGCGACCTGGGTGTCGACGTACTTCTTGTACTCGGACGTGCCCTGCTTGATCAGCGCGGCGATGGAGTCGTCGGCCGGCGCGGCCTTGCCGGTGACGGTGATCGTGCTCTTCTCGGTCGCCGCGCCCGGGCAGTAGACGGTGTACCTGCCGGCGTCGACGCTGACCGCGAACTTCCCGCCGAGGCCGGGCGGCACGTTCTCCTTCTCGCCGATGATCCGCTCGCCGTCGAGCAGTTCGACCTCGCTGACCGCGGTGGCGTCCTTGTTGGTGATCGTGAAGGTGATCCCGCCGGCGGCGAACTCGGTGCTGTTGAGCTCGCAGCCGTCCGCCGCGGTGATGGTGACGGCGGCGGCGTGGCCCGCCGCCGCGGGAGTGGTCGCGACCGCCGACCCGTCCGTCGAACCGCTCGGCTGACTACCGCCGGACGACGAACACGCCGTCAGAACGGCGCCGCTCGCGGCGGCGAGAGCGAGCACGACGGCGGCACGGTGCCGGACATTGATCACAAGGTCTCCCCCGGAAAGCAACTGAAGTTAGGGCAGCCTAACCTAACTTCTGTGCCAGCTCTCCGGCAGGGGCCGCTGCGCGGGTGGTGTGCGGCTCCCGCCGCCGGGGCAGGGCCAGGGCGGCAGCGGCAAGCAGCGCGAGGGCGGCCAGCACACCCGCGGTCCAGCCGAACCCCGCCAGTACCGATCGGCGGTGCAGCGCGGCCAGGTCGGACTTCGCGTTGCTCAGCGCGGATGTCTCAGCGGCGGCGCCCGTGCCGGTGTGCACCACCTGCACCGGCCGGCTCAACGACAGCGCCGCACCACTCGCCGAGACCGCCGCGGCGGTGATGGTCTCTACGCTGCGCGCCGACACGATGCGATGGGTGCGCGGCTCGAGCAGAACCGTCTCGGTCACCGAGTCGGAGTAGCGCACCGGCGTGCCCGAGCCGGACGGATGCAAGCCGATCGGCAACCGGCCGCCGTTGAGCGTCGCGATGCGCTCATCGGACAGCGTCGCCGGCATTTCTGCCGACCGGCTGCCGGCGTGCCGCGCCGTGTAGACGCGCAGTGCCACGCCGTCGCGGGTCGCCGGGCGGCCCTGCGACAACCGGAGCTGCCCACCGTCCGACGTCACAGTGATGGAGCCGGACGAGAGCGTCCTGACTCGTGCGCCGCCGGTCGCCGAAGGCGCTCCGGGACGGCCGGGCGCGACGACGGCCAGCACGACCGCTGCGACCGCGAGCCCGGCTCCGGTCGCAGCGAACACGCGGACGACGGTGCGGCGCGCCGGCGAGCGTCCCGGCGGCCAGGCAACGAACAGCGCGACCGGCACGAGGTAAACCAGCCAGCCGACGACCTCGATGACGACCGGCTGCGGCTGCAGGCCGAGCATGCCGGTGAGCAGCGACGCCTGTACCGAGCCCGGGTTGACCAGCCAGCTCAGGTCGACAGTCGCGCCCTGCCCGACATTGAGCCAGCCGGCTTCGTGCGCCGTGTGCAGCGCGTTGACGACCAGCCCGGCCGCCACCAGCACCAGCACGAGCCCGGTGGCGCGGAAGAACTTGGACAGGTTGATGCGCACGCCGCCGCGGTAGATGCCGTAGCCGAGGACGACCGCAACCAGGATGCCGAGCGCGGCACCGATGGGCGCGTCCACGCCGCTGGTGGACTGGTTGAACACGGCGAGCAGGAACACCACCGTCTCGATGCCTTCGCGCAGCACGGCGAGGAACGCCATGAAGATCATCGCTCGGCCGGCCCGGGAGCCGCCGTGCATCGCGTCGGCCGCCATGCCCTCGAGTTGGCCCTTGAGATTGCGCGAATTGCGCTTCATCCAGACGACCATGTACGTGACCATGCCGACGGCCAGCACGCCGATGACGGTCTCGAGGCCCTCCTGCTGCTTCTGCGGCAGATCCTTGGACAGCACGTCCAGCGCCACACCTGCCGCGACGCAGAGCACGATGGCGATGCCGACGCCGAAAAAGACCAGGCGAAGCAGGTCGCGGCGGCCCTGCTTTCGCAGGAACGCGGCGATGATCCCGACGATGAGCGCGGCTTCGAGACCTTCGCGCAGGCCGATGACGAACGTCGGCAGCATCAGCACGCCCGCGACGTTAGGTAAGGCATGCCTATCACCCTAGGGCAGGCGGGCCTGGCTAGTCTTCCCGCTGTGCAGCATCGCACGCGGATCGATCTGAATGCCGACCTCGGCGAGGGGTTCGGCCGCTGGCAACTGGGCGACGACGACGCGCTGCTGCAGGTCGTCACCAGCGCGAACGTGGCGTGCGGGTTCCACGCCGGCGATCCGCGCATCATGCAGCGGGTCTGCGCCGTGGCGGCCCGGCGTGGTGTGGCGATCGGGGCGCAGGTCAGCTATCGCGACCTGGCCGGGTTCGGCCGGCGGCGGATGGACGTCGCGCCGGACGATCTCACTGCCGACGTGCTCTACCAACTGGGCGCGCTGGATGCCTTCGCGCGAGTCGCCGGCAGCCGCGTGCGCTACGTCAAACCACACGGTGCCCTGTACAACACCGCGGCGGACGATCCCGTCCAGGCGGCGGCGGTAACCTCGGCGGTCGCTCGCTACGACGCCACCCTGCCCGTGCTCGGGTTGCCCGGCTCAGCGGTCGAGGTGGCCGCGAGTTCGGCCGGCATTCCGTTCGTCGCCGAGGCGTTCGCCGATCGTCGGTACACCGATGGGGGCCGGCTCGTGCCGCGGACCGAGCCGGGCGCGGTGCACACCGACGAGGCCATCGTGGTCGCGCAGGCGTTGTCGTTCGCGCGCGGGGGTTCGGCGCAGTCGCTGTGCCTGCACGGCGACACCGCCGGTGCCGTACAGCTGGCGCGGGCCGTCCGGTCGGCACTCGAGCAGGCCGGGGTCGAGCTCGCGCCCTTCGCGGACTGAGGCGCAATGAGGATCGCGCCCTACGGCGAGCGTGCCCTGCTGGCCGAGCCGGACGATCCGCACGACGTGCCGTCCCTGCGCGCGCTGGCGGCCGACCAGGACGGTGTCGTGGACGCGGTGGCCGGCGCGCGCGCCGTGCTCGCTGTGTTCGATCCCGCACGCCTGACGGCCGAGCGGCTGCATGCCCTGCTCGCCTCGGCCGACCTGGCGGCTTCCCGTCCGGATGTGGCGGACCGGACGGTCGAGTTGGCCGTCCGGTACGACGGTGCCGACCTGGCCGCGGTGGCCGAGGCGGCGCGACTCTCACCGGCCGAGGTCGTCGAGAAGCATGCGTCGGCCGACTACCGAGTGCGGTTCTGCGGCTTCTCCCCCGGCTTCGCCTATCTGGACGGGCTGGACGCGCGGCTGCATGTCGCGCGTCATCGCACGCCGCGCACGAGCGTGCCTGCCGGGTCGGTCGCGATCGCGGGTGAGTTCACCGGCATCTACCCGCGCTCCTCACCGGGCGGCTGGCAGCTGCTCGGCACGACCGACGCGGCGCTGTGGGACGTCAGCCGCGACCCGCCCGCGCTGTTGACGCCCGGCACCCGCGTGCGGTTCGTCCCGGCATGATCGAGATCGTCGCCGCCGGGCCGCTCACCACCGTCCAGGACGCCGGCCGCGCGGGCTGGGCGGCGCTCGGTGTGCCGCGCTCCGGCGCGTTCGACCGGGCGGCCGCCGGGTTGGCGAACCGGCTCGTGGGCAATGCCCCGGACGCAGCGGTGCTCGAGACGACTCTGGGCGGGCTGGTCGTCCGCGCGCTCGGGGCGGCGACCGTCGCGGTCACCGGTGCGCCGTGCCCCGGCGCTGATTTCGGCGTTGCGCGGACGTTGCCGGCCGGCAGCACGCTCTCGCTCGGCACGCCCGCTGTCGGGCTGCGCAGCTACCTCGCCGTGCGTGGCGGCGTCGTGGTCGAGGCGGTGCTGGACTCACGCAGCACCGACCTGCTCAGCGGGCTCGGCCCGCTCCCGCTGCGAGCCGGCGACCGGCTGCCGGTCGGCCCCGCGCCGTGCAATTTGCCGAGCGGCGCGATTGCGGCAGTACGGATGCCGAGCGGTCCGTTCCGGTTCGCGGCAGCTCCCCGGGCGGACTGGTTCACCCCGGCCGCGCTGGCGCTGCTGACCGACAGCGTCTGGACCGTCCGCAGCGATTCCGACCGGATCGGGGTGCGTCTGGACGGCCCGCCGCTGCCGCGCAGCCGGGACGACGAGCTACCCAGCGAGCCGGTGCTGCCCGGCGCGCTGCAGGTGCCCCCGGACGGCCGTCCGATCCTGCTCGGCCCGGACGCGCCGGTGACCGGCGGCTACCCGGTCATCGGCGTCGTGGCCGAAGCCGACCTCGACCGGGCCGCGCAAGTCCGTCCAGGCGACACAATCACCTTCAGGTCAGGATCGGGTTCAGGATGAACCACATGATCGCCGCAACCGTAGCCGCAGCCGGGATCGTCAAGATCCACGCGGTAACGATGTTCCCTGCGACGCCCCACCGCACCGCCGACAACCGCCGTGTCGCACCGGCGCCCATGATCGATGTGCTGATCACGTGAGTCGTCGACACCGGCAGACCGAGCGATGAGGTGCTCAGCATCACTGCGCTCGCGACCGTCTGCGCAGCGAAACCGCTTACCGGGGTGAGCGAGAAGATCCGCCGCCCGAGCGTGCGCATAACGCGCCAGCCGCCGGAGTAGGTACCCAACGAGATCGCTCCCGCCGAGGAAAAGATGACCCAGTCGGGGATGTGGCCAGGGCTCGAGTTGTGTCCGGCCACGAACAAAGTCAGGGCGATGACGCCCATCGTCTTCTGCGCATCCTGCGTGCCGTGGCCAAATGCCATTGCTCCCGCAGAGACGATCTGTCCCCAACGAAACCCGCGATTGGCCTTGTGGGCGTTCGCCTTTCGGAAGGCCCACAACACCGCAAGCATGAACAGGTACGCGCAGCCAAAGCCGATGAGCGGCGAGGCGACCATCGGGATTACGACCTTGTCCAGGACCCCTTGCCACTGCACACCCTGTGCAGAGGCAATCCCGGCGCCCACCAGACCGCCGATCAGCGCGTGCGACGACGACGACGGCAGCCCGAAGTACCACGTCGTCAGGTTCCAGCAGATCGCACCGAGGAGCGCGGCCAGCAGGACCACCAGGCCGTTGGAACCGTGCGGTGGATGTTCGATGATGCTCCCCGCGATCGTGCCGGCAACCTTCGTCGAGATGAGGGCCCCGACAATGTTCATGACAGCGGCGAGAATCAGTGCGACGCGTGGGGTGAGCGCTTTCGTCGAAACTGACGTGGCAATCGCGTTACCTGCGTCGTTGAACCCATTCGTGAAGTCGAAGCCGAGCGCCACGACGATGATGACGACCGCGAGAGCGGTGGGGTCCACCGCTAGGACTCCTTGACCGCGATCGTCTCGACCGCGTGGGCCACGTGCTCGAGCGCGTCGGCGGCCTCCTCGAAACCGTCGGCGACCTCGCGCAACTTGACCATGGTGAGAGCGTCGTAGTCGCCGCTGAACAACCGCGAGAGCAACTTGCGGTACACCCGGTCTGCCTCGTTCTCCAGCCGGTTCACCTCGATCCAGTACGGCTCGAGGTCCTGCAGTGTCTCCAGCCGTCCCATCGCGTCTGCCGTCTCGTGCGCCGACTTGGCGAGCAGGGTGATCTGCTCGCCCATCAGCGACGGCAGCTTGCCGACGTCGGCGAGGACGATGAAGTCGGCCGCCGCCTCCATGGCGTCTACGACGTCATCGAGGGCGGCCGCGAGCCGGTAGATGTCTTCGCGGTCGAAAGGCGTCACGAAGCTGGTGTTGAGCTGACGCATGATGCGATGCGTCACCGAGTCACCGGCGTGCTCCCGCTCCCGCAACTGCTTGGCGATCGCCTCGCGGTTGGCGTTCGGATCGAGCAGGCCGGCAAGAGTGTCAGCACAGTCCGCGATGTTCTGGCCGGCCTCGGTGAACATGCCGTAGAACGCACGGTCGCGGGGGGTGAGACGGAATGCCACGCGGGCAGGGTATCCGTCCGGCGAGATGAACAAACGCTGGCCCGCCGGTGAACGCGATCCGGACCGCTCCGGCGGCTCAGCCGAAGACGATCGTCTTGTTGCCGAACACCAGCGTCCGGTGCTCGACGTGCGCCCGGACGGCACGGGCCAGCACCACTGTTTCGAGGTCGCGGCCCTTGCGGACGAGGTCGTCCACCGAGTCGCGATGGGTGACCGGTTCGACGTCCTGGGCGATGATCGGCCCCTCGTCCAGGTCGAGCGTCGCGTAGTGCGCCGTCGCGCCGATGATCTTCACGCCACGCTCCTGGGCCTGGTGGTAGGGCCGGGCGCCGACAAAAGCCGGCAGGAACGAGTGGTGGATGTTGATGATGCGATGCGGAAACGCCTCGAGGACGGCCGGCCCGAGGACCTGCA
This sequence comes from Jatrophihabitantaceae bacterium, assembly GCA_036497365.1. Lineage (GTDB taxonomy): Bacteria > Actinomycetota > Actinomycetes > Mycobacteriales > Jatrophihabitantaceae > RYN-133. The sequence goes on along the minus strand of DASXJN010000026.1, from coordinate 9,774 downwards.
TGTACCGCGCGAGCACCACGACCTCGACCTGGTAGCCGTGCAGCAACTCGACCAACTCGACCTCCCGCTGAGTTCGAGTCGTCGGGTCTACGGGCAGGTGATGGAACGGCACCCTGCTGAACTCGGCGAGGGCGGCGTGGTCGGGGTGGTTGCTCACGACGGTGACGATGTCGGCCGGCAGTTCGTCCGCTCGCCATCGGGCCAGCAGGTCGGCCAGGCAGTGCGGCTGGCGCGAGGCGAGGACGGCCACGCGGGGTCGCTCGTCGGAGAAGTGCACGCGCGCGTCCATGCCGAACCGGTCGGCGACCGGTGCGAACGCGGGGGCGACCTCGTCCCGGGCGAGCGCGGAATCGCTCAGGTCGAACTCGACCCGCTGGAAGAACACGCCCGCCTCGCGGTCGGTGTGCTGCTCCGCGTGCAGGATGTTGCCGCCTGCGGCGAGGACGAACTCGGCAACGGCGTGGACCAGGCCGGGTTGATCTCGGCAGGAGATGAGCAGGATCGCGGTGGTCAGCGGTTCCTCACGCGCCGGACGACGAGCAGCACGACGACGACTCCGGCGGCGCCGATGACGGCGCGACCCTGCGGGCTCTGCGCCTTCTGCTTGAGCGACTGCTTGACCTGCTCACCAAGCCGTTTCGGGCTGGTCCGGTAGACGAGCTGATCGACGGCACCGGCCAGCGAGACGCGCGCCTGTTCGATCTCGCGCTGGATGTCCTCCGGGCTCCGGTCCGCCATTCTGAGCAGCCTAGGGCATCGCCGGATTCGTCTCCTCGACTACGTTTGTCGCCATGACGCGCCTCTCGCCGGGCGACCCGGCTCCCGAGTTCGCCCTCTCGGACGCGGACGGCAAGACCGTCAAGCTCAAGGACTATCGCGGGCGCAAGGTCGTCGTGTACTTCTACCCGGCCGCGATGACGCCCGGGTGCACCACTCAGGCCTGCGACTTCCGCGACAGCCTCGACTCGCTCAACGCCGCCGGCTTCGCGGTGCTCGGTATCTCGCCGGACAAGCCGGAGAAGCTGGCCAAGTTCCGCGACCGCGACTCGGTGAGCTTTCCGCTGCTCTCGGATCCGGACCGTTCGACGCTCGAGGCCTACGGCGCGTTCGGCGAGAAGACGATGTACGGCAAGAAGGTCACCGGCGTGATCCGGTCGACGTTCGTGGTCGACGAGAAGGGCAAGGTCGAGGTCGCCCAGTACAACGTCAGGGCGACCGGTCACGTCGCGAAGCTGCGGCGCGATCTCGGTGTCGACTGAAGACGCCGCGGCGCTGCTCGCGGCGGCGCGCGCCGACGCCGTGCAGAGGATCGCGGCGCTGCGCGGTGACGTGACCTCGATCGTGGACTCCGCGTCGTCCACGACCGGCGACGACGAACACGATCCGGAAGGCGCGACGATCGGGTTCGAGCGCGCCCAGGCGATGGCTCTGCTGGCCCAGGCCGAGGCGCAACTCGGCGCGGTCGACGCCGCGCTCAACCGGCTCGCCGCCGGCAACTACGGCATCTGCGAGAGCTGTGACCGGGCCATCGCCGCCGAGCGGCTGGCCGCTCGTCCCGAAGCGACCCGTTGCATCACCTGCGCCGCTCGCCGCTGACCCGCTTTTGGCGGCAGAGCCCCGGATACGGGGGCTGGCCGCCAAAACCGAGGGGTCTCGCTGCCCGGTAACGTGAACGGCCGACGGGGCCGTAGCCCAACAGGCAGAGGCACGCGGTTTAGGTCCGCGCCAGTGCGGGTTCGAATCCCGCCGGCCCTACCAATACCCGATGATCATGCACGAATGCGGCCCAGGGCACGCATTTCTGCATGATCATCGATGGGGGCGACTAGGCCGACTGGGTTTCGTCCTCGTCATCGTGCTGGCCGTGGTGATCGCGATGCTCGAGGGGCGGGATCGGTTCGCCCGGAACCGGCTGGCCCGCCGGCGCCGACCGGATCGAATGGCCCACCGAGGTCAGGCACTTGCCGTCGGTCAGTCGCCACTTCCAGCCGTGCATCTGGCAGGTGAGCACGTCCCCGTCGATGGAGCCGAATCGCGACAGGTCCGCCTTCAGATGCGGGCAGCGCTTCTGCAGCTCCCAGCCGTCCAGGGTGATCGTCTCGGCCGCCTCGGTGGCGTTCTGCTCGGAGAACCAGCCCTCGGCGTAGTTCAGCCGCTCCTCGGACAGGCACTTGAAGAACACGTAGATGAACTCGTTGTACGGCCCGATCCGGTGCGCCGAGAACCGGCACGACAGGAACAGCGAGTTCACCCAGTCGATCTCGTGCTCGGCGATCAGCTGCTCGACATAGGCGCGCCGGGTCCGGAACCGGTACCGCACCTTCTCGCCCGCGTACGGCCGCACCTCGCGCGCGACGAAGTCGAGCAGGATGTCGACGTCGCCGCGGTCGGCGTCCTCACAGGTGAACCGCACCCCGCCGTCGATGCCGCCGGCCATGTGATCGGCCTCGACCAGCAACGGCGTGAACCACTCGGTGAGTTCGGCCATGATGTCGATCTCGGGGTGCGGCCAGCTCGCCTTGACCGCCTCGACCTCGGGCATCCGGCGCGCCTGCATCTCCCGCAGATAGGCGGTCTTCGTGTCGTTGGTCGCGTAGATCGTCGCCGGCTCGTACGGGTGGACGACCGGGCAGTCCGGCTCGTCCAGCGCGGCGACAGTGCCGGGCAGCAGCAACCGGCCCTCGTCATGTCCCTTCTCGCGCAGCCAGTCCAGATAGACGGTCTGGTCGGGGAAGATGTTCGACTCGTCGCCGAAGATGTCGTTGAACCCCCACAGCTCCTCGTCCAGGAAGCACGGCGGCCCCGCGGTCGGGAACACGAATCGTGCGCCGAGTTCCTCGATGTAGCGCAGCGTGCGGTCGAACTGGCGATCCCGCTTGGTCGAGCCGAGCGCCTGCTTCGCCCGAGCCGGCAACTCGTACACCATCGGGAACCAGATCGCGCCGCTGAACTGCACCAGATACCCGTCGACCGGACCGAGTTGCTTGAACAGGTCGAGCTCGGACGGGCGGGCGTCGTTCTGGTTCAGCACGATCTGCTCGCCGTCCGACACCCACAACGATGAATCGCCGATCGGGCCGTCGGTCGGCGACGTCAGCGCCTGGATCATGACCTGTAGCCCGTCGAGCTCGACGACCTCACCGGACTCCGGCGCGATGAAGGACGTGAATCCGCACTCGCGCAGCGCGTCCTCGAGTTCGCTGGTCGGATACGCGGGCAGCAGCACCGTCGTCCTCTTCGACACGAACTTCTTCAGATGCTCGGGGTCGAAATGATCGCGGTGCAGGTGCGAGACGAACAGATAGTCGGCCTGGCCGAACCGGTCCCAGTCGAGCTGCGAGTTGTCGGGGAAGGGGAACCACGATCCGAAGTAGGCCGGATTCACCCACGGGTCGGTCAGGATCGAGCCGTGTGCAGTCTCGATCAGCACGCTGGCATGACCTGTCCCGGTGAGTCTCACGCACCCCACGGTATCGACCGGGGACGAGGTGCCAGAATGAGACCGTGGCCTTGAACGCGCACAGCGAGCAGCCGGACCTCGGCTCGCCGCCGGACTATGTGGTCGATCACCCGGACGAGCATCCGGAGGATTGGGGCTGGCACGGCGAGTGGGGCCGCGCCGCGCGCATCGGTGGCTGGCTGGTCGCGATCGTGCTGATCATCATGCTCACCACGACGCACTACAACGCGGCCGGATCGGTCTGGCTCATCGGCGTGGCTGTCGCACTCCTCGTGGCCCTGGTCTGGGACGTGCAACGCCGCCGCAACGCCTGGCGCAAGTAGGGGCGCGGCACCGGCCGTGCATTGATCACGGCCGCTGCCGAACTCGTCCCCGCGGCTGCGGCTGGTGAGAACCGACGACAACCTGCCCGCGAGGGCGACTGATCAGGACGAGCCGAGTGCGTCCTGCACGCAGTTCTGGGTGTCCGTCTCGGCCTTCTTCTCCGACACGCCTGGCTTGCCGCCGACATCGGTGAGATCGATCTTGCCGGCGACGTACTTGTTCAGGTCGTCCGGGTTGCCGTCCTTCTGCAGTGCCGAGGCGATGCAGCCGATGATCTGGTCGATCTTGTCGGTCTTGCCCGCGACGCTGCTCTCGAGCTGCTTGATCGTCGGGTCTTTCTTGAGCTTGGCGGTCAACGTCGCGGTGTCCGGTGCGCTGCTGCCGCCGCCGCTGCTACTGCAGCCGGTTGCCACGAGGGCGGTGGCGGCAAGAGTTGCCAGCACGCGCGAGACGGTCGTCGTCAAGTTCATTCGGTTGGTCCTCCCGGATCTGGGTCTAGCTCAGTGGTAAGACTCAGCAATTGCTGTGCCTACCCAGAACCTACGGTGAGGATCCACCCAGCCGCGCGCCTTTTACGAGATCGATACGAGATCGACTACGACACCGAACGCGCGCGTTGCCGATCCCGCTTCTCGACGAATCGCGTTGCCTGCGCGTCGAGTTCGACGAGGAACGCGGCAAGATCGTCGCGCGCCTTCTCGCCCTCGGGGCCGAAGTCGTCGCGCGAGAAGACCTTCCAGAAGCGCAGGACGGGCGAGATGACCTCGTCGTGATGCAGGCGCAGGTCGTAGATGCCCGCCTTGGCGATCGTCACCGAGTTGCGGGCGAACCCGGGCATGCCGGCACCGGGCATCTGGAAGTTGACGACCTCATCACGGATCGCGTTCATCGTCGTGTCCGGAGCGCGGTCGAGCGCCGCGCCGACCAGGTTGCGGTAGAAGACCATGTGCAGGTTCTCGTCGGTCGCGATCCGGGCGAGCAACTGCTCGGCCAGCGGGCAGCCGGTGGATGCGCCGGTGTTGCGGTGCGACACGCGCGTCGCGAGTTCCTGGAAGGACACGTAGACGAGCGCCTCGATCGCGGTCTTGTCGCCGGAGTCGTAACCGGCGCTCATGTGCGCCATGCGCAGCCGTTCCAGCTCGACCGGGTCGACACCGCGGGTGACGACCAGGTAGTCGCGCAGGGCAATGCCGTGTCGACCCTCCTCAGCCGTCCAGCGGCCCACCCATTGCCCCCACGCACCGTCACGGCCGAATCGGGTCGCGATCTCACGGTGGTAGGACGGCAGGTTGTCCTCGGTGAGCAGGTTCACCGTCATCGCCGTCTTGGCGACCGGGTCGAGCGGCGAATCCTCCGGGCTCCAGTCCTCACCGCCGAGGAACGCGAAGTCGCGGCCGCGGCTCCACGGGACGTAGTCGTGCGGATGCCATTCCTTCGCAAGTCCCAGATGCCGGTCGAGGTTCTCCGAAACGATCGGCTCCAGCTCGTGGAGAAGTCGGGCTTGGTCGTCGAGCGCGGTCACGGCGCCCCCTCTCTCATACCTACGGCTACGTAACTGTAGGTTAGCCGACTCCCAGCCACGTTGTAGTTGTTGGCCATGGGAAAGCAGTACCCACCGGTGACCGGTACGACAACCAAGTCGTCGCGCTGGGGCGAGCCGAGCATCGGGCACCAGCACGTCGCCCGACTCGCAGGTCGAGGTTCACTCGCGCCCGTCGAGCAGCGGCTGCCGCGGATCCCAGGTCGTCCCGTCGCGCGCATCGCGGCGCCGGCGCGCGATGCCGGTCAGTGCTTCGAGCACTACCCGGTTCGCAAGGAATGACGTGATCTCGGCGTGGTCGTACGGCGGCGAGACCTCGACGACGTCGACGCCGAGCACCGGCAGCTCGTAGCCGATCCGGCGCACCGAGTCGAGCAGTTGACGGGCCGTGAGCCCACCGGGTTCGGGTGTGCCCGTGCCCGGCGCGTGCCCCGGATCGCACACGTCGATGTCGACCGAGAGGAACACGCCCTCGCACTCGTCCATCGCGATGCCGAACGCCTCGGTGAGGCATTCGTCCAGGCCCCGTGCGCCGAGTTCGCTCATCTCGTACGAGCGCATCCGCTGCTCGGCCATCCACGCCAATGTCTCGGGCGGCGGCCAGTAACCGCGCAACCCGATCTGCAGGAAGCGGTCGCCGCGCAGCGCGCCGGATTCGATCAGCCGCCGCATCGGCTGGCCGTGTCCGATCAGCGAGCCGAACTCGATGTTGCCGGTGTCGGCGTGCGCGTCGAAGTGGATCATCGAGATCTTGCCCTGGCCGACGTGCTGTGCGACACCCGCCGCGTCCGGCCACGCGACGGTGTGGTCGCCGCCGAGGACGAGAGGGATCGCGCCGGTCCGGGCGACGCCGTAGACGGCGGCCTGCAGATCGCGCACCGATCGCTCGGCGTCCCCGGAGTACATCTCGACGTCGCCCGCGTCGTAGACGCGCAGGTCTTGCAATCCGTCCACGCGCATCGCGAGCGAGGGACGCGAGCCGTCGTGCGGCAGGTAGCACGTCTGGCGGATGTACTGCGGCCCGAACCGGGTGCCGGCGCGGTGCGACGTGCCGCCGTCGAACGGCGCACCGAGGATCACGACGTCGGCATCGGCGAACGTGTCGGGCTCGGCCCAGTCGCAGCGATCCACACCTAGGAAGGTGATGTCCGGCCCGAACTGCGCTCCGTAACGCGCCATCAGCCGACCTCCTGGATCCCCCACGGCGACGCGTAGTCGCCGGCCAGCAGTTCGAGGAACGGGACAGCGTCGAACGCTTCGGGGCCGAGGATCCCGCTGCCACTCCACACGCCCGAGTCGATGAGCTCGAGTGCCACTACCGGGTTCACCGCGGTCTGCCAGACGACTGCTTGTGCGCCGTACTCCGCCATCGACCATTCGTTGTCGACCACGTGATAGAGGTAGGTCGAGCGCGGCTGCCCGTCCTTGCCCTTGCCACGGACCCAGAGGCCGGCACAGGTCTTGCCGGTCATCCGGTCACCGAGCGTGGCCGGGTCGGGCAGGCACGCGGCGACCACGTCGCGCGGGGCAACGCTTGCATCACCCACCCGGACTTCCCGGGTGCTGTCCAGGCCGAGCAGGTGCAGCGTCTTGAGCACCTCGATGAACTCGTTGCCGAGGCCGTACTTGAAGGTCACCCGTTTCGCGTCGATCCACCGCGGGATCAGCAACACCTCTTCGTGCTCGACGTTGACGCACTCGACCGGGCCGATGCCCTCGGGAAAGTCGAACACCTCCGGCTCGCTGAACGGTTCGGTCGTGAACCAGCCGCGATCCTTCTCATAGATCACCGGCGGGTTGAGGCACTCCTCGATCGTCGTCCAGATCGAGAACGACGGTGCGAAGTCGTAGCCGGTGACGGTCAGGTTCGCACCGTCGCGCACGCCGGCCTCGTCGATCTCGCTGAACAGGTGGTCGCTCGCGTACCGCGCGAACACGTCGGCCAGGCCGGGCTCGACGCCGATACCGACGAGCGCCAGCCGGCCGGAGTCGGCCCACTCGTCGGCCAGTTCGAACTGCTCGTCGCCGAGTTTCACACCGACCTGCTCGTACGGGTCGGACGGATGCGGCCGCGACAGCGACATCGCCATGTCGAGGTAGTGCGTCTTCGCGGCGAGTGCCGCGCGGAAGATCGGCATCGTGAATCGAGGATCGGTCGCGCCGAGCACCACGTCGATCTCGTGGTCACGAAGCAGTGCTTCGATCGCGGCCTGGTCGGACGCATCGAGCCTGGCCGCGACGAAGCGCGCGTCAGCTGTCGCCTCGACTGCGCGCTCGGCACGCGCGAGGTCGTAGTCGGCGATGACGACGGCGGACGGGAACGGACGGCGGGCAGCGATCAGCGCGGCGGCGGAACCCACCCCGCCGGCGCCGAGGATGAGGATGCGCACGAGTGGACTCTATTGCCCGAACGACCTCTCGGCTGCGACAAACGCGGGACACGAGCGTCGGGGGCGACCAGATGCGTACTGCGACCGTGGACGCCGCGCCGAACCGGAGTAGCCGCTACGAGTCGAACCCGAGACCGAGGCGGTCAAGGGTGCGCAGCCACGGCCCGCGCCGGCCGGCATTGCGGTCGGCCCTGGCGAGCGCACGCCGGGTGAGTTGGATGCCGGCGTACCGCGCAGGTTCCGGCGGGAACGGCAGGGGACGTGACCGCACGGCACGAAGCCGGAGCGCCTCACTCGGCACCTCGTCGAGCAGGTCGAGCATCACGCGCGCGCCGAATCGCGTCGCGGCGACGCCGAGCCCGGTGTAGCCGAGGCTGTACGCGACCCGACCGGACATCGCGCTGCCCTGGAAGGCGAAGAACCGCGTACAGGTGTCGATCGCACCTCCCCACTTGTGCGAGAAGCGCAAGCCCTCGAGCTGCGGGAATGTCTCGAAGAACTGCCGCGCGAGCAGCTCGAAGGTCTCGGGACGCTGATCCAGCTCGTCGCGCAGCCCGTTGCCCCAGTGGTACACGGCGTCGTAACCGCCCCACAGGATCCGGTTGTCGTCGGTCAGCCGGTAGTAGTGGAACTGGTTGGCGCTGTCGCCGATGCCCTGCCGGTTGCGCCAGCCGATCGCCGCGCGCTGCTCGTCGCTGAGCGGTTCGGTCATGAGCGCGTAGTCGTAGACCGGCACCGTGTACGCGCGCAGCCTGCGCAGCGGGGCCGGGAATGCGTTGGTTGCCAGCGCGACCTTCCGCGCGCGGACAGCGGCGCCGTTGGCGCAGTGCACCAGAACAGCCGGGCCGTCCTTGCGGACCGACGCGACCTCGGTGTCCTCGTAGATGCGAACACCGAGCCGCAGGCACGCCCGTCGAAGGCCCCAAGCCAGTCGGGCGGGATCGACGAGCGCCGCCTCGTCGCGATGCCACGCGCCGGCCAGATAGGTCGGCGAATCCACCTCGGCGCGCACCGCGTCGCGATCGAGGAACACGCTGTCGTGGTCGAGCGCACGCGCCGCTGATACGTCCTCGCGCAACCACTCGACCTGATGCGGTTCGACGGCGACGCTCAGCTCACCGGTGCGCTCGAACGAGCAGTCGATGCCGTGCCGCGTGACGGCGGATTCGATCGCGCCGAGATTCGCCCGGCCCAGCCGTTCGAGCACCTCGATCTCGTCGGGGTAGCGGTCATGGCCGTTACCGAGTCCGTGCGTCAGCGACGCGACGCAGAACCCGCCGTTGCGCCCGGAGGCTGCCCACCCAGCACTGCGCGCCTCCAGCAGGACGACATCGCGCGACGCATCCGCCTCCTTCGCCAGCAACGCCGTCCACAGTCCGGTGTAACCGCCGCCGACGACGGCGAGGTCCGCCGAGGTCTGGACGTCGAGCGCCGGAGCCGGCGCAGGACGCTGCGGAGAGTCGAGCCAGAACGAGATCGGTGCCGCGTCGCGCAGTGCGGAACTCGTGATCACGCTCGCTTCCGGCCGGCGGCGGCCACCGCCAGCGCAACCAGCACACCCAAGCCGAAGATGATCGTTCCCATCACGTTCACCTGGGGTGGCACGCTGCCGGCATTACGTTGGAACGCGCCGTACACCCAGAGCGGGAACGTCTGGGTGTTGCCGTTGTTGAAGCTGGTGATGATGTAGTCGTCGATCGACAGCGCGAACACGAGCAGGCCGCCGGACATGACGCCGGGCATGATCATCGGCAGGGTGACCTTGAAGAAGGTCGTGAACGACCCGGCGCCGAGATCCCGTGCGGCTTCTTCCAGCGATGGGTCCAAGCCCGCCATCCGTGCCCGCACGGTCACTACGACGTAGGCGACGCTGAACATGACGTGTGCGATCAGGATCGTCCACCAGCCGCGCTGGATGTTCGCCGCCAGGAACAGGCTCAGCAGTGCGGCGCCGAGCACGACCTCAGGCGCGGCGATGTTCGCGAACAGCAGCAGGTTCACCGAACTGGAGCCGCGGAAGCGATACTTGCCCATCGCCACGCCCATCAGCGTGCCGAGGA
>DASXJN010000025.1:0-7094 GCA_036497365.1 Jatrophihabitantaceae bacterium | reverse complement strand
CTCCCGCCGGGCGATGTCGATCACCGTGGACCACCGGACCCCATCGCAGCCACGGTGTGTGCCTACTCCCTGCTCGGAGTTGGCACGAGAAACGCCTTGGTCGGCTCGGCGTCGCTCGGCGAAGCCGACGCCCGAGCCGTTGCTCGCGATCTGCTCGAGTACTCCGGTCAGCCGAGGCTTCTTTTCCGACTCGCGGTCCATTACCGGATCACCTTCGAGTACCGCGCGAGTGTCCATACGGTCGGCGCGCCGGCTCAGGCAGTCAACGCTTCCGTCCTGCGGCGCGCTGAGCTGCCGCGGTGATGAAGGCACAGATTTCGCTCTCGGCGCACGGGGCGTAGCAGCGTCACGTGCACCGCTCGGCTAGCGTGGACGCAGCAACCGGGTCGGCGAGGAAGAGGTAGTGGCTGTGGAGGTCAAGATCGGCGTGCTGCACACGCCTCGCGAGATCGTCGTCGAGAGCTTGCAGACGCCGGACGAGGTCGAGGCGCTGGTCGCCACTGCCCTCAAGAGCGTAGACGGCCAGCTGTCGCTGACCGATGAGCGCGGCCGGCGGGTGATCGTGCCCGCGAACCTTGTCGCCTACGTCGAGATCGCTCAGGCCGACCAGCGCCGGGTGGGCTTCGTCGCCGGCTGACGATTCGGCTCCCCGCGTCCCGACCGGGGGCGTGGCACGCCGTCGCCGTCGTCGTCCTCGTCGGGACGCGGCATCCGCAGGTTCCCCAGGATCTTGCCCAGCGTCGCGAGGAACAGCGGCGCTGCACCGATGAACAGCATCAGCTCGGTGACGGTGTTGACGATAAAGAACTCGAGCACGATGCCGACGACGAGCACCACCGCGGCGACGGCCACGACACGGAACTCCCACCCGAGTTCGTGCTCCTCGCGGAACCGCTGCCACCAGTTCATCGGCGTCTGCATCCGTCCATCGTCCCCTGTCAGCCGGCGAGACCGAGCGCGGCCATCCGCTCGTCGTGGCGGGCAGTGATCCGCTCGACGAGCTTGGCCACGGCCGACAGGTCACCGGTCCCGTGCATGAGCAGCATCATCAGCGAATCGCGATCGGCCAACACGTGCTGGGTCTGGCTGATCGCCTCGCCCACCAGCCGGCGCGCCCACAGCGCGAGCCGACCGGCGACCGACGGCTGCAACTCGATCGCGGCGCGCACCTCGCGCACGGCGAACTCGGCCTGCCCGGCGTCGGCGAGCACTTCGTGGATCAGCGCGCGCGTGTCGGCATCCACGAACTCGGCCACCTCGCGATAGAAGTCGGCGGCCATACCGTCCCCGACGTAGGCCTTGACCAGGCTCTCCGGCCAGGTGGACGGCTCGGTGAGCGAGTGGAACGTCTCCAGCGCAGCTACAAATGGCTCCATCGCCGCTGTCGGATCGGCGCCGAGTCCGGTGAGCCGGTCGGCGAGCAGGCGGTAGTGGCGCATCTCCTCGGCCGCCATCACCGACATCTGCGCACGGCCCGCGAGCGTCGGCGCCATGCGGGCGTCGTCGGCGAGCCGGTCGAAGGCGCTCAGCTCGCCGTATGCCAGGGCGCCGAGCAGGTCGACGATCGCCTCGGCGGGCACGTCAGCGGACACCTCGGCAGAGTAGCCGGAGCACCTCGCTACGATGGGATCACCACAGAATCTGAGCGTTGACCGCTCCGCGCCTCCCTCCGTACCCAGGTCGCAGGCGATCCACTTCGGTCAGCGCACCCGACGAGGATGCATATGACCGACAACTCCACATCCGACCGCGCCGAAGAACCGATCGTCGAGGACGTCGAACCGGCCCCGTTGGCTGCCCGCGCCCCCGTGCGCCCGGACAGCCCGGCCTTCGCCGACTTCGACGTCCGTCCCGAGATCGTCGAGGCTCTCGCCGACGTCGGCATCACCAAGACGTTCGCGATCCAGGAGCTCACCCTCCCGGTCGCGCTCGCCGGCCAGGATCTCATCGGCCAGGCGCGCACCGGCACCGGCAAGACCCTCGGCTTCGGCGTGCCGCTGCTCAACCGGCTCCAGCTGCCCGGCGGCGACGCAGCGGCCCCGCAGGCGCTGGTCATCGCACCGACCCGCGAGCTCGCCGTGCAGGTCTCCGGCGACGTCGCTGCCGCCGGCAAGAAGCTCGGCGCACGCGTGCTCACCATCTACGGCGGACGAGCCTACGAACCGCAGATCGAGGCATTGCGCAGAGGCGTCGACGTCGTCGTGGGTACGCCCGGCCGGCTGCTCGATCTCGCTCAGCAGGGCCACCTGGTGCTCGGCAACGTCCGGATCCTGGTCCTCGACGAGGGCGACGAGATGCTCGACCTGGGCTTCCTGCCGGACATCGAGAAGCTGATGAAGATGCTGCCGGATGCCCGGCAGACAATGCTGTTCTCGGCAACGATGCCCGGCCCGATCGTCGCGCTGGCGCGCACCTTCCTGAACCAGCCGCTGCAGATCCGCGCCGAGACCGACGTCGTGCACACCAGCACCAACCACGTCGACCAGTTCGCCTACCGCGCGCACTCGCTCGACAAGATCGAGCTGCTCGCGCGCGTGCTGCAGGCCCGCGACCGCGGCCTGACGATGATCTTCGTGCGTACGAAGCGATCGGCGGCGAAGGTCGCCGACGAGCTCGCCGACCGCGGTTTCGCGGTGGCGGCGGTGCATGGCGACCTCGGCCAGGGTGCCCGCGAGCAGGCGCTGCGCGCCTTCCGGTCCGGCAAGGTCGACGTCCTGGTCGCCACCGACGTCGCGGCCCGTGGCCTCGATGTCGAGGGCATCACGCACGTCATCAACTACCAGGCGCCCGAAGACGAGATGACCTACATCCACCGCATCGGCCGCACTGCACGCGCCGGCGCGACCGGCACCGCGATCACGCTGATCGACTGGGACGACATACCCCGGTGGAAGCTCATCTGCGACAAGCTCGACCTTCCGTTCCACGAGCCGGTCGAGACGTACTCGACCTCACCGCACCTCTACATCGACCTCGACATCGCCGAGGACGCAAAGGGGTTGCTGCCGCGGGCCGAGCGCACGCGGGCCGGCCTCGACGCCGAGCAGCTCGAGGACCTCGGCGGCCGGCAGCCGCGTTCGTCCGGACATCCGCGCGCGCGGTCGACGACGCGGACCGACAAGCCCCGCAACGATCGCAACCGCAGCCGCACGCGCACCCGGGGCGGCAAGCCGGTGGATGGCGCGGACGAGTCGGTGCCGGTCTCCGGCGACGCCGCACCGGCGGGCGAGGCAGCCGACGCGCCGCGGCGCCGGCGTCGACAGCGGCGGCCGAACGCCGGCGGCGGCGAAGGCCCCACGTCCGACTGATCACAGCTCGATGCGCCAGGATGGTGCGGTGAGCGCGGGAGACGACGCCGACGGCACGGCAGAGGGCCGTGGCAGCGTCACTACCGACGCCAAGGACGGCCCGCCGCCCCGTCCGGCCGCTGCCAATCCCCGCAGCGACGCCGCGCTGGCCGGTCACGCACAGCGCATGCGGGCGCTCCGTCGCATCTACGCGGCCGCGCTCGCAGTCATCGCTGCCGCCGCGATCACGGTCTTCGTGGTCGAGTACGCCCGCGGCGAGATCAGCCACGCGTCATTGCGTCCCATCGCCGATCCACCGCCGTCGGTCGCGCTGACGTCACCGTCCGGCCGGCTCACCAAGGCCTGGTCGTCCAACGATGTCACCGCGGTCGGCACGCCCTACTACAACGGCACGATCGTGACGCACGACCAGCACACCGTCCGCGGTCGCGACGCGCTGACCGGTCGCCAGACGTGGTCGTACACGCGGACCGACCGCACCGTCTGCGCGGCGATCCAGAACGACGGCGTGACCATCGCGGTGTACCGGCTGGGCGGCAATTGCGACGAACTCACCGCCGTCGACACCGGCACCGGCCAGCGCAAGTGGACGCGCACGCTCGACAAGGACGGCGCAGTCTTCGACGGCCCGGCGACGTACTCCGTCCAGCCCGACAACGTGATGCTCGTGTCGCGCACCTCGATCTACGCACTCGCCGACGAGAACGACGGCGGGCTCGATTGGTGGACCTTCTACCACCCCGGCTGCACGATCAACAGCGCGATCCTCGGTGTCGCCGGCGCATTGATCAGCCAGACCTGTCACCAGGAGAGGTGCGACGGCAAGAAGTTCTGCGGGGACGGCCGGCAGCTGCTGCTCCGTCAGGGCGAAGCAGGCACATCCGATTCCAAGACCAATCCCGACCAGATCGTGTGGAACAAGCGCGGCTCGGACCTGCAGCCGGCGATCGCCGGCGAGCACGTCGCGGCGCGCGACCCGTCGACCGGAAAACTCGTCCTGCTGGAACAGAAGACCGGCAAGGTGCAGGCCGAACTGCCGACCGCGGGGTCGACGTCGATATCGGCGTTCACCTCCGCGTTGGACGCGGACCTGTACTGGACGGGCGGGCAGACCTACGCGCTGAAGACGAACGAGACGTCGTTCGCCTGGCATGCGCCCACCGGCTATCTGCCCACGGCGCTCAACGCAACGGGGCAGGCCAACGCCCCGCTCGGCAAGTCACGTGTGACCGCGCCCGGGTCGACGGGCATCCTGGACCTTGACGGCGCCACCGGGTCGGTCACGCACCGCTACCCGGTCGCCGCACCCGCGGCAGGGAGCCTGGTCTACCCCTTCGGCACCGGTTTCCTCCTCGCCGGCTCGAGCACCACCGTGTACCGGTGACGGCCCAACTCTGCGCCGGCGCCGAGTCGGTCGTCCTCGAGACCGATGACGGGCCGGTCGCGGCGCTGCGTGGCGGTGAGCCGGGCGGCCAACCCGTCCTGCTGCTGCCCGGGTACACGGGCAGCAAGGAAGATTTCGCGCCGTTGTTCGCCCCGCTCGCGCAGGCGGGATTCGCGCTCGCCGCGATCGATCTGCCCGGCCAGTTCGAGTCTCCCGGCCCGTCCGACCCGGCCGTCTACACCCCCGACGAGCTGGCCCGCACCGTCCAGGACGTCGCCGGGCAGCTCGGCAACCGGGTGCACCTGGTCGGACACTCCTTCGGCGGACTGGTCGCCCGGGCCGCCGTGATCGCCGCACCCGAGCGGTACCGCTCGCTCGTGCTCATGTGTTCCGGCCCGGCCGGCATCGGTGGCGCGCGCGCCGACACGATCGAGCGGCTCACGCCGGTGCTCGCCGCGTCGGGTCTCGCGGGGGTCTATGCGGCCACATTGGCCGCCTCGCGCGCGCAGGCCGGCTACGTGGCACCGCCCCCGCCGCTCGCGGCGTTCCTCGAGCGCCGTTTCGTGGCCGGCGTGCCGGCGATGCTCCAGGGCATGGGCCGGGCGCTGCGTTCCGAGCCGGACCGGGTCGCCGAACTCGCCGCGGTGGCTCCGCCGACCCTCGTCCTCTTCGGGGCCGACGACGACGCCTGGCCACCGGACGTGCAGCGCGAGATGGCCGCCCGGCTCGACGCTCCGGTGGTCGTGGTGCCGGACGCGGCGCACTCCCCCGCGGTCGAGAATCCCGCCGAGACCGCGCGGGCGCTCGTCGAGTTCTGGCAGGGCTGAGACATGACCGATCCCGGCTACTTCGGTCCGGACAGCATCACCTGGCGCATCCACTCCGAACCGGTCGCGATGGTCGGCGGCCTGCGCGCGCTGTTGCTGCAGGCCCTGCATCCGGGGGCGATGCGGCTGCTCGCCGAGCGCTCCAACTTCCGTGCCGACCCGTGGGCGCGGTTCGAGCGCACGGTCGGTTATGTCGGCACGCTGTGTTTCGCATCGACCGACGAGGTGGACGAAGCAGCAGCCCGGGTCCGTGCGGTGCACAGCGCCCTCGGCATCGACGATCCGGAGCAGTTGG
This sequence comes from Jatrophihabitantaceae bacterium, assembly GCA_036497365.1. Classification (GTDB taxonomy): domain Bacteria; phylum Actinomycetota; class Actinomycetes; order Mycobacteriales; family Jatrophihabitantaceae; genus RYN-133. The sequence continues at coordinate 1,280 of DASXJN010000025.1, read as the reverse complement.
CTTGGGTGCACGCATGCCTGGTCGAATCGTTCCTCGTCGCGTCCCGGGCGGCCGGTGTGCGCCTGTCTGCGGCCGAGCGGGACGAGTACGTGCTCGAGCAGGTGCTGTCCGCGGACCTCATGGGAGTGACCGCGCCGCCGCGCTCGGTCGCCGAGCTCAGTGCGTTCTTCGACCGGATCCGGCCGAGCCTTGCCGGCACGCCCGAGGCTCGAGAGGCGGCCCGGCTGGTCCTCCTGCCGCCACTGCCGGTGCCGCGCCGCTTCGTGCTGCCCGCCCGATTGGGCTGGACGACGATCTCGACGCTCGCGGTCGGCCTGTTGCCGGGTTGGGCACGCCGGCTCTACGGGCTGCCTCCGCTGCCCGGCGCCACGATCGCGACGACGGCCGGCATGCGTACGCTGCGCCGAGCGGTGCGCGCGCTGCCCGTCCAGTATCGCGAAGGGCCGGCCTACCGCGCTGCGAAGCAGCGCCTGGACGCGTGAGGGCCGGCGGGCGATGCCCGCCGGCCCGCACTGCGTCTTGCTAGTCGTGCTGGTCGATGACTACTTGACCTGGACCAGGCGCCACATGCCCATGAAGAAGTGCGGCATGCCGGTCATGATGTCCGGCCAGAAGCAGGCGACCAGGTACTTGCCGGGCGCGACGTCCATCTCCAGGGTCTGGCCACTGCCGGGCGAGATCACGCCGGATTCGGCGTGACCGTGCCGCTGAAACTTCGGAGCACCCTGCGCGCCGGACTTGATGAACTTCTTGACGTCCTTGCCGGTCGTGTTGGCGGCCACGTGCAGCATCTGGACGAAGTGCGGCTGGTCGCTGTGGTTCGACAGCCGAACCCAGCCGTTGGCCGGCAGCGGGCCACCGAGCGGCTCGAAGCCGTAGGTGAAGACCCGCAGGTTGCCGGTCGTCGCCTGGTCGGCCTGGTGCTTCGGCGCCTTGCCGACGACCTTCAGGAAGCCGACGCCGGAACCGTTCTGGTCGAGCAGCACGTACGAACCGGCCTTGTTGAGCGACGAGGTCATCCAGCCCGGCTTGCCCGGGTGCGTCCCGGCGCCGCCGCGGAACGAGATGCGGTGGTCGATGCGCTTGATCGCCTTGGTGTCGCCCGAGAACGCCTTGTTCAGGTCGCCGCCTGCCTGCTGGAGCGAGTAGCCCTTGTGCAGCCGGGCGATCTGCAGGATGTGGTTGCCCTTGGCCGTGACGACCTTGAAGCGAACCACGCCGGCATGCACCGAGTTACGGCTCAGCTTGATGTGCTTGTTGACGTGAACGACGACGGTGGG
>DASXJN010000024.1:0-3492 GCA_036497365.1 Jatrophihabitantaceae bacterium | reverse complement strand
ACCCGCGGCGCCCAGGCGACGCGCGCCAGGTCGCGCGAGATCTCGCGTTCGAGGCGCAATCGGCGATCCTCGTCGAGCAGATCCCATTTGTTCAGTGCGAGCACGAGCGCACGTCCGGCGTCGACCACCTCGCCGATCACGCGCTGGTCCTGCTCCGACAGGGGCTCGGACGCGTCGAGCAGCACGACAGCGACCTCGGCCGACTCGATCGCCGCGGCCGTGCGCAGGCTCGCGTAGTACTCCATGCCGCTGGCCTGGTTGACCCGGCGGCGCAAGCCGGCGGTGTCGACAAATCGCCATATCTGCTTGTCCAGCTCCACCAGGCTGTCGACCGGATCGATGGTGGTACCGGCCTGGGCGTCGACGACCGAGCGCTCCTCGCCGGTCAGCCGGTTCAGGAGGCTGGACTTGCCGACGTTCGGGCGGCCGATGAGCGCGACCCGGCGCGGGCCCGCCTGCGTGTCGAGATCGTCCCGCGGGGCGTCCGGTAGGGCCTCGAGCACGATGTCGAGCAGATCGCCGCTGCCGCGGCCGTGCAGTCCGCTGACCGGATGCGGTTCGCCGAGCCCGAGCGACCAGAGTTCCGCGACGTCGGCCTCGCCGCGCTCGTCGTCGACCTTGGTCACCGCGAGCACGACGGGCTGCGCGGCGCGCCGGAGCGTGCGGGCGACCACCATGTCGGTCTCGGTCGCACCCGTCTTCCCGTCCACGACGAAGAGCACGACGTCGGACGTGGCGACAGCCTGTTCGGCCTGCGCCGACACCCGCGCCTGCAGGCCGCGCGCATCGGGTTCCCAGCCGCCGGTGTCGACCAGGGTGAACCGGCGCCCGCCCCACACCGCGTCATAGGCCACGCGGTCACGGGTGACGCCCGGCACGTCCTGCACCACTGCCTCGCGCCGGCCCAGGATGCGGTTCACCAGCGTCGATTTGCCCACGTTGGGACGGCCGACGACTGCGACGACCGGCGCGATGGTGACAGCGGACGCATCCAGCGGTTGGTCGAACTCGTCGTCCGCGTCGGAGAGCTCGGGAAGATCGGGCAGGTCAGCCACGTCGCGCGCCCGTGCCGTGCATCGCCATATCTACAAGTCGACTTATCACTTCATCGATGTCCAGATCGGTGGTGTCGAGTTCGACCGCGTCGGCGGCCTTGGCCAACGGGCTGGCGGCCCGCGTGCTGTCGAGCCGGTCGCGGCGTTCGATGTCGGCTGCGACCGTGGAGACGTCCTCGCCGTCGAGTTCACCGGCTCGCCGGGTGGCCCGGGCGGCCGCGCTGGCCGTGAGGTACACCTTCGGCCGCGCGGTCGGCCACACCACCGAGCCGATGTCGCGGCCTTCGACGACGATCGGGCCGCCTTCGATCAGCTCACGTTGGGCGGCGACGAGCAGGGCACGCACGGCCGGATTGGCCGACACGGCACTGACCGCTGCGGTGACTTCGGCGGAACGGATCTCGGCGTCGACCCGCGCGCCGTCGAGAGCCACGGCCGGCCGGCTCGGATCGGTAGAGATGTCGATGCCCGCCCGCTCGACGGTGTCCACCACCAGGGTGGCGTCCGCCGGGTCGACTTCGGCACGCAACACCGCCAGAGTCGCCGCGCGGTACATGGCGCCGGTGTCGAGGTAGCGCGCACCGAGGCGGCTCGCCAAGCCACGCGCGACAGTCGACTTCCCGGTTCCGGAGGGGCCGTCGAGGGCCACCACACCGTCGAAGGTCCCGTCGACCGCCGGCCGTGGCCCGCCGTTGGCGGAGTAGTCGGACGACCCGGGAGAAACCTGCGCACTCACGGGATTCAAGGGTACGGGCCGTGGGCCCGGGCTCATTGCGGTAGGTCGCGCCGGAGCGCGGCAGCGCCGCGCAGGTACGGGTGGGCGATCTCGCTGCGGCTGCGCGACGTCTCGACGTGGGCGAGCAGCCGTAGCACCCGCGGCATCGCGCCGGGGACGGCAATCTCGGTCGTACACAGCAACGGGATGTCGGTCATGCCCATCAGCCGTGCCGCGTAGGCGGGAAACTCCGCGGTCAGGTCCGGCGTAGCAGTGAAGACGATGCTGATCAGGTCGTCGTTGGTCAGCTCGTTGCGACCGAGCATCTCGCGGACCAGTTCGGAAGTGCCCTCGAGGATCAGCTCGCGCTCGTTCGCGTCGATCTGGATCGCGCCGCGGACGGCTCGTACCGGCACTGGAAGTCTCCTGTCCTTCGGTCGAGAAATCAGTTCGTCGACTTGTCGACTAATCGATGCAACTCGGCGAGTTCGGCCCGGCTCAGCACCCGGGTGGCCCCGGCGCGTAGCCCGCCCAACCGGACCGGTCCGATCGCGGTGCGCACCAGCCGTTCTACCGGATGCCCGACCTCGGCCAGCAACCGGCGCACGATGTGCTTGCGGCCCTCGTGCAGCACGACCTCGACGATGGCGCGCCCGCCGCTCGTCTGTACGACCCGGAAGCTGTCTACCCGCACCGGCCCGTCCTCGAGCTCGACACTGTCGCGCAGTCGGCGGCCGACCTCGCGGCCGATCGGCCCCGGCACGGTGGCCAGGTAGGTCTTCTGCACCCCGAATGCGGGGTGCATGAGCCGGTGCGCCAGCTCGCCGTCGTTGGTCAGCAGCAGCAGCCCCTCGCTGTCCGCGTCGAGCCGGCCGACGTGGAACAGCCGCTCCGAGCGGTCGGCCACGAGATCGGCGATCGTGGGCCGCCCGCGGCTGTCCGACATCGCCGACAGCACGCCGCGCGGCTTGTTGAGGGCCAGATAGACCAGGTCGTCCCGGACGTTGATCCGCGCGCCGTCCACGTGCACCACGGCCACCGACGGGTCGACGCGCAGCCCTTGCTCGGTCACCAACCGGCCGTCGACCTGCACGCGACCGGCCGCGATCAACTCTTCGCAGGCGCGCCGCGAGCCGAGACCGGCAGCGGCCAGCACCTTCTGCAGCCGGATGCCTTCGTCGTTCAGAGTCTCAACCTCGACTTCACAGTTCGTCGTGCTCCAGTCCATCCAACTCAGGCAGCAGTGGAGCTAAGGACGGAAGTTCGCCGAGTGTCTGCATGCCCATCCGTTCCAGGAACAATTCCGAGGTTCGAAACAGTCCGCCGCCGGTCTCGGGATCGGTGCCCACCTCGACGATCAGGCCACGCGAGAGCAGCGTGCGCACCACGCCGTCCACATTCACTCCTCGGATGGCCGACACGCGTGACCGGGTCACCGGCTGCCGGTAGGCGATCACCGCGAGGGTTTCGAGAGCCGCCTGACTGAGCCGGCTGCGCTGGCCGTCCTGCAGGAACCGCTCGACGTGCGGGGCGACGGCCGGACGGGTGTAGAGCCGGACTCCCCCGGCGGCGTCGCGCAGTTCGATCCCCGCACGCCGCTCGTCGTAGCCGGTGCGCAGCCCGCGGAGCGCAGCCGAAACCGCCGGGACGGGGATGCGCAAGGTCGCTGCCAGCGAGGCGGCGTCGAGCGGGGCATCGACGACGAACAGGATCGCCTCGATC
>DASXJN010000023.1:0-11135 GCA_036497365.1 Jatrophihabitantaceae bacterium | reverse complement strand
GACAAGGCAAAGGACGCCGACGTCGCCACCAAGTCCTGGGGATTGCTGGGGCTCGGCCTCGGGTTGTACTCCGGCTACACCTCGGCAAGAGACACGGCCGACCGCAGCATCGCCGAGGTAGGCACCTTCCTCGCCGATGCGCAGACCGCGCTGCAGAACACCGCGCGTGACTACGACGAGGCCGACCGGTCCGGCGGCAAGCTGTTCAACGGCATCTCCGAAGGCATGGGCGGAGGTGGCAGCTGATGACCTCCGGTGACAGCATCGCGGTCGGCGCCAAGGGGCTCTCGTCCGGCAAGAGCCTGCTCTCCGACCTGTCGGAGGGGAACTACCTCAAGGCGGCCAAGGACGCCTACGGAATCGGTTCGCTCGTCAAGGACGTCGACGACTTCAGCAAGGGTCGTTCCGGTGCGTTGATGGGGGACCCGCTCGAGGCGCTGATCGAGGCGGGCCTGGGATTCCTGCTCGACCTGGTCGCACCGTTGAAGGATGCACTGAACCTGGTCACCGGCGATCCCACAGGGCTCAACGACAAGGCCGAGGAGTGGGCGGGCGTCGCCGCGAGCCTGCGTTCGCTCGGGCCGCAGACCGTGCAGACCGCCTCGGCCACCAACGGGAACTGGACGGGCAGCGCGGGCGATGCGTTCCGCACGAAGATCACCGACTTCGAACGGGGCGCGCTCAGTGTGGCGGGCCAGGCCGATCACGTCGCGGACGTGCTGCGCGTGAGCGCCACGCTGATGGACGGCGCGCAGGGGATCATCAAGGGCATCATCGCGTCCTGGGTCGAATACGCGATCCTGACCGAGGCGGCCGCGGCTGCCTCGGCGTTCTTCACCTTCGGCGCGAGCGAGGCCGCCGGTCAGGCCGCGGTCGCGGGTGAGGCGGCCGCCGCGTGTGGCGAAGGTGCCGAGACGGTGAGCCAGGCGTCCGGGATGCTCGAGCGGATCGCGCAGGTGATCAAGGACGTCGAAGGCGAGTTCAGCCAACTCGCCGAGGCGTTCTCGAACGAGGCGTCGGCGATGCGCGAAGCCGAGGGTTCCCTCCGCTCTGCGTCGGACGCCTTCGCGTCGGCCGGCAAGCAGGCCGCGACGAAGGCGTTCAAGGAAGGCGTCGAGAAGTCGATCAAGGATGCCGGGATCGACACCGCGATCGGCCTCGGCGACGACGCGATCAAGGCGACGCCCGGCCAGGTGCAGGACGGGTCCGAGTCGCAGCAGCAGATCGACAGTGACCTGAACTTCGGCGGCTGACGGGTACGGATCGATGACGACGAATGGAGACGAGCAGGAGATGCCAGCAACGATGTCGGCCGGCGTGGTGGACTGGGCGGTGGACTGGGCGACCCTGTCCGTGCCGGAGTTCGCCGCGTGGGCGCGTGCGACCGGAGTACGCCTGCCGTTCCCGCTCGACACGGGCGAGCTCGCGTACGTCGCGGGGCCCGACGCGGATGGGATCGAGAAGCTGCTCGCCGAGCGAGAACTCGCCGATTCGTCGATCCTCGCGACGGCCGCGGCCGTGTTCGCCGAGCCGCGGCTGTGCGTGTACGCGGTGCGGGTCACCCTCGACGGTACGGAGAGCCGCTACGCGGCCTTCGCCGGGCAGGACGAGAAGGCGGTGACGGTGTTGATCGAGCCGCCGCAGGTGGCGCTGCGGATCATCGCCGACACCGAGCTCGCCGCCAGCGTGGTCGGGGCACTGCCACAGCAGCCCGCATTGCACGCGCCGGCCGCCGAGATCTCGTTGCAGGAACTCATCGACATCGACACCGCCATCGACGCCGGCGCGTCACCGCGCACACTGTCGGCCCAGCTGGGGCAGGCCGGCCTGCCGGCTTCGTTGGTGACCTTGCGTCAACGCGTCGGGAACACGCCGACGCCGGCAGGCGCGCTCGGCGCGGTCGGCTTCGCCGGCGACACGCTGACGCACTCCCGTCGATCGGCGACCTGGCGCGAGTTCGAGGACGGTGCGCTCCTGCAGATCGAGCGTGGTCGGCGCCAGGGGCAGGAGCGCATCCTGCTGACCCCGTACACGCCCGACGCGCTGTTCCGGGCGGCGGTCGACGGGATCGGCAGTGTGTACGAGGCAGGCACGGGCGAAACAACAGACGGCGAGTCATGAGATCGCCGTCAAAATTGGGAATTCCTTCGGCAGAGAAACAGCATAGAATCGGGACAAAGTGGCCGATTCAGGTTTCGGTAAGGAGACACCGGTGAGTTCGGTGAACTGGAACAACATGTCCCTGTCGCAACTGAAGGACGTCGTCGCGCACATCGGCGGCGGCATGTTCGGACAGCTGCGCAACTCAGCGACGCATTTCCAGCAGGCCGCGACCGCGCTCGAGACGGCCGAGTCGGATCTGTCCACCCAGATGGGTGTGCTTCGCGACGGCTGGCAGGGCAAGGCGGCCTCCGCAGCGGTGAACAATGCGCAGCAGAACCGGGCGACGATGAACCAGACGCGCTCGTCGTCGACGAGCGCGGGCTCGGACACCGACGGCTACCTGAGCCGGCTCGAGAGCGACCAGAAGCAGGCCAACGCGATCCAGAACGTCGACACCTCGCTCGGGCACGCCCTGCTGACCGGCGGATGGGCCGGACCGGTCGGCGTCGGCGTGGCGGCGATCCAGGCGCACCAGCAGTACAACAAGAACCACGACGCCATGGTCAAGATCGTGCAGCAGATGGACACCGACGGTCAGAATCACGCGGACCAGATGAAGAGCATGGACTGGTCGAACCAGATGAACAGCGGCATGGGTGCCCCACCGGCCACTCTGCCGCCGGTGCCAGGTTCGAGCGCACCCAAGGGATCAGGCAGCAGCCCGGGCGGGTACCCGGGCGGTGGCACGACCTCCGGCGGCAGCGGTCCCGGCTACACGCCGGTGATGACCGGCCCGGCGATGTCGGGTGCGGACAACAACGTCATCAACGGCCCCCGGGGCAACCATCCCGGCGCCGGCGACCCGACCGAAACGCAGAGCGGGCCGTCCCCGAAACCGAACGATCCGACCGTGAGCCAGAGCGGTCCCGGCTCGGTTTCCACACCGGGCACCGGCACCGGCCCCACGGTCGGCGCGGCGCCGACGACCGGCAGCGCGGTCACCGGCGCAGGCGCGGTCGGCGGGGTGATCGGGGGCGCCGGGTTGATCGGCGGTGCGACCGGCGGCGGCCTGCTCGGCGGAACCGGGACGCGTGGCGGATCGCTCGCCGAGGGCGAAGGTTCCGGACGGTTGCCGCGCAGCGGTTCCGGCATTGCCGAAGGTGAGGGTGAGCCGCGACTGGGCGGCGTGCGCGGCGGTGGCGCGCCGGGCGAGGGCGCGCTCGGTGAGCCCGGTGAGCCCGGCGTCGGCGTGCGCGGGCCGGGCGGGATCGGCGGCACCGATCCAGAACCGGTGGTTCGTGGCGGCGTGCGTCCGGGCGCGAACGGCGCGCTGGGCGACGGCGAACTCGGTGCGCCGCGAGGCAGCGCGCTCGCCGGCGCCCGACCGACCGGATTCGCCGGCGAACCGGTCGCGGCCGAAGCAGGTCGAATGGGCGGATACCCGATGGGTGGCCTCGGTGGTCGTCGCGGTGGCGACGACGAGGAAGCACCGATGCCGGACTATCTGGTCGAGACCGACGACGTGTGGGGCGACGGGGTCACCGCCGCACCGCCGGTCATCGGCGAATAAGGGAGAGGATTTCCATGCTCGAGGCAATCGGTGGCGCACTCGAAGGCGTCGCGGCCGGAATCGGCGCCGACCTGGCTGCGGCGGCCGAATCCGGTGACAGCGGGCAGTTCCAGGTGGACCTGCAGGCTCTGCACGACTACTACTACAAGGTCTTCGACATCTGGACACGGCTCAACCAGCACGCGAACAAGTTGCCGGCCGACCCGTTCTCCTCGGCCTGCCTCGACACCGGTCAGATCCCGGGTGTCACCGCCGCGATCGAGTCGACCGTGAACGGCGCGCTCAGCACGTCCAGTGCGAGCATGCGCCGATCATTGGAGTCGGTCCGAGGCAAGCTGGCCGAGCACCTCATCGCCTTGCACGACGTCTACTGCGCCTACGTGAACAGCGACTCGCAGGGTGCCAGTGAATTGACGCAGGCCGGCAATTCGAAGGCGGCAAACATCAAGATCAACCTGCCGGATCCGAATTCGGCGCTCGCCGCCGAGATCGCCGCTGCTGTCGCCGCAGTCGGTCTCATCTAGCTCTGGCAGAGTTACCGGCGTGGTGATTCGCCGGACTTGTGCCTTCGCAGTCGCCGCGGTGCTCGCCGCGGCGACTGTCGTCGTGGTGGCCCCCGCGGCGTCGGCCGATGCCGTCCAGCGCAGCGAGTGGTACCTCAGCGCGCTCGGCGTCAAGAAGGCCTGGACGCAGACGCAGGGGCGTGGGGTGCTCGTCGGCGTCGTCGACACCGGTGTCGACGGCACCACCGCCGACCTACGCGGATCGGTCGTCGGCGGCGCCGACTTCTCCGGAGTGGGCGCGTCGAACGGGCAGAAGCCGCTGCCGCCGGATCCGAGCCACGGCACCAACGTGGCCTCGTTGATCGCCGGTCACGGCCACGGCCCGGGCGGTTCAGCGGGCATTCTCGGCACGGCGCCGCAGGCGCACCTGCTCACTGCGTCGTTCCAGTTCTCGCCGGACAACAGCCCGGCCGCGATCAAGTGGTTGGTCGATCACGGCGCGAAGGTGATCAACTTGTCGTTCGGCTCGAGCAGCTCGGCCGAGCAGAGCGCCATCCGCTACGCGGAGTCGAAGGACGTCGTCGTGGTGGCGGCGAGCGGTGACGCGTTCGTCACCCAGCGCAACGGGCTGCAGCCGCCGGCGTCGTTCCCCGGTGTCGTCGCGGTGACCGGGGTCGATCAGAACATGAACAGCGACCCGGCAGCATCGATCGGCCCCGGCACCGCCATCGCCGCGCCGTTCAGCACGACGCCGACCAATCCCAACACCTCGCGTGCCAAGGTCGGGCTCACTGTCGCCAACCCGCGCAATGCCGGCGCGGGTGGCTACGAGCAGCGCTCGGGTACGTCATTTTCGGCGCCGATCGTGGCCGGCATCGTCGCACTCATCCGCAGCAAGTACCCGTCGCTCGATGCAGCGAACGTCATCAACCGGCTGATCAAGACCGCGACACCGGCCGGCGGATCGGCACCGAACAACACCTACGGCTACGGGATCGTGAACGCCGACCGCGCGCTCACCGCGAACGTGCCGCAGGTGACCAAGAACCCGCTCGGTTCGCTCGCGCCGTCCGTTCCGCCGTCCTCGTCCGGCTCGAGCGCGCCATCGACACCGAGTTCGAGCTCGGCCGGCCGGCCGGCGAGCAGTCCGGCTGCGCCCGGCTCACCCACGCTCAGCTCACCACCGGTCGTGTCGCAGCCCCCGTCCTCGTCCGGCCCGGGTGCCGGGGTATGGGTCGCGATCGTCGTGGTGGTCGTGATCGTCGCCGTGCTGCTGGGCGTCTTGGCCAATCGGCGCCGCCGGCCGCCGCGCGCGATGCCGCCGTCCGCCCTGCCTCCGGCCCCGCCCCCGCCACCACCCGGGCCGCCGCGGTCGCGCTGACTCAGTGCGAGCGGCGTCGCCCGCCGGCCGATCGGTGTCGCCCGGCGCTGCGCTTGTCGGCCTCGGCCCGCGCCGCGGTCGCAGACGCCCAGGACGCCGGACTGCTCGGTGTCGGCCGGCGGCGCGGTCGGTGGTACCGCAGCCCGGTGGCGAGCCGGTCGCGCACGGTCATCGTCCGCAGCACCTGGCGACGCAGCAGGCGATGCTCCTGCCACGCCGCGTCGGCGTCCGCGGGCTGCACGACGGTCGCCGAGCTGTAGGTGACGGCATTGGCCGCCGAACCCAGCGTGGTTGCCGATTGTGCACTGTCGGCGCCGAACCGCTCCGCGGTGAGTTCGGCGATCTCGGCACTGGTGAGCGAGCTGAGTTCGGGCAGGCCCGCTTCGGTCAGCACGTCCATGCTTTCGCGCCAGGCCCCCACGATCCGCAGCCGCGGATCTGGTGCACGACGCCGGCGCGCGGCTCTGACCGGTTTTCGGGTGACCAGGATGAGCAGCAGCACGATCACGAGGATCGTGAGCGCGACCAGGAGCGCGACGAGCACGCCGTACTTCGACGCATGTGACGCCGCGGGCGGGTGCACCTTGGGCGTCACCGCGTGCCCGCCGTTGCCCTGCGTGACCAGCGCGTTCTGGCTCTGCGGCGCGCTCGAGGTGGACGGCGGCGGGGCCACCGACGCCTTCTCCGGACTGCTCGACGCGTACGCGCCCGGAGTCGCGTCGACGACCACCCAGCCGACTCCGGCGATCGGGATCTCGGCCCAGGTCCAGGCGTCGGCCGTCGTGACGTCGTACTGACCGGGCTGCAGCGCGGTACTTCCGTTGGAGCGCACCCGGAAGCCGGTCACGACCCGCGCGGGCACGCCGACCGAGCGCGCGACCAGGGCGACGAGCGTCGCGAACTGCTCGGGGGTGCCCTGGCGGCTGCCGAGGATCGACGCGAGCACGTCGGAGAAGCCGGCACCGCCGGCCACATCGCTAGCCGGCCCGGACGCCGACGCGGGCGTCGACGGAGCGGGCGTCGACGGCGCAGCCGACGTGTGCGAACTGGTCGGTTGATGGCCGGACGGGTGCTTGGCCGGCGGTTTGGTCGGGTGCTTACCGGTGTTGCCCGATCCGTGTTTCGGGTGCTTCGCGCCGGAGGAGTGGACGGTCGGTTTCGCCAACGCCCGCACGACCGCGGCTCGCGGTGAGTGCGGCGCCGAAGGGCTCGATGAGCTCGCCGACGGTGACGGCGTCAGCGTGCTCGTCGCGACGCCGCGGGCCGCGCCGGACAGCGTGTAGTTCGTCCGGAAGTCCTTCTGCAGCGCCTGCAGGAACTGCAGCGGCAAGGCGTCCTGTGACTTCGTCTCGATCTGGAACGTGTTGGCCAGTTTCCGGACGGTGGACTCCAACGTCGGCTGCACGAGCAGGTCGTTCGCGGCAACGGTGTCCGGAATCGCCGTCGCGGAGTGCAGGCCGGTCAGCGTGGCCGTCGACACCGTCGAGCGCACGGTGTAGTTCTGTCCACCCGTCAACGTGCCGACCGGAACGACCATGCCGCTCGCCGGGTCGATGTTGATCGGGGCGCCGGTGACTTTCTGCGGCCGGTACAGGGCAGGCATCCACGGTCCGGCGGTCAGCGGACCGGACGCGATGTGGTACTGCTGGGTGACCGTGGTGCCGTGCGCGAGCAGCTGGTCGGTGTCGGCCGGCAGCACGCCGCCGGACGGGCGGAACGTGCGGTTGAACGACCAGCCGGATCCGTCGTAGTAGTCGACGTTCGCTATCGGGAAGTAGCCGGGCACCGCCTTGTCGACCGTCACCGTGAACACCGGTTGGGCAGCATCGCCGCCCGTACGCGGGCGCATCCGAGCAATGAACGACATCGGCGTCAACGGCCGGGAGCTGTCGATCGACGGGACACGTTGTGGCGCGGCCGATGTCTTCGGGAACGCCGAGGTCTGTACCACCAGGGCAGCGACGACCGCGACCACCAACGTGGTGGCCGTGCCGACCACCAGGCCGCGCAGCGGCAGCACGCCGTCCGGCTGGGTGCTCTCGGCCGTCTCGTCCTGACGCACCCAGGCCTGTGCCACCCGCATGACCAGCAGGGTGAGCAGTAGCAGAGTGGCCAGCACGGTCTCGTGCTGGCGTGCCAGCGGTAGTTCGGAACCGGCGGCTCGCTGCGTGCCTGCGTAGGCCAGGCCGAACGCGAGCAGGAACCCGACGTAGGGCAACAGCGTGTACCACCGGCGGGCCAGGCACTCGCCGGCCAGCGCGCCGGCCGCCCAGACGATCAAAGCCGGCGCGATCATCAGGCTGCGGGGACTGATCAGCGGCAGCGCGAAGGTCAGGACCTGCGAGGGGCCGTGGTAGAGACCGCGCCAGAGGTCGCCGACGTTGAGCGGATCCTCGAGCACGACGCCCAGCGCGTAGACGACGAACACGACGATGTCGACGGTGATGCTCAGCCACAACCGTCCCGGCCTCAGCCGCGACGTCACGAACGGGACGAGCACGCTGAGCACCGCCGCGCCGTAGAGCGGCGCGGCCGCGAGCGAGGCCGGGAACGACCGCATCCACGGCGCGGTCGCGAACAGGCTCGCGATCAGGCACAGCGGGATCGCGAGCAACGGGATGATCTGGCGGACGACCTTCACTGCTGCCGCCTCGCTCGGCAAACGTCGCTCATGTCGTCCCCTCGGGGCTGCTCGCTCCGCTCGGGCCCGTCGGCGGCACCATCACGCCTGACGGCGTGCGATTCCTTTGATTCGCTCGGCAAGCGTCGCTCATTGCTGCACGTTCCACAGAGCACATGCCTCGTCGGCATCGGCGGCGATGATCACGCGTACGCCGGGGAACCGGATCGGCTTCGCCTTGCGCTTGTCGATCTCGGTGTCGAGCGAGACGACGACGAGTCGGTCGAACCGGCGGCGCAACGCAGCCACGTAGGGCACGTCGTCGAGTTCGAGCACGCCCGTCACCACGACCAGTGAGGTACCGCCCCGGGCCCGCCGCAGAGCGAGCAGCTGTGCCTTCAGATCACCGCTGTCGTCCGGTTGCACGCCGGTCAGGTGATCGATCAACGGCGTGACGTCACGTACCCGCGGGCCGCCGATCACCGTGCGGTCGGTCAGGCGCAGCTCGACCGGTGCCTTGTTCGCCGAGCTGGTGACCAGGACGGAGGCAGCGATGTCGACGGCGGCCTCGAACGACTCCGCGGTGTACCGACCGGCCCGCTGGTCCAGCAGCACCACGGTGTAGGGCTGCGACGTGTCGACGTTGTGCTTGACGACCAGCCGTCCGGTGCGCGCCGACGAGCGCCAGTGCACCAGGCGCAGGTCGTCGCCCACCACGTAGTCGCGCAGCCGGTGGAAGGTGATGTTGCCCTGCGGCGAGGTGTCGGACGAGGGGCCTTCGAGGTGCCGGGTCTGGCCGGTGGGCAGGGCATGGAACTGCAGCACGCGGGGGTACACCCAGATGCGCTCGATGTCGCCGTACTTGCGCGAGGTGCGGAACAACTCGAGCGAGTCGCGCCGGGTCACCTCGACCGGACCCACGTCGAAGATGCCGCGCTGGCGGGTCGGCAAGCGATAGGTGCGCAGCCCGCGCTCGCCGCGGCGCAGCCGGGGGATCACGGTGCGCACGTGCGTCTCGCCGAACGGCTGATCCGCGATCGTGACCCCGACCGTGCGGCGCCCGCGATTGGCGAAGGTGAGTACGGCGATAGCAGGTGAGCCCTTCGGCACGCGCGGCGGCTGGATCGCCCGGTCGATGGACAACCGGGACGGTCGGGTCACGATGAGCACCGCGAGCACGACGAGTGCGAGCAGCCCAAGGCCGATCAGATCGAACGCGACCCACTCCAGCCACAGCCCGAGGGCCAGCGCGAGCGCGCCCGCGAGCAGCGCAGCGGCACCGGCCTTGGTCATCGATGCGCCGTCAGGCTTCGGGGCCGCGCGGCACCGGCACGGACTGCAGCGCGCGGGCGATCAACTCGCCGCCGGTGCGTCCCTGCAACTCGGCGTCGGGCTGCAGGATGACGCGGTGCGCGAGGACGATCGGCGCCATCTCCTTGACGTCCTCCGGGATGACATAGGCACGCCCGAGCGTCGCTGCGTGCGATCGTGCGGCGCGCAACAACGCGAGGCTGCCACGTGGTGAGACGCCGAGCCGCAGCTCGGACATCGTGCGCGTCGCCGCCGAAACCGCGACGATGTAGTGCTCGAGCGCCGGGGCGACCTCGACGTGCCGCACCGCGTCGATCATGGCCATGATCTCGTTGGCGCTGAGCACGGGCAGCAGTTGGTCGACGGTCGGGCCCATCTTCTGCGTACGCAGCACCGCCGCCTCCGACTCCGCGCTCGGGTAGCCGACGGTCACCTTCATCAGGAAGCGGTCGAGTTGCGCCTCGGGCAGGATGTAAGTGCCCTCCATGTCGATCGGGTTCTGCGTCGCGATCACCATGAACGGGCGCGGCATCGGATAGACGATGCCGTCGTTGCTCAGCGTGCCTTCTTCCATCACCTCGAGCAGCGCCGACTGGGTCTTCGGCGACGCGCGGTTGATCTCGTCCGCGATCACGACATTCGCGAACACCGGACCGTGCTTGAACTCGAACTCGTTGCGGCTCTGGTTGTATATCGAGACCCCGGTGACGTCCGACGGCAGCAGGTCGGGCGTGAACTGGATGCGGTTCCACGTGATCGACAGCGACGTTGCAAGCGCACGCGCCAGCGAGGTCTTGCCCGTGCCCGGTACGTCCTCGAGCAGCAGGTGGCCCTCGGCGAGCAGGCACACGATCGCATTGTGGATGACCTCGGGCTTGCCCTGGATGACGTACCCGATGTTGGTGCCCAGGCGATCGACGTTGCGCGCGACCTGCGCGACGCCTTCTGACGTGGTCGTCATCGTGCTCCTAACGCGGTATGGCGAGCCGTCATTGCGGAGGTGTCCCGCTAATAGTGGCCGAGTAGTCGTGCGAAGTGCCGTAATTCGGGTCGACGAAATGGACGGTCAGTGTGTAGGTGGCTGTCAGCGGCGGTGGTGGCGGAGGCGGCGTGGTGCCGCCGGGAGGGGTCGTACCGCCGCCGCCGATCGACGGCGGGCACGCGGTCAGATCGACGGTCACGTACGGCCCGCTGCCGTCGACCTGGGGCGTGGAGTCGTCATTGAGCGAGCCGCAGTTGACGCCTGGGGAGAGGCTCGAGGCGACCGAGTACGTCCAGTCCAGCGTCTTCAGCGTCGCCGCGTCGTAGTCGCCGGTGTACTCCACCTGGACGGTCGGGCTGTGCTGGGTCCATGCGCCCGCGAAGCTCATCTTGTTCGGATCGACCGGCGCCGGCGCGGTGCCAGACACGTCGACCGTGTAGCTGGTCGGCACGAGGAAGTACCGGTAGCTGATGTCGACCGTCCAGTCGTTGCCGTTGCCCGCACACCCCGGACTGACGTCGATCGTCGTGGTCGGATCCGGCGCGTTGCCCGTGGTCCCGCATTTCTGCTGGCCGTTGTACACGATCAACGCCCAGTTCGTCGCGCCGATGCCGAAGTTGTCGTTGCCCTTGTAGGTCACTACGACTTGCGGGCTGGTGCGCGAG
>DASXJN010000022.1:0-3211 GCA_036497365.1 Jatrophihabitantaceae bacterium | reverse complement strand
CCGGCCGGCCCCCGGGCCGCGCGCGGGATCGTGTAGCGGTAGGCACCCGGCGTCCCCTTCGCGACGTCGACCTTGCGCATCGCCATGCAGGTGAACTCGCCGGGCTTGGTGACGACCGGGCACACCGGCTCGTTGATCGCGTAGCCGGTGAAGACCCGGCCACCGCCGCTCGCGTGTGAGGCTGCGCGCGCGGGCTGCACCGCCGAGGACGCGGACGAGAGCGCGGGAAGCGCGAGCGATCCCACTCCGACGAGCAGGGCAGCGACGGCGACAGCGAACCGGCGGGGGGCGAGAACCATGGTGCTCCGATACAGGACGAGGGGCGCGAAGGTGTGATCTTCCTATGCGGAACGGTATCGGCGCCACCGATAGTGCAAATCTCCCGATTCCTGCCATGCGCCGTCCTGGTCGAGGAGCCAGCCGGACGGGACGGGCGGCGCGTACACGTTCCCGTCGATGGATTCGCGCAGCTCGGTGAGCTCCAGAACGTCCGCGAACGGCAGCGCGGCGCGGTAGACGTCGGCGCCGCCCATCACCCAGACGGTGTCGTGTCGCAGCCCGGACTCGAGATCGTGCACCGGCTCGGCGCCCTCTGCCGTCCACGACCGGTCGCGGGTGAGCACGAGGTTGCGACGCCCGGGCAGCGGGCGGAACCGCGGCGGCAGCGACTCCCAGGTGCGCCGACCCATCAGCACGGCCGAGCCGGCGGTGACCTCTTTGAAGTGGGCCATGTCGGCCGGGATGTGCCACGGGATCGTGTTGTCGCGCCCGATCACGCCGTTGGCCGCCTGCGCCCAGATGAGCCCGATCACGCCGCGCGCGTCAGCGTCAGACGGCCACCGGGGCCTTGATGCCCGGGTGGTGTTGGTAGCCGACGATCTCGAAGTGCTCGTAGCCGTAGTCGAACAGGCTCGGTGCGGCGCGCAGCTCCAGCCGCGGGAACGGGTCCGGGTCACGAGAGAGCTGGGTGCGCACCTGCTCGTCGTGGTTGTCGTAGATGTGGCAGTCGCCGCCCGTCCAGACGAAGTCGCCGACGTCCAGGCCGACCTGCGCGGCGACCATGTGCGTGAGCAGCGCGTAGCTGGCGATGTTGAACGGCACGCCGAGGAACAGGTCGGCGCTGCGCTGGTAGAGCTGGCAGCTCAGCCGTCCGTCGGCGACGTAGAACTGGAAGAACGCGTGGCACGGCGGCAGCGCCATGTTCGCGATCTCGCCGACGTTCCAGGCGCTGACGATGAGCCGGCGCGAGTCCGGGTTGCTGCGCAGCTGATCGAGGAGCGCGCCGATCTGGTCGATGTGCCGGCCGTCGGGCGTGGGCCAGGAGCGCCACTGCACGCCGTAGACGGGGCCGAGCTCGCCGTCCGGGCCGGCCCACTCGTCCCAGATACTCACGCCGTGTTCCTGCAGCCAGCCCACGTTCGACTCGCCGCGCAGGAACCAGAGCAGCTCGTAGGCGACCGACCGGAAATGCACCCGCTTGGTGGTGATGAGCGGGAAGCCCTGACGCAGGTCGTAGCGCAGCTGGTGGCCGAATACGGAACGGGTGCCGGTGCCGGTGCGGTCGTCCTTGTGCGTGCCGGAGTCGAGAACGTGCCGCAGCAGGTCTTCGTACTGGGTGTCGGCGCCGGGCACGCGAGCAGCCTAAACCCGGCCGCCGACGGCGCCGCCTCGACGCTCCGCGCTCCGACGCGCGTGACCGGGCGGTTTCGGAGGGACCGGAGCCGGGTAGTCGTTAGGAGGTTTTGTCCGTTATGAAGGAGCGGTCGCATGTCCTCGTCCACCGACACGTCGACGTCCAGCAGCGGCCGCACCAACGCGCTCGACAAGTTGAACGACAACGTCCCGACCGCGTTCATCTGGCGGCTCACCCTGCTGGCCACCCTCGGCGGGTTCCTGTTCGGCTACGACACGTCGAACATCGGCTCGGCGCTGGCGTTCATCCCGTACCAGCTGAACTCCTTCGCGACCGGTTACCTGGTCGCGGGCGCCTCGCTGGGTGCGGCGGCCGGCGCATTGCTCGCCGGGCCGTTGACCGACCGGTTGGGCCGCAAGAAGGTGCTGGTGATCGACGCGCTGATCTACGCGATCGGCGCGTTGCTCTGCGCCTTCACCTGGCACGTCAGCGTGCTGATGATCGCGCGCACCCTGATCGGAATCGCCATCGGCGCCGACTCGGCCATCGCCACCGCCTACATCTCTGAGTACGCACCGAAGAAGCGGCGCGGCTCGCTCGCGATGCTGCAGCAGTGGATGATCACCGTCGGCATCCTGTTCGCCTACCTCGTCGCGCTGGCGATCCTCAAGATCTGGCCGAACGCCTCGGACGTCGACTGGCGGTGGTTCTTCGGCCTCGGCGCGATCCCGGCCATCGTCGGACTGTTCCTGCGCGTCGAGATGCCCGAGTCGCCACGCTGGCTGATCCGCAAGGGTCGCTACGACGAGGCGAAGGACGCGTTCAACAAGCTCGAGGTCGACGTGACCGTCGACGACGTCGAGTACACCGCGCACCAACTCGAACAGGCCGATGCGAAGGCCGATCGCGCCAAGCGCAAGGGCTGGACGCCCGGCGTGCGTCGAGCAGTCTGGGTCGTCTGCATCTTCTTCGTGTTCCAGCAGATCACCGGCATCAACGTGCCGCTCTACTACGGACCGGTGCTGCTCGGCAAGTACTTCACCAGCAGTCACTCGCTGGTAGCCACGACCACGGCCGCCATCGAAGTCACCACCATCATGACGCTGGTCAATGTGATCGCCACCTACTTCGCGTTCCGGTTCATCGACCGGATCGGACGGCGCAAGCTGGCAATGGGTGGCTTCGCCGGCATGGCGTTCTTTGCGATCGTCGCCGCAATCGGTCTCGGCGTGCTGTCCGGCACGCCGCGGATCTGGGTCGGCATGATCGGCCTGTCGCTGTTCATCGCCTCGTTCGCGATCGGCGTCGGCGGCACCGGCTGGCTGATCCAGGGCGAGATGTTCCCGACCGAGGTCCGCGGCCAGGCCGCCTCGATCGCGGCCACCGTCGACTGGATCGCCAACTACGCGCTGATCGAGGCCTTCCCCGCGTCGCAGCGCGCGATCGGGCTGGGCTGGGTGCTGGTCTGCTTCGCCGGCCTGTGCGTCCTCGCCATCGCGTTCGTCGGGAAGTTCCTTCCGGAGACCAAGGAGCTCACGGTCGAGCAGATCACCGAGGTCTTCGAGAAGCAGGCAGCCC
>DASXJN010000021.1:0-8350 GCA_036497365.1 Jatrophihabitantaceae bacterium | reverse complement strand
GACAAGACGGGCGCCGTCGTCGGCACCTATTCCTACGGCCCGTACGCGCAGCGCGTCACGCACACCGGCACGGCCTCGACTCCGCTGCAGTTCGGCGGCGGCTACACCGACGCGAGCGGTGGGCTGATCTACCTCCAGCAGCGGTATTACGACCCGGCCACGGCGCAGTTCATCAGCGCCGCCACGGGGACGACGACCAGACCGGACGAGCCGTACGCCTACGCCGTCGCCGACCCGGTGAACACCGTCCAGCCGTCCGGCGCGGGCGTTCGGCACCCCTACGCCCGGTCGACGCGCGCCTGGCTCGACGTCACCGAGACGAGCCCGCGTTGCGCGCCGACGGCGCCGTCGTGCGGCCCGTCCGGCGCCGGCTGATCAGTCCTCGAGCTTGGGCGCCGTTGACCGGATCATTGCCACGCCGTGGCGCAGCGTGAGCATGGTCAGGCTGGCCTGCACGTCGGCGCGGGTGGTGGCGCGCCGGACCTCGAGGGGGAGTCGTCCCCAGACCGCGTCCATGATCTCGGCGACGGTGACCGACTCGACGTCTTCGCTGCGTTCGCGCGCGTCACGTTCGTGGCGCTGAAGCGCGTCCTCGATCCACGCACGCAGTTCGCGACGGTCCATTCGTCCAGTGTGCGTCACCGTTGGTCTCGCACGACTCGTCGTGCTCTGGCGCGGATCCGCTCCGCGGCCTGGACGGCGGGACTGCGCGATGCCGCCTCGGCCTCCTGACGGCGGCGCTCGCGGCGCCGGGTGCGCTCCTGGACGTCCAGTTCGGCGAGCACCCGCTCGACGCCGGCGAGCAGCGAGCCGTGCAGTTGCCACAGCGCAGGCGACTCGCGCGGGTCGACCAGCAGGAGATCGGTGAGCCGGGCCCGCGCCTCACCCACGGCTTCCAACGCTTCGGTGAGTTCGGCGGTCGGCCGCTCCTCGGCGTCGTCCACTTCAGCCCGCACGAGCGCGCCGAACGCACGGAACGCGCGGGCCAGGTCGCCCAGCACGGTTGCGAACGCGAGTCGCAGATCCTCTTCCAGGAACTCGCCCGTGGAGGTATCGGCATCCGCATCGCCGTCGGCGCTGGTCACTCGATCGGCGACCGAACGGAACACGGCGCGCAGCGCGACCGCGGCGTGCTCGAGTGCGTCGAGTCCGGTGCGCAGGTCGGGCGTCGTGTCGATCGTCCCGACCGCGCGCGGGTTGAGCCGCCGGCTCTCGTGCGCGTCAAGCAGCACCGGGCTCAGCTGCGCGGCTTCGGCGGGGATGGTGCGCGAGTCGTCCAGCCATTCGCTCGCCTGCCGCTTGGTCGCCTCACCGCTGGCCAGCGCGGCGGCCACCTGGTCGAGCAGTGCAGCGATGCGTTCGGCGAAACGTTCCACCGCAGCGCCGGCGCTGCGGGTCTGCACCGGCGGCGGGAAGATCACGTTGATCAGCAGGCCGACCGCGGCCCCGATGAGCGTCTCGACGACGCGGTCGACCGCTCGCGTGCCGAGCCCGCCGACCGCGAGGATCAGCATCGCGCTGATCGGCACCTCGAGCAGGTGCGGACCCAGCCGCAGCGCCTGCCCGACGAGCAGCGACGCGAGGATGATCAGCGCCAGGCTCCACCAGTGGAAGCCGACGAAGATCGAGAGCAGGATGGCGAGCCCGACGCCGGCGATCACGCTGACGATGCGCCGGATGGTGTCGGCGATCGTCCCGACCAGCGTGACCTGCACGACCAGCAGGGCGGTCAGGGCGGCGGTGAGCGGCCGGGTGTCGGAGATGACCAGCAGAGCGACGAGATACGCGGCGATCGCCGCGCCGGTCAGCCGCAACGCGCGGAGTGCCCCGGCCGGCCCGCGCTCGTGTATCCGCCGCCATGCGGTGGCCACCGCGTTGCGCACCCTCTATACATAGCCCTGCGCCGCCGTCCCGAAACCGCCGGGGAAAGTCGCGGGCCTAAGTCAGAGGTTCTCGCTACCCTCGGCGCCGTGAGCCAGCCTGCGATCATCGCCCGCGACCTCGTGAAGACCTTCGGCAAGGACGTCCGTGCCCTCGACGGCGTGTCGCTCGAAGTGGCGACCGGGACGGTCCTCGGTCTGCTCGGCCCCAACGGAGCCGGGAAGACGACCGCGGTGAACGTGCTGACCACGCTCCTGCGCCCGGATTCCGGGAGCGCCGAGGTCGCCGGTATCGACGTGTTGCGCAATCCCAACGCGGTGCGCCGCTCGATCGGGCTCGCCGGCCAGTTCGCGGCGGTCGACGAGAATCTCACCGGCGCCGAGAATCTCACCCTCGTCGGCCGGCTCAACCACCTGTCCGGCGCGACCTCGCGGCAGCGGGCTCGCGAACTGCTCGCTCAATTCGGCCTCAGCGATGCGGGCGACCGGCAGGCCAAGACCTACTCCGGTGGCATGCGGCGTCGCCTCGACCTCGCCGCGGCGCTCGTGGCTCGTCCGCCCGTGATGTTCCTCGACGAACCGACGACCGGTCTCGACCCCCGCAGCCGGATCGACTTGTGGCGCGTGATCGAAGAACTCGTCGACGAGGGCACGACGTTGCTGCTCACGACGCAATACCTCGAGGAGGCCGACCGGCTCGCCGACCGCATCTGCGTCGTCGACCACGGCCGCGTCATCGCCGAAGGAACCTCCGACGAGCTCAAGGCTCGGCTCGGCGGTTCCGTCGTCGAAGTCAGACTTGCCGACGCAGCACAAGCGCAGCAGGTCGTGGGCATGTTGTCAGGCTGCGGAACGGACGAGCCGAGTGCCGACGGCGAGTTCGTCCGCGTGCCGTCCGGACAGGACACCGCGACGCTGGCCGAAGTCGTGCGCCGGCTCGACAGCGCCGGAGTCGTCGCGCGGTCGCTGCAACTGCGCGAGCCGAGCCTGGACGATGTGTTCCTCGCCCTCACCGGGCACGTCGCCGAGCAGCCGTCAGCTGAGTCCGAGCCCCAGACACAGGAACCCGAAGCGGTGAGGAGCGCGCCATGAGTGAGGCAGCGACGATCGGCGTCGCCGATTCGGACGGGTTCGGCTGGGCCGTCCGCGACACGATGGCCATGGCCGGACGCAACCTGCGCAAGGTCATGCGCCAGCCCGAGATGGTCATGTTCAACGTCGTCTCTCCGGTGATGTTCGTGCTGCTGTTCCGATACGTGTTCGGCGGCGCGATCGGTGGTTTGCAGGGGCTCAACTACGTCAACTACCTGATCCCCGGCATCGCCGTGCAGACCGTGCTGTTCAGTGCCGGCATCACCGGGTTCGCGCTCGCCGACGACTTGCAGAAAGGCTTCATCAGCAGGTTGCGCTCGCTGCCGATGGCGCGCAGTGCGGTCTTCGGCGGACGTGTCGCCGCCGACACGCTGAGCAACGCGTTCAGCCTGGTGATCCTGATTCTGACCGGATACGCCGTGGGTTTCCGGCCGGCGAGTTTCTTCGGCCTGGTGCTGGCTGCGCTGTTGTTGCTGCTGTTCGCTCTTGCGGTGAGCCTCGGCTACGCGCTGATCGGCCTCACCGTGCGCTCGCCCGAGGCGGTGAACGCCGCGACGTTCCCGATCATCTTCCCGCTGACGTTCGCGTCATCCGCGTTCGTGCCGGTGCTGACGATGCCGAGCTGGCTGCGCGGCTTCGCCACCCACCAGCCGGTCAGCGTGGTGATCAATGCCGCCCGATCGCTGATCCTCGGTGACAGCGCAACCCCGACGCAGCGCGCGCTGCTGCTCGGCGACACCGGCACGGGCTCGCTGATCCTGCAAGCCCTCGCCTGGTCGCTCGGCATCGGCCTGGTCTTCGGGCTGCTCTGCACCCGCAAGTACCGCAACCTGGGCCAGTAGCTCACCTGGCCGTCGGCCGGGTCGGGATCGACTCCATGGGGCCTTGAGTGGTCACTTGTGTCCTCGGGTGGTCAGCTGCGCCTGACCACCCGAGCCCAAACTGACCACTCGAGCGAGCACCGTCCGGGCGACGGCGCACCGAATGGATCATGTGGCGTCACTCGTTCGCAGTGACGGCAGCCGCTGCTTCCAGCGCATGCAGGTGGTCGTCGACCGTGGCCAGGCCGGCTTTCATCGTGTTGATCGACAGGTGCGTCGCGCCGGTGGCGCGCCAGGACTCGACGCGGCGGGCGAAGTCGTCCACGTCGCCTGTCCAGCTGACCCGGCCCTCCATGCCCAGCGACAACGGATCACGGCCGGCATCGCGGGCAGCCTGATCGACGATCGCCTTGGCTTCGTCGAGCTTCGGGCCGGGCTGCACCTGCGGGAACCAGCCGTCACCGAGCCGTCCGGCGCGGCGGTAGGCGGGCGGCGACTGCACGCCGAACCACACCGGGATCGGCCGCTGCACCGGCAGCGGCGCGATGCCGGCACCGACAATCTGTTCGTCGTCGACAATCGCGTCGACGATCGGCGTCGTCCAGAGCTTGCGCATCAACTCGACCTGCTCGCCGCTGCGCCGGCCGCGGGTGGTGAAGTCCTGGCCGAGGCCGTCGTACTCGACGCGGTTCCAGCCGACGCCGATGCCGAGGCGGAACTTGCCGTTGGTCAGCAGATCGACCTCGGCCGCCTGCTTCGCGACCAGCGCGGTCTGCCGCTGCGGCACGATGATCACGCCGGTCACCAGCTCGAGCGACGTGATGCCGGCGAGGAACCCGAACAGCACGAACGGCTCGTGGAAGGTCGTGTTGACGTCGTACGGCCCGGTCCACGGCGCATGACGGGACGGGTCGGCGCCCAGCACGTGGTCGTACACGAGCAGGTGCCGGTAGCCGAGCTGCTCGACACCCTGCGCGTACGCGCGCACCGCGCCGACGTCGCCGCCGAGTTCGGTCTGCGGAAAGACGACCCCGAGCTGCATCGGCGCTACTCGGAATCCAGTGCAGCCGCTACGCGGCGATGTGCTTCCCAGATCGCATCGGGCAGTCCGCCGAACTGGGCCAGATGCTCTTCGCGATCGCGCATCTCGCGCTGCCAGCGTTTGCGGTCGATGGTCAGCAGGTGGTCCAGCTCGTCGGAGTCCATGTCCAAGCCGTCCAGATCGAGCTCGTCGCGCGTCGGGACGATGCCCACCGGCGTCGCCTGGCCGGACACATCACCGTCCTTCAGCTGCATCAACCACAGCAGCGGCCGCAGATTCTCGCTGAACCCCGGCCACAGGAAGTGCCCGTCGTCCGGGTCGCGCTGGAACCAGTTCACGTGCGCGAAGATCGGCTGCTCGCTGACCTTGCCGAGCACGTCGAGCCAGTGCGCGGCGTACGCACCCTCGGGATACGACATGAACGGCCGCATCGACATCGGGTCGTAGCGCAGCTTGCCTTCGACGCCCTCGGCGGCATAGGTCGCCTCGGCGCCGAGCGTCAGCCCGTCGTAGACGCCTTCGGTCGGGTCGGTGATCGCGCGGATCAGCGGTTCGCGGTCGGACGTCCGTCCGCCGAAGATGATCGCGTCGATCGGCACGCCGCGCGCCTCGTCGAAGTCCGGCGCGACGTTGGGGACGTTGGTCAGTGTCGTGGTGAACCGGCTGTTCGGGTGCGCCCACGGCGCGTCGGCGTCCTCTGGCGAGCGCTCGCTGATCGGCTTGCCCGTCCAGTCGTACCAACCGGCCGGGTCGGACGGTGGTTCGGCCGTCTTGCCCTCCCACCACACCTCTTGCGTGTCGGAGTTGTACGCGACGTTGGTGAACAGCACGCCGGTGT
The DNA here is from genome assembly GCA_036497365.1 of Jatrophihabitantaceae bacterium. GTDB lineage: Bacteria > Actinomycetota > Actinomycetes > Mycobacteriales > Jatrophihabitantaceae > RYN-133. The sequence continues at coordinate 2,677 of DASXJN010000021.1, read as the reverse complement.
TCGGACCGACGGCCCGCATCGCGGTCGGGTTGGTCTTCTCATTGGTGTCCTGGGCGACTCCGAACACGCCGTTCTCGGGATTGATCCCGTAGAGCCGGCCGTCGTCGCCGACCCACATCCAGGCGATGTCGTCGCCGTAGAACTCGACCTCGTAGCGGTCGCCGAGCGCGCCCGGCGGCAGCATCATCGCCAGGTTCGTCTTGCCCGACGCGCTGGGGAAGCCGCCGCAGACGTGAAAGACCCGTCCGCTCTGCTTGTCCTTGATGCCGAGCAGCATGAACTGCTCGCCGAGGAACCGTCCCGACTTCCAGCCGTCGTAGGCAGCCTGCCGCAGCCCGTGCGCGATCTTGCCGAGCAGCGCGTTGCCGCCGTAGGACGAACCGAAGTGCAGGATCAGCCGCTCGTCGGCGACCGTCACGAACAGCCGCTGGTCGTCGTCGGTGCCCTGGCCGAGGTTCTCGAGGTCGCCGGTGACGTGCACGCCCCGCACGAACATCGACGGATCGGTGAGTTCTTCGATGTGGTGCACGCCCACGCGCGCCATCCGGATCATGTGCAGCACGACCGTCCGGGCATCAGTGAGCTCGACACCCGCGGCGTACGCCTCGAGCGGCGAGCCGGCCGGCGCCATCAGGTACGGCACCACGTACATCGTCTTGCCGCGCGACGCACCGCGCATGCGCTCGATCAGCTTCGGCTTCATGTCGCCCGACGAGTGCCAGTTGTTGTAGGCGCCTGCGTCGGACCGATCAGCGGTCGCGACGATCGTCCGCTCCTCGGAACGGGCGGTGTCCTTCGGATGGCTGCGCGAGTAGTACTGCCCCTCGCCGGCCGGGACGATCTCACCCGCGGCCAGCGACTCCTTGATCAGCCGGGCGTCGTCGGACGTCGATACGACCTCGATGTGCTCCGGCTCGGTGATCTCGGCCCACTCCCGGACGAACGCCCGCACATGCGGGTTCTCCAGGCCGGCCTTGGTCAGCACCGCGTCGACATCGATCACGTTCGCCCCCGGGGTCGATCGGACAGGAACACGTCCCACTCTTACCCGCATCATGCCGCTGCTCGCGCGCCAGGGTTGCGCCGAGTGACCAGGACGACGGCGAACTGGAGGTTGACGCAAGTCGAGAGATGTTCGACGCTATGGCCGCCCGCGATGATCAGGGAGGGACCACGATCCGCGGATTACTAGCTTCGGCGGTCGGCGTTCTCGTCCTGGTCGGCTGCTCAACAACGGTGGCCGGCACCGGCGGAGGGGCACCGCCACCCGTACCTTCGAACCGCACCGTCACGGTGACTGCCCCACCGACGAGTCCGTCACCGGGACCGGTCAGCGAATCGTCCTCGGCGCCGCCGTCCTTCACCACGCTGTTCGCACAGGAGCGCTCGGGAGTCGTGCGCATCGAAGTTGTCGGATGCACGGACTCCGGGATCGGCACCGGCTTCCTGATTTCGCCGACCCTGATCGTCACGGTCGCGCACGTGGTGGACCAGTCGGTTGTCGTCAGCCTCGTCGATCGAAATCAACGCACAACCGGCTCGGTACTCGGCATGGACCCGAGCCGCGATCTCGCCTTGGTTCGCGCGGCAAGTCCGCTGACGGGCTATCACTTCAAGCTCGCTCAGACGTTGCCGCAACCAGGCGACCCGGTCGCGGCGATCGGATTTCCCATCGGCGACCCGATCACTGTGACGCAGGGACACATCAGCGGGCTGCACCGCGACATATCCGTTGAAGTCACACCCCGGTCGAACCTGATCGAAACCGACACCGCGATCAATCCCGGCAACAGCGGTGGGCCGCTGTTGGATCAACAGGGCGCAGTCGTCGGACTCGTCGACGCAAAGAATGTGGACGCGGAGGGCATCGGCTATGCCGTCCCTGCGACCGAGGCACGTCGCAGTGTGTCGGTGTGGCACCGGAACACTTCGCTGCCGACTGCGGATTGCTCTGACCCGCTCGGACCGAGCCAGACGAGCGCCCAGGTGCCTCGACCTCCTGGGCTTGGGCGCGGGGCGGCGGCGGGGATCGCGACGACGTTCGAGACCTACTTTGACGGCATCAACGGCGGCGACTACGAAGCGGCCTACGCGATGCTCAACCCCAGCAACCATCCGGCGAGCGGTGAGGCTTCCTTCGCAGAGGGTGACTCAACCAGCTACGACTCCGGGTTTCAGGTCTTGGACGCCCGCCGGATCAGCTCGACGAGCGCGGACGTCGCGTTGAGCTTCGTCAGCCTCCAGCGTGCAGACAAGGGCCCGGACGGCGACACGTGTGACGTGTGGACGCTCGACTACACGCTGGTCCAGATCGTCGGCGTCTGGTATTTGGATTCCGCGAGGCCGTACGGTCCGTCGAACCACACGAGCTGCTAGCCGATCAGTGCGCGAAGTTGGATGTGACCGAGCTGGCGACCCCGGCGAGGGAGAAGTTCATGCTGTCGCCGCTGAATGTCACGCCGCCGGCCGGACCGCTCAGGAACTCCGATCCTTTCTCTACCCGCGCGCCCAGGTCCTGGACTTGACCGGGTGAGTCGAAGGTCATGTACAGCCCGTCCTTGAACGTCACGTTCGGGCCCCATGCTCCCGGGTTCGCCTTCGCCCGCGGTCCGGCGAAGATCGTCGTCGACCCGTTCACGAAGTTGTGGCTCACGTTGCCGAAGGCGCCGATGAAGCC
>DASXJN010000020.1:0-1726 GCA_036497365.1 Jatrophihabitantaceae bacterium | reverse complement strand
GCCACCGGCTGGGGACACGCGCCGTGGTGGGCGCCGATCGTGCTGACCGCTGCTGTCATCGTGGCCGAGATCGCGCTCGTGCACCTGTCGTTCGGACGTCAGCGTTACTCGTTCAGTCTCACCGAGGGGGCCATCGCAGCGGCGCTGGTCTATCGACCGGGCGCCTGGATCATCGTGTCTGTTGTCGTCGGCGTGCTGGCTGCACAGCTGCTGCGGCATCAAGAGCGACTGAAGGTCGAGTTCAACGTCGGTCAGTTCGCGGTGGAAACCGCTGCGGCGGTCGTCACTGCCTACTTCCTCGGCGGCGGCCTGGGCGGGGCAATCGCCGGCATGGCCATGTTCCTGCTCGCGAACAACCTTCTCGTCGCCTGGGCCGTCGCGGCGATGTCGGATCAGCGGTGGTGGGGAGTGCTGCGGACGAGCGCGCCACTCGGCGCCGTGCACTCCGCCGGCACATCGAGCATCGGACTTCTTGCCGCCTGGCTTGCCGGGCACGCGCCGCTGGGACTGCTCGGTCTCGTCGTACCTCTTCTTCTGCTGTGGTTGTCCTACGACGAGCAGACGGCTCGGGCTGCTGAAGCGCGGTTGTTCGCAGAGCTTGCGCGGCTCCAGGAACGTGCGAGCGGTCGCTCCATCGATGTGTCGGCGCAGGTCGTGCTGACGGCGGCCGCGCGGTTGTTCGGTGGTGCCGATGTCGAGATGGTGCTGATGACCGCCGACGGCGCCGCGCACTACATCGGTGACGAGCATGGCGTCGGACGGCACCGCGTCGACTCGAGTGTGCTCGACAGTGGCTGGGTCATCCGCGCGCTTGCGGGCAGCACGATCACCACGGGCGTCGAGGACGGCCGGCCATTCTGCTCCACCGTGCTCGGCGGTGGCGACGCACCGCTCGCGGTGCTCATCGCCCGGCGCCCGGTGGGTAGCAGCGGGTTCGGCCGCCGTGAGTCGATGCTCGCCGAAGTGCTTGCACAACAGGCCGAGTCGTGGCTGTCGATGGCCGAGTTGGTCAAGTCGCGCGACCAGGCGCTCGCCCACGCTGAAGCGGCGGAAGGCGCTGCCCGCGCGCTCGGCGACCTCGGTGCGCACACCGCGCCCGCGCTTGTCGTGTTGCGCGAGTCGGCGAACCGACTTGCCCGGCTTGCCGAGATGCAAGGACCGGCATCCGTCGGTGAAATCGTCGACGAGCTCTACTCGGTCGAGCGCGCTGTTGCGTCACTGCTCGGCGCGATCGCCCTCGCGGCCGACCCGGAGATCACAGCGCTCGACTCCGGACAGCCGTCGGCCGCGGACGCCGTTCCGTCACAACGCGCTGTCACCGACTGGACGACAACCGGCGTCCTGACCTGACATGACCAGCCGCCGGGAACGCCTCGCACCGCTCGCCCTCTGGGTGGGCGTGGCGGTGTTTGCGGCGTGCCTGTGCACCCTGACCGTTGCGGCCGTCGCGTTGCACATCGACGGTCAGATGACGCTCCCGGTCTGGGAGATCCTCGTGGCCGGCGGTCCGATCGCCCTGTTCGTCGCCGGGATCGGCGCATATATCGCCGCCCGGTTCGCCGGCACGTTGCGGTTGCTGCGCGGCGAGGCGTTGCGACGGCTGCACGACCCGTCCGCACCGATCGCCGGCTCGGACAGCACACGGGTGCCCGAGTGGTCCGGCAGTGAGATGGTCGAGCTCGCGCGCACCCTTGAAGCACTGCACATGCGGGTGCGGATGGCCGAC
>DASXJN010000019.1:0-11225 GCA_036497365.1 Jatrophihabitantaceae bacterium | reverse complement strand
TGAGCGCCTCGGAGACCTGGCGGATGGCGTACGGGAACTCGTCTCGGCTGGGCAGCACCGGGATCAGGGCCCGCTCGGCCAACGCATCGTGGCCGATCTCGCGCCGCTTCGGCGAGCCGACCCGGCCGGTCTCACCGGTCGAGTACGGCGGGAAGTTGTAGTTGTGCATGTACCGCTTGGTGCGGTTCGGGTTCAGCGTGTCGAGCTTCTGCTCGAGGCCGAGCATGTTCAGCGTCGTGATGCCCAGGATCTGGGTCTCGCCACGCTGGAACAGTGCCGAACCGTGCACCCGCGGGACGACCTCGACCTCGGCCGAGAGCGTGCGGATGTCGGCGAGACCGCGGCCGTCGATGCGGACCTTGTCGCGCAGGATCCGCTGGCGCACGAGCTTCTTCGTCAGCGACCGGTAGGCCGGGCTGATCTCGGAGAAGCGGTCGTCGAACTTATCGGCGAGAACTGCCTTGACCTCGTCCTTGATCTCGTCGAGGCGGGCTTCGCGGTCCTGCTTGTCGGCGATGGCGAGCGCACCGGCGAGCTCGGCCGAGACGGCCGACTCGACGGCCTCGAACACCTCGTCGCTGTAGTCGAGGAAGATCGGGAACTCGGCGACCGGCTTGGCTGCGTTCGCGGCCAGGTCGGACTGCGCCTTGCACAGCGCCGCGATGAACGGCTTGGCCGCCTCGAGACCCTCGGCGACGACCTCCTCGGTCGGCCGGGTGGCGCCGCCCTCGATGAGCTCGATGCTCTTCTCGGTGGCCTCGGCCTCGACCATCATGATCGCGACGTCGCCGGACTCGAGCACGCGACCGGCGACAACCATGTCGAAGGTGGCGCGCTGGGTCTCGGCGTGGGTGGGAAAGCCGACCCATTGGCCGTCGATCAGAGCGACCCGGGTACCTCCGACCGGTCCGCTGAACGGCAGGCCGGAGATCTGCGTCGACGCCGACGCGGCGTTGATGGCGAGCACGTCATAGGCGTGGTCGGGGTTGAGCGCCATCACCGTGATGACGACCTGGACCTCGTTGCGCAGACCCTTGATGAAGGTCGGGCGCAGCGGGCGGTCGATGAGCCGGCAGGTGAGGATGGCGTCCTCGCTCGGACGGCCCTCACGGCGGAAGAACGAGCCGGGGATGCGTCCCGCGGCGTACATGCGCTCCTCGACATCGACCGTGAGCGGGAAGAAGTCGAAGCCCTCACGGGGGTGCTTGCCGGCCGTGGTGGCCGACAGGAGCATGGTGTCGTCGTCCAGGTAGGCGACGACCGAACCGGCGGCCTGCTTGGCCAGCCGACCGGTCTCGAAGCGGATGGTGCGTGTGCCGAAGCTGCCGTTGTCGATGACTGCTTCGGTCTCGTAGACGCCGCTATCGGCGTCGTTGGCTGCCGTCACTGCGGACAGACCCCTCTCGTCGTGCCGGAACACACGGACGACGAGTGATGGGGCGCCGGTCTTCGATCGAAGCGGGCGGAAAACCTTCCGTCCGCCACTACCGAGGACCGGCCGTCGAAGCTCGTACGGTCCGGCGGTGGTGTGTAGTTGAATCCAGTTGTGAAAAAGGGGAAGCGATCCAGGATGGATCGCTCCCCCGTTCGAGCTATCGGCGCAAGCCGAGCCGCTCGATGATCGACCGGTACCGAGTGATCTCGGTGCGGTGCAGGTAGTTGAGCAGGCGACGCCGCCGGCCGACCAGCAGCAGCAGCCCGCGGCGGCTGTGGTGGTCGTGCTTGTGCGTCTTGAGGTGCTCGGTCAGGTCGCTGATGCGGCGGCTGAGCAGTGCGATCTGCACCTCGGCGGAGCCGGTGTCGCCGTCTGCCGCAGCGTAGTCGGCAATGATCTTCTTCTTGACGTCGTTGGCCAGAGGCACGTAACGACTCCTTCTCCAGGTCGGTGCAGGCGCGGTCCACCGGTTTGACCCACGATGGAAGACAGCACGCACGCTGCGTCAGGCCGCACTGCGGCCTTCACCCACAAATGATACCAGCGCCGCGCGGCCCGCCCGGCCACGGCGGCGTCGAGCCCCTCAGCCCGGGGTCAGCGCAGTGCGGCGGCCTCCGCGGCCAGTCGCGAGATCGCGGCCCAGTCGCCGGACTCGACCAGGGATTTCGGGGCCAGCCAGGTGCCGCCGACGCAGCCCACGTTCGGCAGGCTGAGGTACTCGCGGGCGGTGTTGAACGTAATCCCGCCGGTCGGGCAGAACCGCAGTTGGGGCAACGGCCCGGCGACAGCCCGCAGAAGGGCGGCGCCTCCGACAGCTGTGGCCGGGAACAGCTTGGCCTCGGTGATGCCGCGCTCGAGCAGGCGCAGCATGTCGGACGGCGTCGCGGTGCCCGCGAGGAACGGCAGTTCGCTGCCCTGCAGCGCGTCGAGCAGCCGGTCGGTGGCGCCCGGGCTGACCAGGAACTGGGCGCCTGCCTCGCCGGCGAGCTTCACCTGCTCGGCGCTGCACACCGTCCCGGCGCCGACCCGGATCCCGGGCACCTCGGCGACGATGGCCCTGATCGCGTCCAGCGCGGCGTCCGAGCGCAGCGTCACCTCGACGACCGGCACGCCGCCGTCGGCGAGCGCCCGGGCCAGCGGGACGGCAGTGGCCACGTCGTCGACGACGACCACGGGCAGGACCGGTGAGATGTCGAGCAGGGACGTCATGCTGAGCTCCTGAGTGTTCGGGACCCGAACAAATTAGCCGACGAACACCCGGTGCCCGCAACCCCAGGCGGTCAGGGGGTTATCAGCTCGCGGGTGCGGTCGACGTCGCGGTGCATCTGCTCGACGAGCGACTCGACCGAGTCGAAGCGCTCCATGCCGCGCAGCCGCTCCACGAACTCGATGCCGAGGGCATCGCCGTACAGGTCGCCGCTGAAGTCGAGCAGGTACGCCTCGACGCGGCGCTGGCGCACCACGAAGGTCGGATTGGTGCCGATCGAGATCGCGGCGACACCCAGCGGACCGCCGGGCAGCGTGCGGCCCCACTCGTCCAGGCGCACGACGCGTCCCGCGTACACGCCGTCGGCCGGGACGGCGGTCCACTGCTCGGTGCGCAGGTTCGCGGTCGGGAAGCCCAGCTCGCGGCCACGCTGGTCGCCGCGCTCGACGATGCCGTCGACCCGGTGCGGGCGGCCGAGCGCCTCGGCCGCGGCGGCCACGTCGCCGGCCTGCACGCACGAACGCACGTAGGTCGCACTCAGGGTGGTGTCGCGGTCACGCATCAGCTCGACGCCCTCGGCGGTGAACCCGAATCGGGCGCCCATTCGGCGCAGCTCGTCGACGTCGCCGGCCGCCTTGTGCCCGAAGCGGAAGTTCGCACCGACCAGCACCCCGGACGCATGCAGCTGTTCGATCAGCGCGCGGTGCACGAATTCGTCCGGGCCCAGCTGCGAGAACTCGAGCGTGAACGGCAGTGCGAGGAACACGTCCACGCCGAGCTGCTCGACCAGCTCGGCACGCCGCACGATCGTCGTGAGCACCGGCGGATGTGATCCGGGCCGCACCACTTCGGACGGATGCGGCACGAAGGTCATCAGCACGCTCGGGACGCCACGTTCCCGAGCCAGCGAGACGGCGCGGCCGATGATGTCCGCGTGCCCGCGGTGCACGCCGTCGAAGACGCCGATCGTGACGACGCAGTGCCCCCACCCCGAGGGGATCGCGTCGAGTCCATGCCAGCGCTGCACGTTCGCGAGCCTAGCGGGGACGGGCGGCCACGCCGCCGGGCTGCGCGGTGCCGTAGATCTCGGCCTTCTCGCGGGCGAAGCGACGCTTGCCGATCAGCCGCCAGGCGATGCGCGCGGGCAGCGGCAGCTCACGCAGGAACGCCTGCCGGTCGTCGGCGGAGACGCCGTCCAGCATCCAGCCGAGCTGGATCAGCAGCCGGTCCTTGGGGATGCCGGCACGGCCGCGCTCCCCGAGCTCGGCCCATTCCGCGACGGTGAGGTGCTCTTCGACGAGCGGCAGTATCAACCGCTCCTCGTCGGCCATGTGCTCGCGCAGCGCCTCGTCCAGCTCCGCCAAGGTCGCGGCGAGGCAGTCGCGATCGCCGGCGCCCGCCGAGACCCGGAACCGCTTGGTGTGGGTCTGGACAAGTTCGAGCAGCTCGTGCACCCGCTCGTGCTGCTCCTCCGCCTTGAGGACGATCGCGGTGTCCAGCCCGACCCGGTCGAGCAGCTTCGGCCAGAGCAGTTCGTCCTCGTTGGTGTGGTGGTGCTCGAGCCCGGTGGTGAGCTCGTCGACGCAGTCGCACAGTCGAACCGCGCGCGCCACGTCGCCGTCGGAGACCGCGGCGATCAGGCCGGGCAGGTCGCCGAACAGGCGGCGGAACAGGTCGTGCACGACGATCATCTCGCGGGTGTCCGGACGGGCTGGGGCTGCGGCGGTCATGGCAGTGGTCTCCTCTGGGTCAGTCGGCTGCTGACCCTGAGGTTCGCCCGACCTTCTTGTCGCCCAGTTGCGAACGGCTTGGACGGCCGGCGCACGGGGAAAAGCCGTCCGGACAGCCCACGGTTTGCGGTACCAGCAAAATGCATGCGGCGTGTCAGGATGCGGCGATATCGTCCGCCGCATGACTAGCACCACCCCGCAGCCGGACGTCGACAAGATCGATGCCACCGTTCTCAAGATCGCGAGCGTCGTCGTCCTCGGCGCGATCATGGCGATCCTCGACATCACCGTCGTCAGCGTCGCGCTGCCGACGTTCCAGAACGTCTTCTCCACCTCGTACGCCGTGGTCGCCTGGACGATGACCGGCTACACCCTGGCGTTGGCGACGGTGATCCCGTTGACCGGCTGGGCGGCCGACCGGTTCGGCACCAAGCGGCTCTACATGCTCGCGCTCGTGCTGTTCGTGGCCGGATCCGTGTTGTGCAGCCTGGCCACCAGCATCGGCATGCTGATCACGTTCCGGGTGCTGCAGGGCCTCGGCGGCGGCATGCTCATGCCGCTCGGGATGACGATCATGACCCATGCCGCCGGGCCGCAGCGGGTCGGCCGGGTGATGGCGATCCTCGGCGTCCCGATGCTGCTCGGCCCGATCGGCGGGCCGATCCTGGGCGGCTGGCTGATCCAGGCGGCCAGCTGGCGGTGGATCTTCCTGATCAACGTGCCGATCGGCGTCGTGGCGTTCCTCGCCGCGCTGCTCCTGCTCCCGTCGGACGACCCGTCGCCCTCCGAATCGTTCGACTTCGTGGGCGCCCTACTGCTCTCCCCCGGGCTTGCCCTGACGTTGTTCGGCGTCTCGTCCATCCCGGCCGAGGGAACGGTCGTCGCGGCACGTGTGCTGATCCCGGCGGCGATCGGGTTGGTGCTCGTGGTCGCGTTCGTCGTGCACGCGCTCGGCGCGCGGCATCCGCTGGTCGACCTGAAACTGTTGAAGAACAGGCAGATGACGATCTCGGTCGTCACCATGGGACTGTTCGCGATCGCGTTCTTCGGCGCCGCGCTGCTGTTCCCGAGCTACTTCCTGCAGGTGCGCGGCAAGTCCACGCTGTCGACCGGCCTGCTGATGATCCCGCAGGGGCTCGGCGCGATGCTCACCATGCCGATCGCCGGCCGGCTGACCGACAAGATCGGCCCGGGCAAGATCGTGCTCACGGGCATCGGCCTGATCATCCCCGGCATGATCGTGTTCACCCAGGTCAGCTCGGGCACGCCCTATCTGTTGCTCCTTGCCGCGCTGTTCGTCATGGGCATGGGCATGGGCTCGACGATGATGCCGATCATGACGTCGGCCCTGCAGACGCTGACCCATCAGAGCGTCGCTCGCGGCTCGACGCTGATGAACATCGTCCAGCAGATCGCGTCGTCGGTCGGCACGGCGACGATGTCGGTCGTGCTGACCAATCAGATCCAGTCGCATCCGCTGGCCGGCCCGGCCGTCGCGTCGCAGAACGATCCGCACCTCGCCGCCCAACTCGGGCCGGTGGCCGTCGCGCAAGGCCTGCACCAGGCCGGCCAGTCGTTCGGCATCACCTTCACGGTCGGTCTCGCGCTGATCGCGGCGTGCTTCATCCCGGCGTGGCTGCTGCCGCGCAGGGCAGCGCAGCCCGAGACGACCGCAACCCCGGCAGAGGCCGCGCTGGCACACTGAGACGGCGTTAGTGTTCGCGCGCTCCCTCGTCGAACGCCGGCGCGTAACCGAGCTGGACCGCCCCCCATCGGTCGACGAGTTCAGCACGCAGGCGGGCGGCCAATTCGGCTGCGGCGGCCGGTTCGTCCACGTGGCGTGCCACGTCGAGCCGGTGCAGCACCAGCGCCCGGCGCGACGGCGTCGTCGCGTCATGTTCGTCGTCGGACAGCGCGCTGGTCAGGTACCACGCGGTCGAGATGAGCGACCAGCCCAGCGCCGCGGCCGCCACGTCGGCGCGGAACTGCGGCTCGCGCACGTACGGCAGCTCGTGTTCGAGTTCGGCGCGGTAGCTCTCGAGCGCTCGCGAGGCGACGTCGCTCGGCATCTTCCACGAGCAGTGGCAGGTCGGCCACGGGACGGTCAGATAGGCCACGTCCCAGGCCACGTGCCGCCACTGCGCGCCTTCGAAGTCGACGAGCATCAGCCGGTCACCGAGCCAGACGTTGTCTTCCGGACAGGCGTCGTCCGGGCTGATCGCCGCGGCGTCACCGCTCAACCGACGTGGCAGTTCGCGCAGTTCCTGCAGCGCGTGCGGGGGGACGGTGACGTCGAGCTGCAGGCACTGCTGCTCGAGCAGGCGGGCAGCCTCATCGACGGCAAGCGACATGCGCGACTCGCCCAGCAGCAGTTCGCCGGACCGCTGGCCCAGCGCGGCCCGGAACTGCTCGCGATGCCCCATCGTCGTGCGGTGCAGCCGGCCGATGGTCGCCGCCCACTGTCGGACCGCCTCGGCCGCGGCCGCCGGATCGCTGCCGCGCAGGGCATCGGCCACGCTCGGTCCGGTGCCGACGTCGGTCATGACGACCAGCGGCGGTGCGCTGCTCTCCAGGAGCAGCTGCGCGGTCGGCGCGTGTGACGAGCAGGTCGCCAGAGCGGCCGCCTCGCGGATGAACCACTCGTCGGCGTCGGCGAATCGCTTCACGATCACGGTCGTCTCGTCCGCGTCCGGCCACCGCGCACGGACCCGCCACACGGTCGATCGACCGCTCGCGTGCAGCTGCTTCGCGTCGCGCAGCGTCACGCCGGGCAGCAATGCCCGCGCCTCGTCCAGACCGTCCCGCATGCGGACGGTCTACCCAGCCGGGGTGAACACGAGTACCGGACGGGCGGCGCTGCCGTCCTCGGTCAGCAGCGCGACCACGGTGCCCTCGGCGGTGCAGGCCGCGTAGGTGCCGGCGATGCCGGCGATCGGGAGCGCCTTGCCGAACGACAGCGCGCGCGCCTCGTCCGGGTCGACGGTGCGCAGCGGCATCGTCCGCCCGACCGCAGCCGGCAACGGCAGCGTGACCGGATCGGCCAGCTCGGCGAGTTCGTCCAACGTTCGCGCGTCGTCGAGCGTGAACGGACCGACCCGGGTGCGACGCAGTGCGGTGAGGTGCCCACCGACACCGAGGGCAGCCCCGAGGTCGCGCGCCAATGCCCGCACGTACGTGCCGGACGAGCAGTCCACCAGCACATCCACGTCGAGCAGGCCGTCCGAGCGCTCGAAGGCGATCGGCTCGAAGCGGCTGACCTGCACCGGGCGGGCTGCGAGCTCGACCGTCTCGCCCTCGCGCACCCGGCGGTACGCAGGCTGCCCGTCGATCTTGATCGCCGAGACCGAGCTGGGCACCTGCTCGATCGCGCCGGTGAGCGGCGTCATCGCAGCGCGCACGGCCTGTTCGGTGAGGTGCGTGGCGACCGACGCCGAGATCACCTCGCCCTCGGCGTCATCGGTCGTGGTGGCCTGGCCCAGCCGCACCGTCGCGGCGTACGCCTTGTCGGCGAGCACGAGATGGTGCAGCAGCCGGGTCGCCTTGCCGACCCCGAGCACCAGCACTCCGGTGGCCATCGGATCGAGCGTGCCCGCGTGCCCGATCTTGCGGGTGTGCGCAATGCGGCGCATCGCGCCGACGATGTCGTGCGAGGTGCGTCCGGCCGGCTTGTCGACGACCACGAGGCCGTCGGTGACCTGCTCAGCCATCGGCCACCCCGAGCACCACCCAACGCTCGCCCCGCGTTCGCCACAGCATGCCGACCAGCCGTACGACGATGAACGCGGTCAGGCCGGCCCACACGCCGCCGAGCCCCCAGTGCCAGTGCAGCGCGGCGAGGTTCAGCGGCGCGAAGGCGAACACCCCGGCGATGATCGTGATCGTGCGCAGGAACGCCACGTCGCCGGCGCCGATCAGCACACCGTCCAGGGCGAACACGATCCCGGCCGCGGGCTGCATGCCGACGAACCACGGCCACAGCACGTGCGCCTGGTGCAGCACGGCGGCGTCGGAACTGAAGATCTGCGGCACGACCAGCCAGCCCGCGCCGTAGATCACCGCGAAGCCGATCCCGGCGTAGAGCCCCCACCGCGAGACCTGCCAGGCCATCTTGCGCGCAGTTGCCGCATCGGACCCGCCGAGCGCCGCACCGACGAGCGATTGCGCCGCGATCGCGAACGAGTCGAGCAGCAGCGCGGTGAACTCCCACAGCTGCAAACCGATCTGATGCGCCGCGATCTGCGCCGTTCCCATCCGCGCCGCGACGCCGGCCGCGGTGAGGAAGGCGACCTGGAACGCTGCCGCGCGCACGATCAGGTCTCGGCCGACGACCAGTTGCGCGCGCATCACCTTCAGGTCGGGACGTAACCCGCCCGCTGCCCGGTGCAGCGAACGCAGGAACAAGACCGATCCGAGGGTCTGCGCGACCAGGTTCGCGATCGCCGACCCTTCGAGCCCCAAGCCGGCCGGATAGACCAGCAGCGGGCACAACACGGCCGAGAGCGCGTTCGCGGCGATCACGATGACGACCGGCTCGCGGGTGCGCTGCACTCCGCGCATCCAGCCGTTCCCGGCGAGCACGAGCAGTACGCCGGGCATGCCGATGACGGCGATCCGGAACCACGACTCGGCGGCGTGCTGGGTGGCGCCCGAGCCGGCGAGCAGTCCGGTGAGCGGTCCGGCGAAGATCTCGCCGAGCAGCACGAGTGCGCCGCCGATCCCGACCGCCAGCCACGACGCCTGGACGCCTTCGCCGATCGCCGCGTCCGTCCGCCCGGCGCCGAACCAGCGTGCCGCGCGCGAGGTCGTGCCGTATTCGACGAAGGTCCCGACCACCGTGAGCAGAGCCATCAGTGCGCCGGCGACGGCCAGGCCGCCGAGCGGCCGTGGCCCGAGGTGACCGACCACGGCGGTGTCGACCAGCACGTAGGTTGGCTCGGCAGCGAGCACCACGATCGCGGATGCGGACAGTGCGAGCAGCCGGCGCGTGGTCGCGGCTGTGCCGGCAGCGGTCTCGGTCATGACGAGTCCAACGACTGGTACTCGCTGACCAGCCAGCGTCCGCCGATGAACTGCACGCCGACTTCGTACCGCACCGGCCCGGACGAGATCGACCCGCCGGTGTTCCCGACCTGGTATCCGGTGGCGCAGACGAGCAGCAGCACCGACGATCCGGACGCGCTCTCGACGCCGATGGAACGGACCAGCCCGGCGTAGTCGTAGCCGCCGGAGACCATCGCCGCGCGCAGAGCCGCCGCGCCGGAGCGCTGGCCCGCAGCCAGCGTGCTGGTCAAGCCGCCGAGGGCGCGGGCGAGATCGGCGGCGAAGTTGTTGCGGGTGTACGAGAGCAGATCGACGACCTCGTGACCCGCTGCGAGCACCGCCGCGCCGAGACCGGCGTCACCGGGTGGCGTGGCCGGGAACCTGGCGGTCGTGCTCACGTCACCCAGGTCGGTGATCCGCCAGGCGTCGGTCTTCTGCAGGGTCACGCCGAGCGTGATCGGTTGGGTGACGCCCGCCGGGTCGTTGTCGTCGGTGACCTGGACCCGTCCCACCACCAGTGCGGTGGCTCGGGAGCCGGACACGGAGCAGATGCCGGCCTTCTCCACCGTGGCCGACTGGATGGTGTGCGACGCGCGTGCAGACGTCGCGGCCGATCCGGTCAGCGACGTGTTGTAACGGCCGAGGAAGCCGCCCGCGCTCACCTTGTCGCCCGCCGCGCGGGCCGTGTCGAGGTGCCGGTAGTCGAAACTCTCGACCGTCTGTACGGCGGTCTTCACGTCCGCGAGCACGGTCGCGACCGTGGCCGGGTCGGTGAATGCGGCGCTGCCGGTCGAGTCGTGCGCGGACGGCGCCGTGACCGGCAAGGACGCGCCGAACGTGGGCGCCGCCACCGACGCAGACGCACCGGCCGCCGGCGTGCCGGACGACCGGCCGCGCACTGCGACGAGCACTGCCCCGGCGACGCCGACCAGCACGATGACCGCGCTTGCCACGTGGGCGAGCCAGCGACGCGTCACTGCTCGGAGTCGTCGTCCTCCGCCACCCGCGGTTTGCGGTAGGGATCGGCCTCGCCGGCCGGCTTGGCGCCGCGGCGTGCCGCCTCGACCTTGGCGTCTGCCTGCGCGACCACGGCCAGCAGGTCGTCGATGTGCTGGGCATCCTCGCCCAGCGAATCGAGGATGAAGGTCAGCGTCGGGGTGAACTTGACCCCGGTCTGGCGGCCGACCTCGCTGCGCAGGACACCCTTGGCCGACTCGAGCGCTGCCGCGCTGTCGACGCGCGCGGCGTCGTCACCGAAGACCGTGTAGAAGATCGTCGCGTCGTGCAGGTCACCAGTCACGCGGACGTCGGTCAACGTCACCATGCCCAGCCGCGGATCCTTGACCGGTCCTTCGAGCTGGGTGGCGACGATCTGCTTGATGCGTCCGGCAAGGCGCCGGGCACGTCCGGCATCCACCATGACGACTCCTCCAACGAATTGATACAGAACTAGTCCAGGTCATCGTCGTCCAGCACGCGCAGACGTGACGACAACATTTCGATCTCCGGGTGGCCGGCGATGAGCCGTTCGCAGGCCTCGAGCACCTCCGTCACGTGTCGATGTTCGGAGCTGACCAGCGCCACCGAGAGCTCGGCCCGCCGGTGCAGGTTTCCATCGCCCGTCTCGGCCGCGGCGACCTGGAACCGGCGGCGCAACTCGGCGACGATCGGCCGCACGACACTGCGCTTCTTTTTCAGCGAATGCACGTCGCCGAGCAGGACATCCGCCCGAAGCGTTCCGACAACCATCCCGTCCTCCGTCGCACGAGTGGTCAGTTGTGGGCTCGGGTGGTCACTTGTAAGTGACCACCCG
>DASXJN010000018.1:0-10036 GCA_036497365.1 Jatrophihabitantaceae bacterium | reverse complement strand
GGGAGCGGCTGAGCGTGCGGCGGCAGGGGCGGCGGCGACGGCGAGCGCGACCGCGGCGCCGACGCCGAGAGCGGCGCAGGTGAGACGACGGAGCATGACGGGGCTACCTCTCGAAGCAGAAACGGCCTAAACCGTACAAATCGGACAGGGTTGAGAGAAACCTATCCCTGCCGCGCCGATCGCGCCAGTGCGCGGCGCGTACCGGCGCTGCCGTTGGATCGGCGACTACGGTGGAGCAGGAACAGGAGGGCCGGATGCACAAGCGGATCTTCGGCATCGAGAACGAGTACGGCGTGACGTGCACGTTCCACGGCCAGCGGCGCCTGTCACCCGACGAGGTGGCGCGCTACTTGTTCCGTCGCGTGGTGTCGTGGGGTCGCTCGTCCAACGTGTTCCTCAAGAACGGAGCGCGCCTGTATCTCGACGTCGGCAGCCATCCCGAATACGCCACTCCGGAGTGCGACTCGCTCGAGACGCTGGTCGCGCACGACAAGGCCGGCGAGCGGATCCTCGAGGGCCTGGTCATCGACGCCGAGAAGCGGTTGCACGACGAGGGCATCGCCGGCGACATCTATCTGTTCAAGAACAACACCGACTCGGCCGGCAACAGCTACGGCTGCCACGAGAACTTCCTCGTCGGCCGGCACGGCGAGTTCACCCGTCTCGCCGACGTGCTGATCCCGTTCCTGGTCACGCGGCAGCTGATCTGCGGCGCGGGCAAGGTGCTGCAGACACCGCGCGGCGCCGTCTACTGCGTGAGCCAGCGTGCCGAGCACATCTGGGAAGGCGTCTCGTCCGCGACGACCCGCAGCCGCCCGATCATCAACACGCGCGACGAACCGCACGCCGACGCCGAACGCTACCGGCGACTGCACGTCATCGTCGGCGACTCGAACATGAACGAGTGCACGACGATGCTGAAGGTCGGTTCGGCAGATCTCGTGCTGCGCATGATCGAGGACGGCGTGACCTTCCGTGACCTCACCCTCGAGAACCCGATCCGCGCGATCCGCGAGATAAGCCACGACCTCACCGGCACGCGCGCGATCCGGTTGGCCGCGGGTCGCACGGCGAGCGCGCTGGACATCCAGCGCGAGTACTACACGCGCGCTGTCGACTACGTCGAGCGCACCGGTGGGGACGACACGGCCAAGCGCGTGCTCGAACTGTGGGGCCGCACTCTCGACGCGATCGATCGGCAGGACCTCAGCATGATCGACCGCGAGATCGACTGGGCGACGAAGTTCCAGCTCATCGAGCGGTACCGTGGCAAGCACAACCTGGCGCTGTCGTCGCCGCGGATCGCGCAACTCGACCTCGCCTACCACGACATCTCACGCACCCGCGGCTTGTACTACCTGCTGCAGAAGCGCAGCGCTGTCGATCGGATCGTCGGTGACCTTGCCGTGTTCGAGGCGAAGGGTGTGCCGCCGCAGACGACACGCGCGAAGCTGCGCGGTGACTTCATCAAGCGGGCACAGGAGAAACGGCGCGACTTCACCGTTGACTGGGTGCACCTGAAGCTGAACGACCAGGCTCAGCGCACCGTCCTGTGCAAGGACCCGTACCGCAGCGTCGACGAGCGGGTCGAGAAGCTCATCGCGTCGATGTGATCCGCCGACGCGGTCAGCCGGCGAAGTCCGCGAACATGCCCGCCTGGTACGAGCCGCCCTTCTGGTGAACGATCACACCGAGCCGATTGGCCGCGTTGATCAACGCAACCAGGCACACCAAGGCCGCGATCTGGTCGTCGTCATAATGCGCCCGCACGGTGTGCCAGGTTTCGTCGGACACGCCGAGGTACGCGTCGGCGAGCCTGGTGCCTTCCTCCGCGAAGGCCAGCGCGGCGCGCTCGGCTTCGCTGAACACGGTGGTTTCGCGCCAGGCGGCCACCAGGTGCAGCCGGACCTCGGACTCGCCCGCAGCAGCCGCTTCCTTCGTGTGGAGGTCGATGCACCATCCACACCCGTTGATCTGACTGGCGCGCAGCGAAACGAGCTCCTGGATCGAGTTCGGTAGTGGCGAGTTCTGGATCACCATGCTGGCATTGGCGAATCGCTTGGCGAAATTTGCGCCGACTTCGTTGTCGAACATGTCGAATCGGGGTTCCATGAACGTTCCTCTCGGGGTTTCGTTGGGGACGAACACGAGACCCCGGCTACCCGCTTCACGTGACAGGCCGATTCTGTGATCTACACCGCGGGACGGTGGTGTCACACCGAGGCCTGCGGCGGCGTCTTGTGTGCATGACGCGGTCGACAACCCGGAGGCAGGAGCCGACGATGACCGAAGCGTTCCTCGCGCATCGGAACCTGCTGTTCACCATCGCCTACGAAATGCTCGGCTCCGCCGCGGACGCCGAGGATGTGTTGCAGGAGACCTGGTTGCGGTGGACGGGTGTCGACGCCGACACCGTGGAGAATCAACGCGCGTACCTGGTCCGCATCGCTACGCGCCAGGCACTGACCCGGATGCGCACGGTCGGCCGACGGCGGGAGTCCTACGTCGGCGCGTGGCTGCCCGAGCCGCTCCTCACCGCTCCGGACGTGGCCGAAGACGTTGAACTGGCAGAGAGCGTCTCGATGGCCATGCTGCTGGTTCTCGAGACGCTCCCGCCGACCGAGCGCGCGGTATTCGTGCTGCGCGAGGTGTTCGACGTGGAGTACGACGAGATCGCGCGGGCAGTCGGTAAGAGCGTGGTGGCGGTTCGTCAGATAGCCCACCGTGCGCGTGAACACGTCGCGGCGCGCCGGCCGCGCGAGTCCGTCTCGCGCGATACCGCCCGTGCCGCTCTCACCGCGTTCCAGCGTGCGGTCGAGACTGGCGATCTGCATCACCTGCTAGACATCCTCGCGCCGGACGTCGTCTTCCTCGGCGACGGCGGCGGCGTGAAACAAGCCGTACTGCGACCGGTCGTGGGCGCCGACAAGGTCGGCCGGCTACTCGCCGCCGGGCTTCCCACGATCGCCGGCGCTTCCTCGCTGCAGTCTGTGCAGGTGAACGGCGACGCCGGGTTGATGATCCGCTTCGGCGGTGAGGTCGACACCGTGCTGGCCCTGCGCGTCGTCGACGGCCTCATCTCTGCGCTGTACGCGGTCCGCAACCCGGCCAAGTTGTCGCACGTCGACCAGGTGACGGCGCTCAGTCGCTGAGGACGGTGTCGGCAAGGTGTTCGGCGTCGGCACCGACGCCGGACAGCAGCCCCGACTTGAACGTGTGCATCCAGTGCAGACCGAGGAAGCACAGGCCGGGGACGGCGGTCACCCCGCGTCGCTGCACGGGCCGTTGCTCGGCGTCAACGACGTCGAGCTGAAGCCAGCCGTAGTCGTATCGGTAGCCCGTCGCCCAGACGACGCTCGAGATCCCGGACCGCGCCAGCTCGATCTCGTCGAGCTCGAGCACTGGCGCCGAGGTCGGGAGCGCGGCGTCGTCCTCGCCGAGGGCCTCGTCGAGTGACGAGGCGAACTCGCGTGCGGTCTGGACGAACGACACGAAGGCCGCGTCCGCCTCGTCCAAAACCTGGTTCGCATTGCCGGCGAGCACTATCCGGCCGGCGGAGACGTCACGGACGGAGCCGACGACGAGCGCACCGGCGCGGGCCAGTCTGCGCAGGTCGATGTCATGACCGCCGCCCACCCCGGTGACGGCGGTGTGCGGTGGCCAGCGACGGCCGGGAAAGGCATCGATCGTCTGGTCGAACCGGCCCATCCGATCGAGCCACCAGTAGACGTCGCGGCCGCGGAAGCTACGCGGAACGCGGCGGTGGCGACTGACGGCGAGGAACACGTCGCGACCTGCGCCGAGCAGTTCCTCGGCGATCTGGATGCCTGATGCGCCCGCGCCGACCACCAGCACTGCGCCGGACGACAGTTCGTGCGGGTTCCGGTAACGGGTCGGGTCGAGCTGCGTGATGTGCGCCGGCAGGCGCGCGGCGAGTGCAGGGATCCTCGGACGCTGGAACGGCCCGGTCGCGACGACGACGCGACGTGCGTGCACTTTCCCGTGGTTCGTGTCGATCTGGAAAAGACCTTCGGCGTTGCGAGTCACCAAGCAGACCTCGGTGTGTTCGCGTACCGGTGTACCGGTCGCGTAGGCCTCCAGCAGGCGAGTGATCTCGGCCGCGGTGGCGAATCCGTCCGCATCGTCACCGGCATAGCGGAAGCCGGGCAGTTCGACCGACCAGTTCGGGAACTGGAACCGCAGCGAGTCCCAGCGTTCGGACCGCCATCGTTCAGCGACGCGGTGCCGTTCCAGCACGACGTGTTCTCGGCCGCGCTCGCGCAGCACAGCGCTCATCGCGAGGCCCGCCTGCCCACCGCCGATCACCACGATGTCGTGTTCCTCGACCATGCGCCCCCTCCGACACCAGCAGGGCTGTCCTACACCTGTAGGAGCCACCCTGGCGAGTGCAGGCCGGTCGTGATCGGCACGCGCGGGCGAGGTCACCGGGCGGCTCGCCGACCGCTCGGAGGAGGTTTGCTCCGGACGGCTCCCTCGGCACGGCAACGGCGCGCACCTGGGCACTAACCTTGCACGCATGCCGTCCGGTTCGTCCACGCGCGCCGCATCGCCGCGGCGTCGGACGGGCATTAGTTTCGAGGACATGGCAGCCCGCCGCGCGGAACGACTCGTCAATCTGGTGATCTGCCTGCTCTCGACGCGCCAGTTCCTGTCCGCGGAGCGCATCCGCGACGCCGTCCCCGGTTACGAGGGCTCGGACGGCTCGAAGGCCACCGACGAGGCGTTCAAGCGCATGTTCGAGCGTGACAAGGCCGAACTGCGCGACCTCGGCATACCGCTCGAGACCGGCCGGAACAGCCACTTCGACAGCGAGGACGGCTACCGCATCAAGCGCGGCGAGTACGAACTGCCGCCCATCGAATTCGACGCCGCCGAGGCCGCGGCTGTCGGCCTGGCCAGCCGGCTGTGGCGGTCGGCCACGCTCGGCGAGCCGGCCCGTGCCGCGCTGATGAAGCTGCGCGCGGCGGGCACAGATGTCCAGGACTCGGACGCACCCGGCGCCGTCCCGGACCTCGACACCAGCGACCCGAGCCTGCCGGCCATGCTCGACGCGGCGCGGACGGCCCGCGTGGTGCGGTTCGACTACGTGAAGTCGGGCGCCGGAACCGCGCAGACGCGCACGCTCGAACCCTGGGGTGTGTTGTCGTGGCGTGGTCGCTGGTACGTCGCCGGTCTCGACCGCGACCGCGGCGAGCCGCGCAGCTTCCGGCTGTCACGCATCGTCAGCGCCGTGGACGAACTCGGCCAGCCCGGTGCGTTCGAACGTCCGGGCGACGTCGACCTGCTTGCGATGGTGAGCGGGCGGGTGGCTGACGACACGACGCTGGGCCATGTCCTCGTGACCGGACCCGGCGTGGCCTCGCTGCGACGCATCGCCGATCGCGACGCCGAGGGCGTGCTCGAGATCAGCTACTCCGACATCAACTGGCTCGCGCGCCAGATCGCCGCCGCCGGCTCGGCGGCGCAGGCACTCGATCCGCCCGAACTCGTGCAGGCCGTCATCGCCCGCCTGCACGCGGTGGTGGGAGGCGAGCATGACTAACGTCTCCAGGGCGACGTCGAACGAGCAGCGGCTGCCGCGCCTGCTTGCGCTCGTGCCGTACCTGCTGGCGCACCCGGGAATCCGGGTGGACGAGGTGGCCGCGGACTTCGGCGTCACCGAGCAGCAGTTGCGCCGCGACCTGCAGTTGCTGTGGATGTGCGGGCTGCCCGGGCACGGCCCCGGCGACCTGATCGACCTGTCGTTCGAGGGTGAGACCGTCTCGGTCGTCTTCGACGCCGGCATGTCGCGTCCGTTGCGGTTGTCGGCCGAGGAGGCACTCGCTCTGGTCGTGGCGTTGCGGACGCTGGCCGAGACGCCGGGCATCGCCGACAGCGACGCCGTGCAGCGCGCGCTGGCGAAGGTCGAGTCGGCGGCCGGGGGAGTCGTCGACGACGCGACGGTGACGGTGGCGCTCGACGCGACGGCGAAGCTGATGCCCGGCCTGCATCGTGCGGTCACCGAGGGACGCGCATTGCAGATGCGCTACTACACCGCGACGAGGGACGAGTCGACCGAGCGCGTCGTCGACCCGCTGCGCATCTTCGAGGCGGACGGGCACGCGTACCTGGAGGCGTGGTGCCGTAGCGCGGAGGGTCTGCGGGTGTTCCGGGTCGACCGGATCGAGGACGTCAAGCTGCTCGACGAACCCGCCCGGCCGCCACAGGACGTCGAGCTGCGCGATCTCAACGAGGGCGTGTACCAACCGTCCACCGATCACGTGCTCGCCGTAGTGCGGGTCTCGCAGGCGTACTCGTGGGTCGCCGACTACTACCTGGCCGAAGAGGTCACCGAGCTCGACGACGGCGGCCTGCAGGTGAGCTTCCGGGTCGCCGAACCGAGCCTGGTGCGGTCGCTCGTCCTCGGCTCGGGTGGCCAGGTTCAGGTGCTTTCGCCGGGTTGGCTCGCCGAGTCGATCCGGTCGGATGCGGCTCGTGCCCTCGCGGCGTATTCGGCGAAGTAGGCTCGCGGCGTGGGTTGGCTCGTACTCGGGGTGTGGATCGGCGCGGTGGTGCTCGCCGCCGTCGTCCTCGCCTTCTGCCTGTACGAGGTGTTGTGGAAGAGCAAGCGGCTGCGCACTGACCTCGAGCAGCTGAACCGCACGGCGGCCCGGCTGGCCGAGTTGCAGCAGGAACTGACCGTTGCGGCCGGGCAGACCCAGCACCGGCTCGCCGATACGAACAGCTGACCACGATGGCATCTGTCACGCGCAAGGTGCGTCGCCGCAGGCACAATCCCGAAGGCCGCATGTCGGTCATGGATCATCTGCGCGAGCTGCGCCGCAGGTTGATCTGGATCGTCCTGATCATCGCGCTGGGTGCGGTGCTCGGTTGGTACTTGTACAACCCGATCATCCACTTCCTCGAGCGGCCGTACTGCTCCGTCTCGCCGACGCACCGATTCGGATCGACCGACAAGAGTTGCGACCTGATCTTCTTCGGGCCGCTGGACGGCTTCACGACGCGGCTGAAGGTGTCGGTGATCGCCGGTGCGGTGTTCACCGGCCCGTTGTGGCTCTACCAGATCTGGGCGTTCATCACTCCGGGGCTGCGCAAGAACGAGCGCAAGTACACGATCATCTTCATCGTCACATCGACGCTGCTCTTCGCGGCCGGCATGTCGCTTGCCTACGTCGTGCTCAGCAAGGGCCTGAACATCTTGCTCGGTCAAGCCGGTCAAGGCGTCTCCGCGCTGCTTACCGTCAACGCGTATCTGTCGTTCGTCACGCTGATGCTCGTTGTGTTCGGCGCGGCGTTCGAACTGCCACTGCTGGTGATCATGGCCAACCTGGCGGGCGTGCTGTCGGCGAAGGTGCTGCGCAAGTCGCAGCGCATCGGCATCTTCCTGATCTTCCTGTTCGCCGCCGTCGCGACGCCCTCGACCGACCCGTTCACGATGTGTGCGATGGCGTTGCCGATGGCGTTGCTGTTCGAGGGCTCCGTGCTGTTCGCCACCGTCCACGATCGGCGCAAGGCCCGGCGCAAGGCGGCCGACGCGGCCGTTCAGCACCTGGACGACGACGAGCCGTCGCGCATCGACGCCGTCCCGCAGCGCTACGGCGCGGACGACGGCTGGGGCGACACGACCTAGCCCCTCCCATGATCCCGCGGGTTCCGCCAACAGTGGTTAGTTGGCGCGTCAGTGGGGAGCTATAGGTCCCCACTGCCCGCGCAACTAACCACTGAGGTGGCGGCTGGGCAGATGTGGACGACCTGGCACGTCATCCACACCGTCGAGGTTCTCGCGGCGGCCCACCCGCCGGCCCTCGATGCTGAGTTCATGACCAACGGATTGATCCGCATCGCTCGCGGCTGCTGGTTGCCGGAAGCGGACGCAACAGACCTGCGCGCCCGATGTGTTGCGGTACTCGAGACGTCGACACCTGACTCGGTGATTGCATCGATCACCGCAGCGCGACTGCACGGGCTGTGGGTGCCCGAGGAGACGGACGAGCGCATCCATGTTGCCACTGCGGTTCCCGACCGCGTCGGACGATCGATGAGCCGGTCACAGCGCCCTCAGTTGGTCGCACACCGGTTCCAGCTGCGCACCGACGACATCGTGCTGCTCGACGGGCTGCCGGTGACGTCACTGGCGCGCACCTGGCGTGACCTCGCGTGCGTGCTCGAACTTCCCGATCTCGTGGCTGCAGGGGACAGCGCGCTGCGCTCGGGCATTACCGAGGACGATCTCGTGGACGTCCTCAGATCGAGTTCGCGGCGGCATCACGCACGTCGTGCGGCGGAGGCGTTGACCCTGCTGGATCGCCGATCGCGATCACGTCCGGAAAGTCATCTGCGGGTGGCGATCAGCGGCTTCGACATGCCGCAGTTCGAGGTCAACGAGCCGATCTACCGGCGCGAGGGCGGCTGGCTCGCTGAACCGGACCTGTCGCTGGAACCTGCCCGCATCGCGCTCGAGTACCAGGGAGCCGACCACGCGAAGCTGATTCGCATGCGGCGCGACCTCACTCGATTCTTCGATATGCGCAACGGCGAATGGGCCGTGGTGCCCTACGGTCCGGCCGAGGTCTTCAACCGGCCGTGGCAGATCAAGCAGGAGGTCCGCCGGCTGATCATCGCCCGGGCGCCCCACCTGCTCCCGGCCCGCCGCCCTATCCGCACAGTGGTCAGTTCCCGCGTCAGTGGAGATCTATAGCTCGCCACTGTGCGCCCAACTAACCACTCACCGCACAACCGAGCGTGGTAACTACGCTGGACGTATGTCGTCGCCCAGCGAACGCTATGCGGCGGCGCGGCGCCGAACCTCCCGTCCGGCCATCGCCGACTTCCGCGGGGCGTATTCCTTCGACCTCGACGACTTCCAGGTGCGTGCCTGCGAGGAGCTCGAGGACGGCTACGCGGTGCTGGTCTGCGCGCCGACGGGATCGGGCAAGACGGTTGTCGGCGAGTTCGCCGTGCACCTGGCGCTGCAGTCCGGCCAGAAGTGCTTTTACACGACACCGATCAAGGCGCTGTCGAACCAGAAGTACAACGACTTCGTCGCCCGCCACGGACCCGAACGGGTCGGCCTGCTCACCGGCGACAACTCGATCAACGCGGACGCACCGGTCGTCGTCATGACGACCGAGGTGCTTCGCAACATGCTCTACGTCGGCAGCTCCTCGCTCACCGACCTCGGCTACGTCGTGATGGACGAGGTGCACTATCTCGGCGACCGCTTCCGCGGCGGGGTGTGGGAAGAAGTGATCATCCATCTGCCTGCGTCGGTGCGATTGGTCAGTTTGAGCGCGACCGTGTCGAACGCCGAAGAGTTCGGCGAATGGCTCGTCTCGGTGCGCGGCCAGACCAAGGTGATCGTGCACGAACAGCGGCCGGTGCCGCTGTGGCAGCACATGCTGATCGGCAAGCGGCTGTTCGACCTGTTCAGCGCGGACGGTACCGGCGTCGATCCGGAGCTGACCCGCTACGTGCAGGAGCGGCTGCGCTATCTCGACCCGGGTGCGTTCTCGCGCCGCGGCGGACCGCGCGGGCTGCGCGGCTGGCGCCCGGTGCCGCGGCCGGACGTGATCGCTCGCCTCGACAGCGAAGGCCTGCTGCCGGCGATCACCTTCATCTTCAGCCGCGCCGGTTGCGACGCCGCGGTCGACCAATGCGTCCGCGCCGGGCTCTGGCTCACCGGCGAGGACGAACGTGACGAGATCGATTCGATCATCGACGAACGCACCGCCGCCATCCCCGGTGAGGATCTCGAGGTGCTGCGCTACTGGGAGTGGCGCGAGGCGTTGCGCCGCGGCGTCGCCGCCCACCACGCAGGTCTCGTGCCCGCCTTCAAGGAGACCGTCGAGCACCTGTTCGTGCGCGGCCTGGTGAAGGCGGTCTTCGCCACCGAGACGCTGGCCCTCGGCATCAACATGCCGGCCCGGACGGTGGTGCTCGAACGGCTGTCGAAGTTCAACGGCGAGACCCATGCGGAGCTGACGCCGGGGGAGTACACCCAGCTCACCGGGCGGGC
>DASXJN010000017.1:0-7517 GCA_036497365.1 Jatrophihabitantaceae bacterium | reverse complement strand
CGTCGCCACCGATGACCTGTTCGCAGGAGCGCGGATGGCCGCCGGCCGCCGGCCGCGCGCGATCCGATCGCCGGACGGCTACACGCTGGTCTCGTACCGCGGCGGGGCGCACTGGATGGCGGGCCGCAACGGCGCAGAGGTGGCTACGCGGCTCGCCGAGTGCTCGCTCTACGACGCCGACCTCGATCTGGCCGTGCTCGCCGCCGACGGCTCGGTTGCGGGCTACGCGCTGTTCTGGGCCGATCCGGTGACCGGCGTCGGGCTGCTCGAGCCGATGCGCGTCGAAGCCGGCCACCAGGGCCGGCGCCGGCTTCCGCCCGTACCGGACCTCGCGCACCTACGTGCGGCCGGCCATCAGCGCACGCTGAGCGCGGGCATGCGCAGCGCGGCGTCCTCCGGCAGCCCGAGCGCCGACGCCAGCGCGCGCCAGCTCGGCAGCGCGGTCGTCACCTGCGCACGCGGATCCTCGCTGTTGCGCGGCCGTCCCAACCGAGCCATCGGCGGCACGTGCACGGCGTGCCGGATCGGCGCGGTCGGCGGGAGGTTCCCCCGCTTCCGGGCGATCCTGGCCGCCGTGCGCAGGCCGCCCAGCTCGTCGACGAGGCCGCGCTCGAGGGCATCGCGGCCGGTCCAGACCCGTCCTCGGGCCAATGGCTCGATCTCGGCCGGATCGCGGCGTCGGCCTTGCGCGACCTTGGCGACGAAGTCCGCGTAGATGGTGTCGATCGCGGCGACCAGGCGCTCATGCTCGTCCGGGGTGAACCGCCGGCGTGTCGAGAACATCAAGGACCGTGCCCCGTGCACGACGCTGTCGGTCGTCACTCCGAACCGCTCGAGCAGGTCGTTCACCACGACCTTGCCGCCGAACACCCCGATCGATCCGGTGAGCGTCGCCGGGAGGGCGACGATCACATCGGCCGGACACGCGACGAAGTAACCACCGGACGCGGCGTACTGGCCCATCGACACGACGACCGGCTTTCCGAGTTCCCGCAGCTGACAGACCTCACGCCAGATCGTGTCGGACGCGACGGCCGAACCGCCCGGCGAGTCGACGTGCAGCAACACCGCGCGTGCGTGCTCGTCCCGGCCGGCAGCGCGCAGCGCATTGCTGACCGAATCGCTGCCGACCCGGCGGTTGAGCGGGCCGCGCACGCTGCGCCCGATGGCGATGCCGCCGCGGATCTCGACCAGAGCGACATGACCCTTGCGCCGCGTCGGCACGCTCGGCTTGCGCCGCGGCGTCCATCGATCGGCGAAGAGCAACTGGACGTCGTCGCCGAATCGTGCGCGCACAGCGCGGTACACCTCGTCGCGGTAGCCGAGCCGGTCGACCAGCCCGGCGTCGAGCGCCTCCTGTGCCAGGCGCGGACCGGTGTCGGCGAGCTCGCGTACCTGTTCCTCGGACAGCCCGCGCGCGGCGGCGATCGCTGACACTGCGTCGTCGAAGATGGAGCCGGCGAGCCGATCCATCGCCGTGCGGTGCGCGTCGCTGTATTCGGTGCGCAGCAGCGTGTCCGGCGCGTTCTTGTACTCGTGGCGCTGCTCGATCTCGGGATGCAGGTCGAGCTTGTCGAGCGCACCGCGCAGGAAGGTCGTCTCGACGCCGATGCCGAGTAGTCCCAGCGTGCCGCTCGGTTGCAGCCAGACCTCATCGAATGCGGTCGCGAGCACGTAGGCGGACATGTCGCCGCTGTCCTCGCCGAAGCTTTCGGCCCATGCCACCGTCGGCTTCCCGCTCGCCGCGAACTCGGCGACGCCGAGCCGTAGCTCCTGCATCGTCGCCCAGGGCAGCGCCCCGCCCACCTTCACGATGAGGCCGCGCACGTGCCGGTCGCCGGCGGCCTCGTGCAGTGCGCGCAGGGTCGGCCGGAGCTGGTGGTGGCCGCGGGCGCGGAAGCGGGCGATCACGTCCTCCGGGTCGGGGGCGACCGGGACGGAGGTCAGGTCGAGTTCGAGCAGCGCGGGGGGACGGTGTCCGGGCAGGTTCGGCATCGGTCCACCGTAGGTCGAGTCGCCAAGTAGTGCTCAGCCGGCCAGGCGATCCCGAAGCTCGGCATAGGTCTCGTCGACGGCGCCCTCACGGGACTGGATGACCTGGGCATGCGGCCGGTGCGAGAGCACCAGCAACAGCCGGTCGTACATCGCTTCGAGCGCGGGCTGACCGCCGAGCTTGTCCATCAGCCGGCCAGCCTCGATGTGAGCCTGAGCTGTAGCCATTGCCGTCCGTTCGGTGAACCTGCGGACGGCGTTGTCCCGGCCGTCCATCAGCACGAACTCGGCGAACTTGGCGTGCACCTCGGTGGCGACCTGTTCGGCCTGTTGCAGGAACTGCGGCCGGCCAAGGTACTGCGGGATGACCACGTCATGGCCGCCGCTCAGATGCACCCGGGCCATCTCGAGGGTCATCGCACGCGCGAGCAACCCCGCTTCGATCGGGCGCTCCTGCCACTGGCCGAGCATTCGCCGGACCCCGTCGAGGTCGAGGTTGAGCGCGAGCGGGTGCTCGTCGACGTAGCGCTCGGCCAGGGTGGACTTGCCGATCGCGGGCGGGCCGTTGAGCAGGATCAGCCAGGCCATGCCGCCATCATCTCGTGTGTGTCATTCGGAGCTCCGCGCCGCCCGCCGCGCGCGGTAGGCCGCCACATTGGCCCGGTTGCCGCACCCGGAGTCGCAGAACCGCCGGGACCGGTTCTTCGACAGGTCGACTACCGCGTCATCGCAGTCGTCCGCGGAGCACACCCGTAGTCGGTCCAGTTCCTTCATCCGGATGACGTCGATGAACGCCATCGCTGCTTCGACCATCATCCGGACGCTCAACGCCGCGTCGGCCGGCGTGGCGTGCAGGTGATAGTCCCACTCGTCGTGCTTGACGAGCCGGGGGAGCGCGGCGGCCTCGCGGAGCATGCCGTTGACCAGGTCGACCGCGTCGTCCTCGTCGGCGTGCCAGAGCTGTTCGAGCCGCGGGCGCAAGGCATGCACCTGTGCCAGTTCCTGGCCGGTGTGCGCGCGATCGCCGGTCCAACCCCAGGCGGTGACGAAGGCGTCCAGGGCGGCGAGGTCGGGCAGCTTCTCCTCGCCGTGCGCGGAATTGACCAGCGCCGCGGCCGCATTCAGAGCCACTTCGGTGTCATGAGCAAAAATCACCTTGACTCCTTACCGACCGGCCGACTACGTTGACTGTCATGAGCATAACGCATTTGACTCATGACAGGCGGCAGAACGTCGTCGGCCTCGGTCTCGCGTTGTTCTCGGCGGCAACCTTCGGGACCTCGGGCACCTTCGCGGACTCCTTGATGAACACCGGTTGGACGCCCGGAGCGGTCGTCACGGCGCGGATCGTGCTGGGCGCGATCTTCCTCACCGGGCCGGGACTGTACGCACTGCGCGGCCGGTGGCACCTGGCCCGGCGCTCGCTGCGGTCGGTGCTGGCGTTCGGTCTGTGCGCCGTCGCCGGTTGCCAGTTCTTCTTCTTCAACGCCGTGCAGCATCTGGACGTCGGCGTCGCGCTACTGCTCGAGTACTCGGGCATCCTGTTGGTCGTCGCCTGGATGTGGCTGCGACACGGCCACCGGCCGCGAACGCTGACCATCGTCGGGGGAGTGGCCGCGATCGTGGGGCTCGTCCTGGTGCTCAATCCCAGCGGCGGCAACATGGACCTGCTCGGCGTCATGTGGGCGCTGTTCGCCGCGTGCGGACTCGCGGTGTACTTCGTGATGTCGTCCAACTCGGACGACGATGCGTTGCCGCCGATCGCGCTGTCGTGGCTGGCGATGTGCGTCGGCGCCGTCACCCTGGTCGTGCTCGATCTGGCGCGGGCGTTGCCGTTCCGGATGCACACCTCGGATGTCTCGCTCGCCTCGCACCAGGTCAGCTGGATCGTTCCCGTGCTCGGGCTGTCGTTCGTCGCGGCTGCGGTCGCCTACGCCGCCGGCATCGGCGCAGCGCGGCTGCTGGGCGCGAAACTGGCGTCGTTCGCCGGTTTGACCGAGGTGCTGTTCGCGGTGCTCTTCGCCTGGATCGCGCTCGGCCAGCAGCCCACCTTGGTGCAGCTGCTCGGCGGTGTCGGGGTCCTCGTCGGTATCGCGTTGGTGCGTACGGACGAGGTGGCGGCCCCCGCCACGGATGACGTCGACGCCGCGCCTGAGCGGGTGCCGGCCTGATCAGCCGCCGTGGACGATCCCGCCGAGTTCGGCCGGATCAACTGGGTTGCGTTGCTCGACAAAGGTCCATTCGTGGCCCTCGAGGTCTTTCACGCTGTACTCGCGCACTCCGTAGGCCATGTCTTCCGGTGGCGAGGTGATATCCGCCCCGGCGGCCTCGGCGCGGGAGTGGTGCGCTGTGACGTCGTCGACGATCACCATCACGGACTGGGTGTTGCCGCCCGCCGAGATCGGGCTGAGCCGCTCGTCCCGCTCGTAGCGGATCATGATGTTTGCTGCGCCCAGGCGCAGATTGGCGATATGGATCCGCCCGTCGTCCTCGGGCAGCCGATACACCTCCTCCAGACCGAAAGCGTTCGCGAGCCAGCGCGCGGCCGCGTCGGCATCCCGGTAGTAGAGGTGGGGGAGCACGGTGTCGCTCGGCACCGATGGGTTGTGCACCACCACCCCATTATCGGCGACAATCCGTCGCGTGCTGATTCGCCCTGGAGATCTGGCAAGGATTCGCGACGGCGAGGTCGATCTCGCGTTCCGTCGGTGGGAGCGCCCGCGGGTGCGCGTCGGTACGAAGATGCGCACCGTGGTCGGTCTGGTCGAGGTGACCGCCCTCGACCAGGTCCGCCGCATCACCACCGCCGAGGCGCGGCGCGCCGGAGCCCAGACGCCGGACGAGTTGCTCCGGCTGATGTCCGGGCGGGAGCCGCAGCCGATCTGGCGGATCGGTCTGCGCTTCGCCGGAGCCGACCCGCGCATCACCCTGCGAGCGGACGCGGCGCCGGACAAGGGCACCCTCGAGCGACTGACCGCCCGCCTCGACCGGCTGGACCGGGCATCCACCCACGGCGCGTGGACGCGCGACGTGCTCGCCCTCATCGCCGCACGGCCGGAAGTGCGAGCGCCGGACCTGGCCGCGTCGATGGGACGAGAGACTGCACCGTTCAAGCGCGATGTGCGCAAGCTCAAGGAGCTGGGCCTGACCGAGTCCTTGCCGGTCGGTTACCGGATCTCGCCGCGCGGCATGGCCGTTCTCAAGTTTCTCGATAAAGATCTAAGTCAATAAGTCGACAAAGCGATACTAAGGAGAGCCTGGCTCCGCGTGCTCCCCGGCCCTAGTCTCGCGTCCATGACCGGCGAACCGACCTACATCGAACTCGGCGTGCCCGACGCGACCGCGGCGCGCGCGTTCTATGCCGCGGTACTCGGGTGGCCGGGCGGCCCGTCCGCCGGCGCCGGCCAGGTCGACACGCTGACCCTCGACATCGGCGTGCACGACGGCGACGACGAGCGCCATTTCGAAGTGTTCTTCGCCGTCGACGACCTCGACGGCGCGCTGGACAAGGTCGTCGAGAGCGGGGGACGGGTCGTCAGCGACGTGCACGACACCGCAGGATTCGGCCGGTGGGTCGAGTGCGCCGACGACCAAGGGGTGCGGTTCGGTCTGCGTCAGCAGTCGGCCGGGTGACGGCCGTCCATATGAGAGAGTTAATGGCTGAAAACGGGCGCTGACCGGCGCCTGCGGGGGATTCGGCGGAGGTACGCGACAGATGACAGCATCGCCAACTGCGGACACGGCTGCAACGGGACGTGATCCGCTCGCGGCGCTCGGCAACACTCGTCGCGCCTACGTCGTCGAGCCGTACAAGGTGCTGTACATCTCCACGGCGAAGAACGCCTGCACGAGCATCAAGTGGCTCATCGCCGAACTCGCGGGCGACACCGACAACCTCGAGAACGCGCCGATGGGCCTGTTCCCGGCGGTCAGCCGCGAGCAGATCGTGCACAAGCGTGGTCTCTATCAGCACACGCCCACTCTCGGCCGGCTGTCGAAGAAGGTGCGCTCCTCGATTCATCCGGACAACGGGTGGTTCGTCTTCAGCGTGGTCCGGGACCCGCGGTCGAGGGTCTTCTCGGCCTGGCAGAACAAGTTTCTGACGCACAGCCCGAGCCCGTTCTACCAGCGCTGGAACAAGGAGCCCTGGTACCCGTCGTTGCCGGCCTCGAACGACGACATCATCGGCGCGTTCGCGCAATTCGTCGACCTGATCGACAAGAACCCCGACCATGAGGTCACCCACGACGCACACTTCCGCACGCAGGAGTTCATCCTCGCGCGCGATTCGGTGCCGTACTCGAACATCTATGAGATCAGCCAGATGAACACGATGCTCAGCGAGCTGACTGCGCACGTCCGTGCCAACGGCTGGACCGGCCCCGATCTCGCGCTGCGCAGTGTCAACGACACTCCGCTCAAGCCGTACGCCGCGGTGTTCGACGGGCCGGTGCGCGCCGCGGTCGAACGGTTCTACGGTCCGGACTTCGAAACGTTCGGCCACCTGTGGGACTTCGCGAAGATCGAGCGCGCTCCGGAGTGGGACGCCAAGCAGCTCGCCGCGATCCGGCAGAACACCATGGTCAACGACCGGTTCGCCGAGTTGCTCGGTGCCGTCGATCGGGCCACCACGCGCGCGCAACGCGCCGAGGCAGCAAGCCGTCCCGGCCCGGCGATCGCGCGTGCGGCGACCCTCGCCGACCGCATCAAGGGACGGCTGAAGCGCGAGATCGCCGCCCGTCGCCGCCCCCGCTGAGCTCAGCCGAGGCGCGCCTCTGGACGCGTCGGCTGGAACAGTTCGACCAGGTTCCCGGCGGGTCCTCGACGAGTGCCTGTCGGCCACCGACGCCGTGATGCTGGCCACTCCGTCCGCTACGACTGTCCCAGCAGTTGCGCGAAGTACGCGGTGATCCCGTCGGGATCGGGTTCGATCGCGCCGACGTAACCGTCCGGCCGGATCGCTACGTGCGCAGGTGCGGTGATCCCGTACGCCGCCGCTGCGTCGGCATCCAGCGACAACACGATGTGCCCCGACGCGTCCGTAGTCAGGTCGCCCGCGGCGCCGTCGGGCAGCAGGGGCGCGTGATCGCCGGGCGCCACACCCGAGCGCCAATGCCGCGGGCCGACGATCGGGCTGTGCCGGTAGGCGATCCCGGTCTCTTCGGCCTGCTCGGAGAGCGCACGCCGGACCGGGGCGAGTCCGGTCGCGAGGTGCAGCGCCAGGTTGCGGAGCTTGATCGCGATCTCGCCGTGCACCGTGGCAAGAGTGGTGAGTCTCGTGGTGAAGTCGATGACCTTGGCCGCGATCGGATGCCGCTCGTCCTGGTAGCTGTCCAGCAACCGATCGCCGCCGCGGCCGTGCACCGTGTCGGCGAGCTTCCAACCGAGGTTGAAGGCGTCCTGCATGCCGGTGTTCATGCCTTGGCCGCCGGCCGGGCTGTGGATATGTGCGGCGTCGCCGATCAGGAAGGCGCGTCCTTTGCGGAAGTGCTGGGTCACCCGGTGATGCACATGATAGGTCGAGA
>DASXJN010000016.1:0-1850 GCA_036497365.1 Jatrophihabitantaceae bacterium | reverse complement strand
GTGGAGTTACGACCCATCTCCCAACGACTTCCCGTACTTCATGCGGTCCGCGACGCCATACACGAAGGTCGGCCTGGACAACCCGGACACGTTGTACTTCAGCGCGCGGATTCGCGAGGACGCCGAGTATGTGGTCACTGGTCGTCGCGGCGGCACCGCCGACCTCAGCTTCCAGATCCTCAATGGCGACTACACGCCGGCCGACGTCCCGGACAGTCTGAACGCGTTCGACGACCGCGACATCGACATCAACCCGGACGGAACGTTCGAACTGCGCTTCGGGCCACCGAAGGCGGACGCCGGGCCGAACTACTTCGCGCTTGGCTCGCGCGCGGCAATGCTGCTCGTCCGCGAGGTATGGAGTGACTGGACGGCCGAGCCGGGCCGGATCGCGATCCAGCGTGTCGAGGGAATCGGTGCCGCGCCGGAACTCGCCGATGAGGCAAAGCTCGCCAAGCGGTACAACGCCGCCGCGAAGTCGCTCGTCGGACAGCTGAAGACGTTCTTGCAGTTCCCGGAGTGGTTCTACTTGAAGCTGCCGGTCAACACGATGACCGAGCCGCGGCTGACGCCGGGCGGGCTCGCGACGCAGTACTCGTCGGCCGGGCACTTCGAGCTCGCCGACGACGAAGCGCTGATCGTCACCGTCCCCGCCTCGGACGCGCCGTACCAGGGCTTCCAGCTCGGCAGCATGTGGTACATCTCGCTCGACTTCGTCAACCACCAGACGTCGCTGACCTCGCACCAGGCGCACCGCGACCCGGACGGCCTGCTCCGCTTCGTCATCAGCGCGCAGAACCCGGGGCTCGCTAACTGGGTCGAGACCACCGGTCATGCGCGCGGCTACCTCCAGATCCGCTGGCAGCGCACCTCGCGCGAGTTCACCGCGGCCGACGGGCCGACCGTCGAGAAGGTGCCGTTCGCCTCGCTGCCCGATGCGCTGCCGCACCACGAGCAGGCACGGGTGACGCCCGAGCAATGGCGAGACCGGATCGCGGCCCGGCAGGCCGCCGTAGCGAACAGGATGCTCGGATGAACAACCTCCTCGAGGACAAGGTCGTCGTCATCACCGGTATCGGTCCCGGGCTCGGCCGCTCGATCGCCATCCAGTGCGCGAAGGCCGGCGCCGACGTCGTGCTCGCCGCGCGCACCGAGTCGCGGCTGGCCGAGGTGGCGGACGAGATCAAGCAGCTCGGCCGGCGCAGCCTGCAGGTCGGCACGGACATCAACGACGACGCGTCCGCACAGAACCTCGTGGACGCGTCGCTGGCCGAGTTCGGCCGGGTCGACGCGCTGATCAACAACGCGTTCGCGACCCCACCGCTCGGGCCGCTGCAGACCGTCGACTTCGAGCAGACGCGGGCCGGTTTCGAGACGAACGTGCTGGGCAACCTGCGCATGACCCGGCTCTTCGTGCCCGCCCTCACCGAGTCGCAGGGCAACGTCGTCATGATCAACTCGTCGGTGCTGCGCCACTCGTCGATGCCCTACGGCGCCTACAAGATGGCCAAGTCGGCGCTGCTCGCGCTGGCGCAGATGCTCTCCACCGAGCTGGGCCCGCAGGGCATCCGGGTGAACTCCGTGGCCCCGGGCTGGATCTGGGCCGACACGCTGCAGGGCTACTTCGCCTACCTCGGCAAGAAGCGTGGCGTCGACGCGCAGGTCATCTACGACGAGACTGCGGCCAACCTCGACCTGCGCCGGCTACCCGACCCGGACGCGATCGCCGACGCGGTGGTGTTCATGGCCTCCGACCTCGCGCGCAACATCAGCGGGCACTGCCTCGACGTCAACTGCGGCGAGTACCACCACTGACGGCTTTGCACCGTTGAGTGGCGGAAAATCGGCTA
>DASXJN010000015.1:0-29183 GCA_036497365.1 Jatrophihabitantaceae bacterium | reverse complement strand
GACGACGGCCGCACCGTCGCCATCCGGCTGCTGCGCTCCGGCGTGCGTCCTGACCGTGAGCTGGCCGCGCTGCACCTGGCCGCCGAATATCGCCATCCCGCTCCCCGTTTGCTCGCCGAAGGCACGGTCGACGGCGGGGCCGTGCTCGTCATGACCTGGTGCCCGGGCCGGCCGATCGGCGACCTGCTGATCGACGACGGCGACCCCACCGAGCTGGGAACCGCATTCGGACGGGCGCAGGCGCGGCTGCACCGCCGGATGGACGACGGCACCGTGCTGTGCCATCTCGACTACCAGCCCTACAACGTGCTGGTCGAGGGCGATGCGGTCAGCGGCATCGTCGACTGGTCGAACGCGCGAGCCGGTCGGCCGGCCGAGGACGTCGCCACGACCGCGGTCATCCTCGAGATCGCGCCGGCGGTGGTGCCCGATCTCGCCGCCACGATCGACGAGTTCACCAGCGCCTGGCGCGCCGGCTACGCCGAGCTGCACCCGATGCCGGACGAGGACGAGCTCGTCCCGTGCCTCGCCCGTGCCGCGCAGCTCCAGCTCGACACCTGGCGGCCGCGTGCTGCGACCTGTCCGCCGGCGGTGCTCGAACGCGCCGAGGCCATCGCCGAGCGGTGGCACCAGTGACCGGATCCGTCCGCCTCCCGTCCTGAACGGCTCTGGCGTCGAGCCGCCGAACGGCGCACCATGAGCGGTATGAACCGAGCGCTTCTCGTGATCGACGTGCAGGAATCGTTCCGCGTCCGCGCGGAAGACTGGAACACCATGGCCAATCCCGACATCGCCAAGCAGGTGACCCGGCTGGTCGACTCGGCGCGCGAGCACGACGACCTCGTCGTGTGGGTGCTGCACGCCGAACCCGGATCGGACACCGTGTTCGACCCGCCGCAGGGCTACGTGCGCCCGCTCGACGAGCTTTCCCCCGAGCCGGGCGAGCCGATCGTGGTGAAGACGTCCATCAACGCCTTCACCACCACGAACCTCCAGCAACTGCTCGTGCAGAACGGCGTGCGTGAGGTCGCGATCTGCGGCATCCGCACCGAGCAGTGCTGCGAGACCACCGCCCGGGTCGCCAGCGACCTCGGCTTCGACGTCACCTTCGTCGCGGACGCCACGAGCACGTCCGGCATCGAGGGCCTCTCGGCGGAGGACATCATCGACCGTACGGTGCGCGTGCTCGAGGCGCGGGAGTTCGCGACGATCGCGACCACCGACGAGGTTCTCGCCCGCTGACCGGATCGTGACCACCGTCGTCTTCGCCCTCGTCCCGCAGGTGCTGCTGCTCGATTTTTCGGGGCCGGCGCAGGTGTTCTCGTCGGCCGGCTACGAGTTGCGCTACGTCGCGGCGCACGCGGTCGTCCACGCCGCGCAGCAGCTTCCCGTCCAGTGCGAGACCGAGATGCCCGAACTCAACCCGGACGACCTCATCGTCGTGCCGGGCTGGAGCGGCGACCGGCTCGAAGGCTCGGCGACCATCCCGCCGTTCGTGCTGCGTGCACTGCGCGCTCACCACGCGCGCGGCGGCACGGTGGCCAGCGTCTGCGCGGGCGCGGAAGCACTCGGCCAGGCCGGCCTGCTCCGCGGGCGCCGGTGCACCACCCACCACGAACACCAGGACGAACTCGCGCAGCGCTACCCCGACGCGCACGTGGTGCGGGACGTCCTGTTCACCGAGGACGACCGGATCGTCACCTCGGCCGGCATCGCCAGCGGGATCGACCTCGCCCTGCACCTGGTCGAGCAGCGGCATGGGCCTGCCACCGCGGCGCGGATCGCGCGCGAGATGGTCATCTACACCCGGCGCAACGGCACGGCGGCGCAGGAGAGTGTGATGCTGCGGCACCGCACGCACCTGTCCGACCAGGTGCATCGCGCGCAGGAACTGATCGACGAGCGGTTCGCCACCTCGATCCGGCTCGCTGAACTCGCCGACACGCTGGGCGTCAGCGAGCGCACCCTGACTCGTCGGTTCACCGACACCATCGGTCTGACGCCGCTGCGGTACCAGCAGATGCTGCGCGTGGAGCGCGCCGAAGCGCTCATCGCCCAGGGCAGCACGGTCGAGTCGGCCGCTCGCGCCGTCGGCTTCGAGGACGCCCGGATGCTGCGCCGGCTCCGGGCCGCTTCCCGCTGATCGGCCCGCGATACCGCACGGAATGCACTGGTCAGGGCCGCCCCGAGGCGGGAAGGATCGTCGCCGTGAACGCCGATGCCTGGTACGCGCTCCCCGTCCTGTCGGGACGGCTGATCCGGCTGGAGCCGCTGACCATCGAGCATGCACCCGGCTACTTGGCCGCGGCCGGCACCGACGAGGACTCCGAAGAGGTGTTCCGCTGGCTGAACCCCAAGCACGGCAGCAACTCGGTACCCAAGACGTTGCACGACGCCGAGGAGCACATCTACGCCGCGCTTGCCGCCCGAGCCCGCGGCGAACGATTCGCCTACGCCCAGTTCGACGTGGACACCGGCGAGTTCGCCGGCACGACGTCGCTCTACGAAGTCGTGCCGGCCGCGCGCACGCTCGCGATCGGGCACACCTGGCTGGGCAAGCGGTGGTGGCGCACCGGTCACAACACCGAGTCGAAGCTGCTGCTCATGACCTACGCGTTCGAGGAACTCGGCGCGGTACGGGTCGTGTGGCACACCGACATCTACAACGTCCGCTCCCAGGAGGCGATCGCCCGCCTCGGGGCGACCCGCGAGGGCGTCTTGCGCAAGCACCGGATCCGCCGGGACGGGTCCTGGCGTGACAGCGTCCAGTACGCGATGACCGACGAGGACTGGCCGGCCGTCCGTGACCGGCTCACCGCCCGGCTCGCAGCGGGCTGACTGTCGTACCCGGCGATTACCGTGAACGGGTGACCCGGTTCTCCCCCGCCACCCAGGCCTGGCTGGACGGTGCCTTCGATGCGCCGACGTCGGCCCAGCAGGGTGCGTGGGACGCGATCGCACGCGGCGAGCACACCCTCGTCGTGGCGCCGACCGGCAGTGGCAAGACCCTGGCCGCCTTCCTGTCCGCGCTCGACAAGCTCGCCGCCGAGCCGCGCCCGGACGATCCCAAGCACCGCTGCCGGGTGCTCTACGTGAGCCCGCTCAAGGCGCTGGCCGTCGACGTCGAGCGCAACCTGCGCTCCCCGCTGGCCGGGATCGGGCAGGCAGCCGCCCGGCTCGGGCTTGCCGCCCCCGACGTCACGGTCGCGATGCGCTCCGGCGACACTCCCGCGGACGAGCGCCGCGCCTTTGCCCGCACCCCGGCCGACATCCTGATCACCACGCCTGAATCGCTGTTCCTGCTGCTCACCTCGGCGGCCCGCGACGCGCTGCGCGGCGTCGACACGGTCATCATCGACGAGGTCCACGCCGTGTGCAGCACCAAGCGGGGCGCCCACCTGGCACTGACCCTCGAACGCCTCGATGCGCTGCTCGACCACCCCGCCCAGCGGATCGGGCTCTCAGCCACCGTCCGCCCGGTCGACGAGGTGGCGACGTTCCTCGCCGGCGGCCGGCCGGTGACGATCGTGCAGCCGCCGATCGAGAAGACCTTCGAGCTCGAGGTCGTCGTCCCCATCGAGGACATGTCCAACCTCGGCGAGCTGACCGAGGATCTCTCCGGCCCGGCGGCCGGTGCCGGCCGCCGCGCCAGCATCTGGCCGCACGTCGAGGAGCGCGTGCTCGACCTCGTCGAACAGCACCGCTCGACGATCGTGTTCGCCAACTCGCGGCGGCTCGCCGAGCGGCTCACGGCACGGCTCAACGAACTCGCCTCCGAGCGGGCCGGCCTTGCCCTCGACGACGGTCCCCCGCCCGCACAGCTGATGGCCCAAGCCGGCGCCGCACATCCGAGCGGCGACGTCGTCGTCGCGCGGGCCCACCACGGCTCGGTCTCCCGCGAACAGCGAAGCCTGGTCGAGGAGGACTTGAAGGCGGGACGGCTGCCCGCCGTCGTTGCCACCTCCAGCCTCGAGCTGGGCATCGACATGGGGGCCGTCGATCTCGTCATCCAGGTCGAGTCGCCGCCGTCGGTCGCGTCCGGGCTGCAGCGCGTCGGCCGCGCCGGGCACCAGGTCGGTGCGATCAGCCGCGGCGTGATCTTCCCGAAGTTCCGCGGCGACCTCGTCGAATGCGCGGTCGTCGCCGAGCGCATGCGCGCAGGCGCGATCGAGTCGATGCGCTACCCGCGCAATCCGCTCGACGTGCTCGCCCAGCACCTGGTCGCGATGGTCGCGCTCGAGCCGGTCAATGTCGACGACGCCGAAGCGCTGGTGCGCCGCGCGGCACCGTTCGCCGGCCTGCCGCGGTCGGCCCTCGAGGCGACCCTCGACATGCTCGCCGGCCGCTACCCGTCCGATGCATTCGCCGAGCTGCGGCCGCGCCTCGTGTGGGATCGCGTCACCGGCCAACTGACTGCGCGGCGCGGCGCCCAGCGGCTCGCCGTCACCAGCGGCGGCAC
The DNA here is from genome assembly GCA_036497365.1 of Jatrophihabitantaceae bacterium. Lineage (GTDB taxonomy): Bacteria > Actinomycetota > Actinomycetes > Mycobacteriales > Jatrophihabitantaceae > RYN-133. Next base: position 24,724 of record DASXJN010000015.1, on the reverse strand, counting down.
GATCCCCGACCGGGGACTGTTCGGCGTGTTCCTCGCCGCCGGCGAAGGTCCCGGCCGCCGGGTCGGCGAGCTCGACGAAGAGATGGTCTACGAGTCCCGCGTCGGCGACGTGTTCCTGCTCGGCTCGTCGTCGTGGCGCATCGAAGACATCACCCACGACCGCGTGCTGGTCACCCCGGCACCGGGCCAGATCGGCAAGATGCCGTTCTGGAAAGGGGATTCTCCGGGACGGCCGGTCGAGCTGGGCCGCGCGCTGGGCGCCTTCCTGCGCGAGGTGTCGAGCGCGCCACCGGAGCAGGCGGCGGCGCGGGCGCGCGCGGCCGGCCTGGACGACTGGGGCACGGCCAACCTGCTGGCCTACCTCGGCGAGCAGCGCGAGGCGACCCGTCACCTGCCCGACGACCGCACCGTGCTCGTCGAACGATTCCGCGACGAACTCGGCGACTGGCGGCTCGTCGTGCACTCACCGTTCGGCGCACCCGTCAACGCACCGTGGGCACTGGCGATCGGTGCACGCCTGCGCGAGCGCTACGGCCTCGACGTCTCGACGATGCACTCGGACGACGGCATCGTGCTGCGCCTGCCCGACACCGACGGCGAGGTGCCGGGCGCGGACCTCGCCGTGTTCGAGGCGGACGAGATCGAGGCGCTGGTGACCAGCGAAGTCGGCGGTTCGGCGCTGTTCGCCTCGAGATTCCGCGAGTGCGCGGCGCGCTCCCTGCTGCTGCCCCGACGCGACCCCCGGCGGCGCACGCCGCTGTGGCAGCAGCGCCAACGGGCCAATCAACTGCTCCAGGTCGCCTCGGAGTACGGCGACTTCCCGGTCGTGCTCGAAGCCATGCGCGAGTGCCTGCAGGACGTCTACGACGTGCCCGGCCTGGCCGGACTCATGCGCGATCTGGCCTCGCGGCGGGTCAAGCTGATCGAGGTCGAAACAGCCACCGCCTCGCCGTTCGCGCGCTCACTGCTGTTCGGCTATGTCGGCATGTTCCTCTACGACGGCGATGCGCCGCTGGCCGAACGCCGTGCCCAGGCGCTCAGCCTCGACTCCGCGTTGCTGGCCGAACTGCTCGGCGCCACCGAACTGCGCGAACTGCTCGACGCCGACGCACTCGACCAGGTCGAACGCGAGATCACCCGGCTCACCGACGACCGCAAGGCGCACGGCCCGGACGGCGTGCACGACCTGCTGCGCTCGGTCGGCGATCTCACCACCGACGAAGCGGCCGCCCGCGGGGCGACACCGCAGGATCTCGCCGCCCTCGAAGAAACCCGCCGGGCGATCCGCGTGCGCGTCGCCGGCGAGCAGCGCTGGCTGGCGATCGAGGACGCCGGGCGGCTACGCGACGCGCTCGGCGCCGCGCTTCCCGTCGGCGTGCCCGAAGCGTTCACCGTGCCCGTCGACGACCCGGTCGGCGACCTCGTCTCACGCTTCGCCCGTACGCACGGCCCGTTCCACGCCGGCGACGTCGCCGCCCGGCTCGGCCTCGGCGTCGCGGTCGTCAACACCGCGCTGGCCCGGCTCGCCACCAAGGGCCGGGTCGTCCAGGGAGAGTTTCGGCCCGGCGACACGGCGCTCGAGTGGTGCGACGCCGAGGTGCTGCGCCTGGTGCGACGGCGTTCGCTCGCCGCGTTGCGCAAGGAGGTAGAGCCGGTGCCACCCGCTGCGCTGGCCCGGTTCACGCCGGCCTGGCAGGGCCTGGGCAATCGCTCGTCCCGCGGCGTCGACGGTGTGCTGCGCGCGGTCGAACAGCTGGCCGGCGTGCCGATCCCGGCGTCGGCCCTCGAGTCGCTGGTGCTGCCGAGCCGGGTCGCCGACTACGCGCCGGTCCTGCTCGACGAGCTCACCTCGTCCGGTGAGGTGACCTGGACGGGCGCAGGCTCGCTGGCCGGCAACGACGGCTGGGTGGTGCTCACGCCGACCGAGCTGGCACCGCTGCTGCTGCCGCCCGCCGACCCGGTCGAGGGCGCCGTCGCCGCGTCGGTGCTCGCCGCGCTCGAGCCGGGCAGCGCGATGTTCTTCCGGGCGCTTGCCGACCGGCTGCCGGAGGCCACCGACGACGACGTGGCCGCCATGATCTGGGATCTCGTCTGGGCCGGCGCACTCACCAACGACACCCTGGCGCCGGTGCGCGCACGTCTCGACTCCGGCTCGCGCACGGCACACGCTCGCAAGCGACGCACCCCCCGCACTCGGTACGGCCGGTACGGCGGACTGGCCGGCATCCCGACCTCCGCCGCGCGCGGAGCGCCGCACACGATGGGCGGCCGATGGTCGACCTCGCCGAGCAGAGACGACGACCCGACCCGCCGCGCGCTCGCGGCCACCGACGCACTCCTCGACCGGTACGGCCTGGTCACCCGCGGCGCGGTCGCTGCCGAGCGGATCACCGGCGGGTTCGCCGGCGTCTATCCCGTCCTGAAGGCGGCCGAGGAGTCCGGACGGGCGCGGCGGGGCTACTTCGTCGACGGGCTCGGTGCGGCGCAGTTCGCCCTGCCCGGCGCGGTCGACCGGTTGCGCAGCCAGGCCCGTCCCGACGACGTGCGCGAGGCGGCACCAGCCCTGGTGCTCGCGGCCACCGACCCGGCCAACCCGTACGGTGCGGCGCTGCCCTGGCCGCAGGCCCCGGCTCCGGAAACCGGCGGACGCGGCCACCAGCCGGCCCGCAAGGCGGGCGCCCTCGTCGTGCTGGTCGACGGCGAGTGCGTGCTCTATGTCGAGCGGGGTGGCCGCACGTTGCTGTCGTTCGCCACCGACCCGGCCGTACTGCAGCCGGCCGCGGACGCCCTCGCGCTCGCCGTGCGCGACGGGGCCCTCGGCAAGCTGGCTGTCGAGCGGGCCGACGGCGCTCCGGTCGTCGCCTCGCCGCTCGGTGATGCGCTCGAGTCGGCCGGATTCCGTCCCACCCCGCGCGGCCTGCGGCTGCGCGGTTAGTTCGCGCCCCCATGCCCGAGGGCGACACGGTCTGGCTCACCGCGCACCGGCTGGATCGTGCCCTGGCCGGGCGCGAGCTCACCGTCGGCGAGCTGCGCATCCCGCAACTGGCGACCGTCGACCTGTCCGGCGAGACGGTCACCGCGGTCGTCGCTCGCGGCAAGCATCTGCTCACCCGGTTCGCGAGCGGCGCGACGCTGCACAGCCACCTGCGGATGGACGGATCCTGGTACCTCAGCCGGGCCGGCACCCGGCCGCACCGCCATCCCGACCACATGATCCGCGCGCAGCTCGCCAACACCGATTGGACGGCCACCGGATATCGCGTGCACGACTTGCAACTGGTCGCGACCGAGCGCGAGGACGATCTGGTCGGGCACCTCGGCCCCGATCTGCTCGGCCCCGATTGGGATCCCGACCGGGCCGTCGCCAACCTGCTCGGAGCGCCCGACGTAGCCATCGGCGAGGCGTTGCTCGACCAGCGGAATCTGGCCGGCATCGGCAACCTCTACAAATGCGAGGTGCTGTTCCTCGAGCGGGTGAATCCGTGGACGCCGACCGGCGCCGTACCCGACCTGCCGGCGATCGTCCGGCTCGCCCAACGGCTGCTGCGCACCAACCGCGATCACCCGGAACAGTCGACCACCGGACGCACGGCCCGCGGCCAGGACCACTGGGTGTACGGCCGCCGCAACGAGCCGTGCCTGCGCTGCCGCACGCCCGTGCGGTCCGCCGAACAGGGCACCGCGCCGTACCAGCGCTCGACCTGGTGGTGCCCAAGCTGCCAGCCCGGCTGACACGACACCCGGGCCGGCATGCGACGCTCTTCAACTTCCTTCTCTACAATGTCTGCAGGTATAGCAGAAAGTCACAGGAGGCTCGGTGCGGATCGAACAGCTCGAGTACGTGGCCGCGGTGACGCGGCTCGGCTCGATGCGCCGCGCCAGCGAGGAGCTGCACATCACGCAACCCGCGCTGAGCGAGACGATCCGCAACCTCGAACGCGAACTCGGCGTGGTGCTGCTCGACCGGCATCGCGCCGGCGCTCGCGTCAGCCCGGCAGGTCGCGAAGTGATGCCGTGGATCATCGAGGTCCTCGATGCGGTGCATCGGCTGCGCGCCGCCGCCGACGAGCAGGCACACGCCAAGCAGGTACTGCGGATCGGCACGGTCTACGCCGCAACCGCTCCCCTGGTCGCGCCCGCCATTCGCACGTTCCGCGGCCGCTATCCGGGGACCCAGGTCGAGCTGGTCAACGTCATGCACAACGACGTGGCCGTGGCGTTGAAGGGCGGCACCCTCGACCTCGGTCTGGTCAACCTGATGGACAACACCGACCACGATCCAGAACTGGAGACGGTCGAGATCACCCGCGGGCGTGCGGTCGTCTGCTGCCGCGCGGACAGCCGGCTCGCCGCGGTCGACGAGGTGAGCGTGGAAGCCCTCTTCGCCGAGCCGTTCATCGCGATGCGTTCGGGCTATCTCATGCACCGGTACGCGCACCGGCTGCTCGCCGGTCGGCCGGCCGACTTCGCCTATTCGGCCGACGGCGCCGAGATGGGCAAGCTGATGGTCGCCGAGGGGCTCGGCGTCACCCTGCTGCCCGACTACAGCATCATCGGCGACCCGCTCGAACGCCGCGGCGTGATCACCTACCGTCGGCTCGCGGCCACCGGCAGCGAGGTCATCCTCGTGGCGCAGCACCTGCGCGCGCGCCATCTGCCGACGCCGGTCCGGCAGATGGAAGCGATTCTGCGCCGGGCCGCGATACGCCTGCGCGCCCCGGCGAGTGCCAGTTAGGCGGACTCGGCGACCTCGGCGGCACCCGGCACGTCGGGAAGCGCGGCGATCAGCACCGCCAGATCCGCGGCGATGTCAGCCGGACGAGCCGGGCTGAGCAGGAACGAGGCCAGCCAGCGCAGTACCAGTTCGCCGCCGCCACGCGCGTCGACCGACAGCGCGGCGTCGACCGCGGCGCGGGCGCGCTGCCAGCCGATCGCGGTGCGATCGATGCGTCCGAGACACGCGACCGTAGCCGGCTCGATTCGCGCCAGAGTGCGCAGCAGCGGGCTCTCCGAAATCGCTGCCGCGGTCGCGGCCAGCGCATCGGCCAGCGGCTTGCCGGCCGCGCGTTCGGTGAGCACGCGCACTTCGTCCTGCAGGAGCGCGTCGAGCACGGCCTCGCGGGTGCGGAAATGGTTGTACAGCGTCGCCTTGGCCACGCCCGCCGAGGCAGCGACCTGCGCCATGGTGATCTTGGTGCCGCTGGCCTCGACCGCGCGGCGGGCGCCGTCGAGAAGCGCCGCCCGGGTGCGGTTCATCGCGTTTCCGGCGCGCGACCGGGTGCCGGCCTCGCGCACGGGCGCCGCGGAGGCAATGGCCGGCGGCGCCGAGGGCAGGGCGGTCGAGCGGAACAGCGTGTCGAACAGCGGGTCTGCCATGGGGCGGACGCTAGCCCCGGCGGCTCGCGCAGGGGTGGCGGCGCGCGCGGACGCGCCGAGAAGTGTGACTTCTGTTGCGCGTGTTACTGGAGTTGCGGGCCGAACCGCTCGCGAGAGCTCAGGCCGCCACGGTGGGCACGGCCCGCAGTTGCGTGGTCGCACCGCTGTCGGACGCCGGCGCGAGGCGCGGTGCGCCCGCGGCCGGGACGGCGGCCAGGTGGCTGCCGGCCAGCTTCTCTTCATGGCGCAACACCACGGCGACCTCGGTGAACAGGTCGGACAGCTCGACCTCGAGCGCGCCGGCGATGGCGGCCAGCAACTCCGAGGACGGCTCCTTCTGTCCGCGCTCGACCTCGGACAGGTAGCCCAGACTGACCCGGGCGCTGGAGGACACCTCGCGCAGCGTGCGGCGCTGACGCAGCCGCAGGGCGCGCAGGGTCTCACCGACCACTTGGCGAAGCACAGGCATGGCGGGGACCCCTTCGGTCGTCGCGGCGACGGCGCAGCGCGGCGCTGTCGTCAGTTCACCGTACCGGCCGGTGCCGACCTGCGAGCTCGTAGCCGACGCCGTCCGCTCAGAGCGAACATTCCAATTCGATCAACGGCTCGCCACGCGCCGGGATTCCCTGTCCAGCAATTCGAGGCATGCCTCGACCGCGCTCAGCCGGATCTCCTCGCGGCTGCCGGTCACCACGACCTGGCTGATCTCGGTCGTGTCCGGCCCGGCGAGCGCGGCCCAGACCGTCCCCACCGGCTTGCCGTCCTGCGGCTCGGGGCCGGCCACGCCGGTGACACCGAGCCCGTAGGTCGCGCCGAGACGCTCGCGCGCGCCCACCGCGAGCGCGCGGGCGACGTCCGGGTCGACCGCACCACGCTCGGCGAGCAGCTCGGCGGGCACGCCGGCGAGGAGTGCCTTGAGTTCGGTCGCGTAGACGACCAGGCCGCCACGCATGGTCGCGCTCGCACCCGGCGTCGTGGTCAGCGCGGCACACAGCAGGCCGCCGGTCAGTGACTCGGCGACGGCGACCGTCGCACCGCCGGCGCGCAGCCGACCGTGGAGAGCCTCGAGGTCGACCACCGCTCAGACGGCGATGCGCGCCGCGGCAGCGTCGCGCCGCAACCGGAGCGCCCGCCCGACGTAGTCGAGCCCGGTCGCCGCGGCGAGGATGATCGCCGCGACCATCACCACCCAGGCGATGTCTCGCAGCCAGCCCCACTCCGGCAGCACGAACAGCCCGATCGCGACCCCCTGGAGCAACGTCTTCAACTTGCCGCCGCGGCTGGCCGCGATCACGCCGTGCCGGATCACCCAGAACCGCAGCAGCGTGACGCCGACGTCGCGAACCAGCAGCACCACGGTGACCCACCAGGGCAGATCGTGCAGCAGCGACAACCCGATCAGCGCTGCGCCGATCAACGCCTTGTCGGCGATCGGATCGGCCAGCTTGCCGAACTCGGTGATCGAGTTCCGCTTGCGGGCGAGTTCGCCGTCGAAGCGGTCGGTCACCGACGCCACGGCGAAGACCGCCCACGCGATCACCCGCCAACCGGTCTCGTGACCCGTGCCCCAGAACAGCGCGACGAGGAAGACCGGAACCAGCACGAGCCGGAACACGGTCAGCGCGTTGGCCAGGTTCCACGCCGAGACAGCGCTCGGCGGGTCGGCGATCGGGTCGTCGGCGACCGGTTCGAGATTGAGCCGTGGCGGGTTCTTCACCAGCCGGCACCCTTGGGCTCGGCGACCAGGTCGATGCCTTCACTGTCGACGACCACGGCGGGCACGAACGTGTTCGGTAAGAGGGTCGCGGCGACCCCAGTGAGGCGGGTGATGCCGTCGGTCTCAGGGCCTTGGTGCATCGCTCGGCCGGTGCCCTCGTCGGCGTCCTCGACGAGCACCTCGACCAGCTCGCCGACGCGGTCCTCGGCCCGCTGGGCCATCAGCTCGTCGGTGAACGCCGAGATGTGCTCGACGCGGGCCGCGATCTCGTCGGCCGAGAGCTTGTCGTCGAACTTCTCCGCCTCGGTGCCGTCCTCGTCCGAGTACCCGAACACGCCGACGACGTCCAGCCGTGCCTCGGTGAGGAACCGCTCGAGCTCGGCCAGGTCATCGTCGGTCTCGCCGGGAAAACCGACGATCACGTTTGACCGGGCGCCGAGCTCGGGGCTGATCTCGCGGGCGCGGGCGAGGATGTCGAGGAACGCGTCGGTCGAGCCGAACCGCTTCATCCGTCGGAGCACGTCCGGCGATGCGTGCTGGAACGACAGGTCGAAGTACGGCGCCACGCCCGGCGTGCCGGCGATCGTCTCGAGCAGCGCGGGCCGTAGCTCGGCCGGCTGCAGGTACGACACGCGGATGCGCTCGATGCCGTCGACCCCGGCCAAATCGGGCAGCAGGTTCTCGAGGGCACGCAGGTCACCGAGATCCTTGCCGTACGACGTGGAGTTCTCGCTCACCAGCACGAGTTCGCGCGCGCCCTGGTCGGCCAGCCAGCGTGCTTCGGCGAGCACGTCGGCCGGGGGCCGCGACACGAACGAACCACGGAAGGACGGGATCGCGCAGAACGTGCAGCGCCGGTCACAGCCGGACGCGATCTTCAGGTAGGCCAGTGCCGAGTCGTCCAGCCGCTTGCGGGCAGCGTTGCTCGGCAGCCAGGCGTGCCCGGGCAGCGCGACCTCGGCCGCCATCGCCGGCCGGTGAGCGGGCGTCACGGGCAGCAACGTGCGCCGGTCGCGCGGCGTGTGCGGCGTGATCGACCGTCCGGCAGCGACGTCGTCGAGCCGGGCAGCGATGTCCGCGTAGGAGTCGAAGCCGAGCACCGCATCGGCTTCGGGAAGCTGCTCGGCCAGCTCGTTGCCGTACCGCTCGGCCAGGCAGCCGACGGCGACGACCTTCTTGCCGGTGTCCGCCGCCGCGAGGACGGTGTCGATCGAATCCTTCTTGGCCGCGTCGACGAAACCGCAGGTGTTGACGACGAGAACGTCGGCGTCGGCCTCGTCGGTCAGCTCCCAGTCGCCGTCGCCCAGCCGCGCGGCCAGCTCCTCGGAATCGACCTCGTTGCGGGCGCAGCCGAGGGTCACCAGCGCGACCCGGCGCGCACCACTACTCACAACGGAGCAGTTTAGTCGCGACCTGGGCGTTCTCCGGCCGCCGCGGCGACAACTCGGCCCGCGGCGTGCAGCCGATTGCGCCGGTCATAGCGTTTGGAGTGATGTGGAAACGATCTTGCCTGCGGTGAGCGCGACGTCACTGGCCGAGTTCGCGCGCGCGAACTCCGTGCCGCTGACCCGTTTCGCGTACGTGCTGTGCGGCGATCGTGGGCTCGCGGAGGACCTCGTCCAGGACGCGTTCGTCGCTCTGTACCGGCGATTCGGCCCGGACCTGCCGATCGACGCCCCGGTCGCGTACGCCCGTCGGACGATCGTCAACGCGCACATCTCGCATGCCCGGCTCCGGTCCTCGTCCTCGACGGTTCTGGGCGACCCGCCGGAACGGCCGGTGGAGGACGTCGGCAATCCGCTCCAGGACGCGATGTGGCAGACGCTGGCCACCCTGCCGGACCGCCAGCGTGCGGTGCTCGTCCTGCGCTACTACCTCGACCTCAGCGACGCCGACATCGCCGCCGCGCTCGACTGCCGCGAAGGCACCGTGCGCAGCCTGGCCACCCGCGCGTTCGCCACGCTGCGCGCCGATCCGGCGCTCACCTCGACGGAGGACCGGTCATGACCGACCTCGACGTGCTGCTGCGCGAGACCCTCTGCGCGCACGCCGCCACCATCACCTCCGGCCCGTCCTGGGACGCGGCCACGGCCGAGCGCGCCGCGGAGGTCCTCGACCTGATCCCGCCGCTCCCGCAGCGGCGCCCGCGGCGGGCAGCTCCGATCGCCGTACTCGTGGCAGCCGCGGTCATCATCGCCGTCGCGGTCGGCGTCCTGGTCGGCACACGCCACGGTCACGCACCGAACCGGGCCGCCAACTCGGCCCCGCCGGGTCCCTCGCCGACGATCACCCGGTCGGCCTGCCGCACGACGTTGCCGACGACGTGGCGCGATGCCGCAAATGCCGCATCTACGCCGATTCGCGACGGCAACGCACTCGATTCGCCACAGTTCTGGGGCACCACCTCCGACGGCGAGGCCGTGGTCGAGTACGGCCGGGTGGGTGAGGACGGGCCGCATCTGCTCGTCGATCACGTGGGCCTGCTGGCACCCGGCTCGGCCGATCTCCATGAGCTCGCCCGGGTCAGCAGCACGTCCGGCGGTCTCGGGTTGACCGTGTCCATCGACCAGAACCTGATCGTCATCGCGGTCGAGGAGGGCAAGAACAGCACCGACCGGTACTCGCGGATCCTCGCCCTGGACGCGCAGACCGGCGTGCTGCGCACCGTCGCGAACGTGCCGAGAGACGCGCGCGAGCAGCTCACCGGAGCGGCCTACCCGCTCGCCGGGCACGTCTACTGGCAGACGACGACCGGCAAGGGGCCCGACAGCTACCGGATCAGGGAAGTCGACATGACCACCGGCCGGCGATCGGTCGCGGCACGCGGCGTCTTCGACATCGAGTCCAGCGCGGCCGGGCTCGCGTGGTCGCTCACGCCATGGCGCCTCGATCGACCGACCGCCATGCCGCCGGCCGTGCGTGTGCACGTCAACGAGCTCAGCTACGACAGCTTCGTGACCGACGGCACGTCCTACGCCTGGCAGAGCAGCGACGGCGCCGTCGACTGGTGGAGCCCGTCGGCCGGACGTGTCGTGCGGGTACCGAACCTGCTGGCTCGGCCGTTCTCACGATCCGAACCCGGCTCGGTGTTCTCCGTGGCCGGGCCGATCGTGACCTACCAACCGCCGCACTCGAGCGCGCAACGGGTGCTCGACGTGCGCACCGGCGCGACCGCACCGATCTCCAGCGAGGCAACCGTGCGCGGCCGGTTTGGGCACCTGGTCGGCGACCCGCTCGCGGCGAGCGCCTTCGGCGGTCGGCTGATGCGCCTGGACGCCTCGGGCCTGCCCGCCCTGCACTGCTGATCCGCCCGGTCGATACCGTGCCTGCGTGGCACCGCTCGTCCGTCGCGCACGAACCTCCGACGTCCCCGAGATGAAGGCACTGGTCGACATCTACGCGGGATCCGGCCGCAAGCTGCTGGCCAAGGAACTGGTCACGCTGTACGAGGACATCCCGGACTTCCGGGTCGCCGAGGTCGACGGCGCGGTCGTCGCGTGCGGCGCGGTGCACGTGTTGTGGGCCGACCTCGGCGAGATCCGCACCCTCGCCGTGCATCCCGATCACCGCGGGCACGGCATCGGCGCGATGGTGCTGGGCGAACTCGTGTCGACCGCCCTCGATCTGGGCCTGTCGCGGCTGTTCGCGCTGACCTTCCACACCACGTTCTTCGCGCGGCACGGCTTCGTCGAGATCGAGGGCACGCCGGTCGACCCGGACACCTACGACGCGCTGCGCCGCTCCTACGACCCGGGCGTGGCGGAGTTCCTCGGCCTCGAGTACGTGAAGCCGAACACGCTCGGGAACCTACGCATGCTGCGGGTGCTCTGATCCGCAGCGATCTGGGTACATCGTGTTCGGCGCGCCGCCCGGGTCAACCACGGGTCGAGGGTTAGCGTCGGACACGAAGGAGGTGAGCCTGGATGGCCACAATCGATCGGATCGAACCGGTCCGCCCGGCTTGGTCGCCCTCGACGGCGGGGTTCACGTCGACCGACGAGGCGACCGAGGAGTACGTCGGACGGCACCGCAAGCCCGGACCGCGCGGGCTCAACATCCTGCGCATGTTCCACGTCGGCCGGCACCGCCGACACTGATCACCAACGCCGCTCACGTCGAGTGGCGCGAAGCGAAGTCGAGTGGCGCGAGATATCGCGCCACTCGACGTTTAACGCGCCACTCGACGAACCGGGGCTCAGGCGGACTCGGAGTCGCCCGGCTCGTCGTCGGCGCTGACCAGGTCCTCGGCGCTGCCGCCGTTGCGCAGCGTGTAGAGCAGCCCGGACAGCTCGTCCGGCAGCACCAGCACCTCACGCGCCTTCGACCCCTCCGTCGGGCCGACGATGCCGCGCGACTCCATCAGGTCCATCAGCCGGCCCGCTTTCGCGAAGCCGACGCGGAGCTTGCGCTGCAGCATCGACGTCGAGCCGAACTGGGTCGACACGACCAGCTCGACGGCCGACAGGAACAGCTCCATGTCGTCGCCGATGTCCGCGTCTATCTCCTTCTTCGGCGCCGCCGGTGCGGTGACGTCCTCGCGGTAGGTCGGCTGCAACTGCTCCTTGCAGTGACCGACGATGGCCGAGATCTCGGCGTCGGTGACGTAGGCGCCCTGCAGGCGCGCCGGCTTGGACGCCCCCATCGGCAGGAACAGCGCATCGCCCTTGCCGAGCAGCTTCTCGGCGCCCGGCTGGTCGAGGATGACCCGCGAGTCGGCGAGCGAGGACGTCTTGAAGCCGAGCCGTGACGGCACGTTGGCCTTGATCAGGCCGGTGACCACGTCGACGGACGGGCGCTGGGTAGCGACGACCAGATGGATGCCGGCCGCGCGGGCCAGCTGCGTGATGCGGACGATGGCGTCCTCGACGTCACGCGGGGAGATCATCATCAGGTCGGCCAGCTCGTCCACGATCACGAGCAGGTACGGATAGGCGCTGTACACCCGTTCCGACCCAGGCGGCGCCACGAGTTCGCCGCTGCGCACCTTGCGGTTGAAGTCGTCGATGTGCCGCACCCCCGAGGACTCCATGTCCTCGTAGCGCATGTCCATCTCGCGAACGACCCATTGCAGCGCGTCCGCGGCCTTCTTCGCGTTCGTGATCACCGGCGTGACCAGGTGCGGGATGCCCTGATACGCGGCGAACTCGACACGCTTCGGGTCGATCAGCACCATCCGCACCTGGTCCGGGGTCGCCCGGGTGAGGATCGACAGGATCAGCGTGTTGATGCAGGACGACTTGCCGGCACCGGTCGCGCCGGCGACGAGCAGGTGCGGCATCTTCGTCAGGTTGGCGACGATGAAACCGCCCTCGACGTCCTTGCCCAACGCAACCAGCATCGGATGGTGGTCGCGCTGCGCGACCGGCGAACGCAACGCATCGCCGAGCATCACGACCTCGGGGTCGGCGTTCGGGATCTCTACGCCGACCGCGCTCTTGCCCGGGATCGGCGAGAGGATCCGCACCTCGGCGCTCTTCACCGCGTAGGCGATGTTGCGGGTCAGGTTGGTGATCCGCTCGACCTTCACGCCCGGACCGAGCGTGACCTCGTACCGGGTGACCGTCGGACCGCGATTGAACCCGGTCACCGCACAGTCCACGTCGAACTCGGCGAACACCTGCTGCAGGGCGGCGATCACCTCGTCGTTGGCCTTCGTGTGCGCCAGGTGCGGCGAGCCCTCGGCGAGCGCCTTCAGCGACGGCAGCGTGTACAGCCCGGCGCCACGGTCGAGCTCGAGCTGCAGAGGCCGGTCGATCGGCGGCAGGTCCGGCTCGACCTTCGGAGTGCGCGGTTTGCGCGGGCGCGGTGTGCGGACCGGCTCCAGTTCGCCGTCGGGAAGCACCGTGGTGTCGCTCTCGGCGAGGGCCTGGTCGACCAGCGGGTCGACGGCGGCGAGCGTCTCGGACCGGCGCTTCCACCTGCGCTTGCTGCCCTTGGCTCCCGCCTCGGCCGTGTCGAGCGGCTCGTCGAGTTCGTCCTCGTCGTAGTAGCCGTCCTCGGCCCGCTCGGCGCGTCCGGTGAACAGCTCGCGAAGGTAGCCGAGCAGCACCGGCAGGGGCGTGGCCGTCACGACCAGGCTGCCGAACGCGCCGACCAGCAGGAGCAGCGGGACGGCGAGTCCGGCGGACACGCCGCGAGCCAGCGGCCCGCCGACCGCCGCGCCGATGATGCCGCCGGCGTGTGCTCGTCCGTCCGCAGTGGACGGCGAGGCGGCCCACAGGTCGAACAGACCGAGCACCGAAATGGTGAGGGTCACGGTGCCGACCAGCAGCCGCCCGCGGGATGCGGGCTGCGGCGCCTGCCGCAACATGTGCCCGGCAGCTGCCAGCAGGATGATCGGCAGCAGCAGCCCGCCGTTGCCGATGACCGCACGCACGCCGACGGCCAGGCCGTGGCCGATCGGACCGGCGGCGCCGAACCACAGCGAGACGATGAGGATCAGGCCGAGCGCGAGCACCGCGAGCCCGATGCCGTCGCGCCGATGCTCGGGCTCGAGGTCGCGGGCCGTGGCCGCGTTGCGCCCGGCGGCGCGGGCCGCACCGCCGAGGACGGTCGCCAGCCCACGCCAGATCGCACGGAGCATCTTGCCGAGCGCTACGAAGGGCAGCAGCAGCGGCGGGACCGACTTCTTGCGGGAACGTGCGGTCGACCGCCCGCTCGACTTGCGAGCAGGCGGACGCGTGCGTGTCGACGTGGCCACTTCAGCACCTTAACCCTGCACTCGACGGTTACCCGGGAGGCGCGAGGAGCTACAGACCGGCGGCGGCGAGGTCCTGGCGCAGGTGGCTGATCTCGTGCTCGGTGGCGTCCACCAGCGGCGGGCGCACCGGGCCCACATCGAGGCCGCGCAGCCGCAGCCCGGCCTTGACCAGGATCGTCCCCTGGGTGCGGAAGACACCGGTGAAGATCGGCAGCAGCTCGCGGTGCTTGCCCAGCGCGGCGGCGGTGTCGCCGCGCTCGAACGCGGCGATGAGCGCTTTGGCGCCGGTGCCGCTGAAGTGCGTGGACGTGCCGACGACACCGACGCCGCCGACCGAGAGCAGCGGCAGGGTCATCGCGTCGTCGCCCGCGTAGAAGGCCAGGCCGGTCTCGGCGATCACCCGGGACGACGCGGTCACGTCACCCTTGGCGTCCTTCACCGCGACGATGCGATCGTGGGCAGCCAGCTCGATCAGGGTCTCGGTCGCGATCGCCGTCCCGGTGCGGTGCGGGATGTCGTACAGGACCATCGGCAGCTCGGTCGCGTCGGCAACGGAGCGGAAGTGCACGAGCAGGCCGGCCTGTGGCGGGCGCGAGTAGTACGGCGTCACGACGAGCAACCCGTCGGCCCCGGCCTTCGCCGCCTGCTCGCCGAGATGGATCGTGTGCACGGTGTCGAAGGTCCCGACGCCGGCCACCACATGCGCGCGGTCGCCGACCGCGTCGACCACCGCGCGGACGAGGTCGGACTTCTCCGCGTCGGTCGTCGTCGGTGACTCGCCGGTGGTGCCGTTGACGACCAGTCCGTCGTTGCCCTGCTCGTCGACGAGGTAGGTGGCGAGTTCAGCCGCCTTGGCGAGATCGAGCCCGCCGGTGACGTCGAAAGGGGTCACCATCGCAGTGAGCAACCGGCCGAAGGGACGAGACCGATCCGAAGTGCCGGGCACGCCTCTACGCTACCCGCATGCGTCGGAGGGGCATGGCAATCCTGCACGTCGCCGTCGTGGCTGTTGTGGCCGCAACCGTCCCCGCGATCGCGGCGCATGCGGATCAGACCACGATCGCCTACAACCCCCTTCGCACCGGCTGGGATGCGAACGAGCCGGCGTTGACGCCCGGCGCGGTGACCGCGTCGGACTTCGGCCGGCTGTGGACCACGACGCTGCCCCGACCGCAGGGCCAGACCGTCGACACCTATCCGAACCAGCTCTACGCCCAGCCGTTGGTGGCGAACGGCTACGTGATCGTCGCGACCGAGGAGAACCAGATCGACGCGCTCGATCCGCGCACCGGCCACCTGCTCTGGTCCAGGTCGCTCGGCCCGGCGTGGACGCCGGTTGACTGCGGCGATCTCGTCCCGCACGTGGGCGTCACGTCGACGCCCGTGTACGACCCGTCCACCAAGACGATCTACGTCGTCACCAAGACCGGGACGACCGACGGCGGGGCCGACCTGAAGATGCACGCCCTCGACGTCACCGACGGCACCGAGCGCCGCGACTGGCCGGTCGAGCTCGCCGGCAAGGCCGACAACAGCAACGAGGTGCTCGACCCGGTCACGTCGAACCAGCGGCCGGGGCTGCTCCTGCTCGACGGACGGGTGTACCTGGCGACCGCGAGCCATTGCGACCACGGCGCCTATGTCGGCTACGTCCTCGGCGTCGACACGGCCACGCGTGCCGTGCATCGCTGGAGCGACGAGGACGGCAGCGCGTCGAGCGGTGCCGGCATCTGGCAGAGCGGCGGTGCGCCGATGTCGGACGGGCCGGGCCGGCTGTTCGTCGCGACCGGTAACGGCATCTCGCCGGCACCGGGGCCGGGCAACTCGCCACCCGGCACGCTCGCCGAGTCGGTGGTGCGGCTGGCGGTCGGCACGTCCGGCACGATGACCGCAAAGGACTACTTCAGCCCGGCCGACAACAACGAACTCGATCAGGACGACGCGGACCTCGGCTCGGGATCGCCGGTGGGCCTGCCCGACAGCTTCGGCACGCCGCAGCATCCGCATCTGCTCGTCATCTCGGGCAAGGACGGCGTGGTGCGCCTGCTCGATCGCGATCATCTGGGCGGTACCGCGCAAGGCCCCGGCCACACCGATGACGTGCTCAGCTCGTTGCAGCTCAACGGCGTATGGGGGCGCGCCGCCGTGTTCGACGCCTCGTCGTCGGCCGGCGCGCAACACCTGATCTACCTGCTGCCGAGCCGCAGCCCGATGCAGGTGTTGCAGGTGTCGGCGAACGCGCAGGGCGTCCCGATCCTGACCGATCTCAGCCAGAGTGCGGGGTCGTTCGGCTACACCTCGGGTTCGCCGATCGTCACGTCGACCGGCCAGGACCCCTCGTCGGCGCTGGTGTGGGTGGTGACGTGCAAGAACGCGTCCGGCGAGCACGCGATGCTGCGCGCCTTCCCGGCGATCCCGCCGTCGGACGGCGCATGGCTGCCCGCCTTCGCGGCGCCGCTCGACACGGTCGCGAAGTTCGTCACGCCGGCCACCGACGGAGGGCGGGTCTTCGTCGGGACGAGGGACGGCCGCGTCCTCGGCTTCGGCGCGCCCACCACCGCGAAGATCACCGCGCCGTCGACCGACTTCGGCGTCGTGCAGACCGGGCAGCAGGTCGTGCGCGACGTCGAGCTCACCGCGCACGCCTCGACCACGGTGCGACAGGTGACGGCCAGCGGTCCGTACACCGTCGACACCTCCGCGCTGCCGGTTCATCTCGCGCGCAACGACACCTTGTCCATGCCGGTCACCTTCCGTCCGACCACGGCGGAAAACGCCGACGGCGTGCTGACAGTCACCGTGTCGGGCGGCGAGCAGTACCTGTTCGCCCTGAACGGTGTCGGCGCGGTCGACGGTCTCGCGGCGACACCGGCCGCGCTCAGCTTCCACGACGTGCACGTCGGGCAGGCCGCGAGCCGCAGCGTGACGATCCGCAACACCGGTACCTCATCGACGACGATCACAGCGATCACGGCCCCGTCCTCATCCCAGTTCACCGTGACCGGCCTGCCCCCGACCGGCACCGAGCTCGGATCGCAGCAATCGCTCACTGCGACGGTGACCTTCACCCCGACGGCGGCCGGCGACCTGCACGACACGCTGACCGTCACCGCCGCGACCGGGTCGGTCTCGATACCGCTGCACGGGACCGCCCAAGTCGGTCATCCGCGGCTGACCCTGAGCCCGGCCGGCCTCGACTTCGGCAACGTGGCACCGGGGCAGGAACGCACCCGGACGTTCGTGGTGACCAACACGGGCACGTCGCTGCTCAAGATCACGAAGGCGCCGCCGCCGAATCCGCCGTTCACCGTGCCCGTCCCGGTTGCCGAGGGACAGCGCCTGGAACCCGGCGATGCACTCCGGGTGTCGGTACGCGTCGACCCGACCACCGCGGGCCGGGTCGTCGACAGGTACGCGGTCTCGAGCAACGACGGCCGCGGCCCGCAGGTGCTGCAGTTGGTCGTCAATGGCGACCCGTGGCATGGCGTCATCCGCAACCGCACGGACTGCCTCGCACCACGCTCGACACCGGTGCACCGCGGCGTCGGTGTGCGCGCAGTTGCGTGCACACACGCCGTTGCCGCGCAGTTCGTACGCGGTACCGACTCCACCCTTCGGTACGGCAGCTCGTCGAGTCGCTGGTGTCTGAAGGCGATTCACTTCACCCGCTGCGACGGATCGTCGCGCCAGCGCTGGAGCTGGACCGCCGCCGGCCAGCTGCGCAGCGACGGGCAATGCCTGACCTTGCATCCGGTCGCCATGGTGCGGTGCGCGGTTCGATCCGGGCAGCGGTGGGACCTCTCGGGCCTGTACAAGCAGCGCGGATTGATGAGTGCCGCGGTCGCGCCGGTCGATCAGGTGTGTCTGGCAGTCCGGCAGCAGCGCGCAGAGCTGGCGCCGTGCAGCGTACGGCCCGCGCAGCTACTGACCGTCGCGTCCCGAGTCCTGCGGGTGAAGGGCCGTTGCCTGGATGCACAGGGCGCCACCGTGCGCCTGGCCTCCTGCACCGCCACGGATTCCCAACAATGGCAGGCTCGGCCGAACGGCGAGCTCGTCGACGGCGCCGACCAGCGCTGTCTGACCGATCCTCACGACGAGCTGGCTG
This sequence comes from Jatrophihabitantaceae bacterium, assembly GCA_036497365.1. GTDB lineage: Bacteria > Actinomycetota > Actinomycetes > Mycobacteriales > Jatrophihabitantaceae > RYN-133. The sequence goes on along the minus strand of DASXJN010000015.1, from coordinate 6,826 downwards.
CCGGCACCCGACTGACCACGGCGAGGTGTGCCGCGAAGCCGGGTCAGGTGTGGCGGCTGCCCTGACCTCGCGCCGATCTGATGGAATGCCGCCATGACGGCACTGGCCATCGATCGCGCCCGGCTGCGCACCCTGCTCGCCAACGAGCGAACCCGCTACGGCAGCGAGCATCCGCGCTCGGCCGACGAATTCCGCCGCGCCGGGAGCACGCTGTTCGGTGGCGTGCCGATGACCTGGATGAACAAGGCGGCCGGCGGCTTCCCGCTGTTCCTGGCCGAGGCACGCGGCGCGACGGTGACCGACATCGACGGGCAGAGCTACGTCGACTTCGCCCTCGGCGACACCGGCGCGATGGCCGGCCACTCCCCGGCCGCGACGGTGGCCGCCGTGACCGCGCAGATGCAGCGCGGTCTCACCGCGATGATGCCGACCACGGACGGGACCTGGGTCGGCGGTGAACTCGCCCGGCGCTTCGGCGTGCCGCTGTGGAGCTTCGCGCTCACCGCGACCGACGCCAACCGCTGGGCGATCCGGCTGGCTCGGGCAGTGACCGGACGGCCGAAGATCCTGGTCAACTCCTACTGCTACCACGGCACCGTCGACGAGACGCTGGTGAAGGTCGACGAGCTCGGCAACCAGGTCGTCCGCGAGGGGAACGTCGGCGCGGCTGTCGACCCGACCCTCACCACGCGGGTCGTCGAGTACAACGACCTGGCCGCACTCGAGCGCGAGCTGTCCTACGGCGACGTCGCGTGCGTGCTGATGGAACCCGCGCTCACCAACATCGGCATCGTGTTGCCCGAGCCCGGCTATCTCGAGGGCGTCCGCGAGCTGACGCGGGCGACCGGCACGCTCTTGATCAACGACGAGACGCACACCATCTCGGCCGGCCCGGGCGGCGCGACACAGGCGTGGTCGCTCACCCCGGACGTGCTCACCATCGGCAAGACGATCGGCGGCGGCATCCCGTGCGGTGCGTTCGGCCTGTCGGCCGAGGTGGCCGAGCGGCTCGCGACGATGCCCGACCTGGACCTCGTGGACATGGGCGGCGTGGGCGGCACGCTGGCGGGTAATGCCGTTTCGCTCGCCGCGATGCGCGCCACGCTGGGCGAGGTGCTCACCGACGAGGCCTGGCTGCCGATGATCGACCTCGCGAACCGATTCGCCGACGGAGTCGACGCCGTGATCGACGAGTACGGCCTGCCGTGGTCGGTGAGCCGGCTCGGCGCACGCGTCGAGTACCGCTTCTGCCGGCCGGCGCCACGCACGGGCGGTGACTCGGCGGCCGCGAACGACGAGGAACTCGAGGACTATCTGCACACCTACCTGGCCAACCGCGGTGTGCTGCTCACGCCGTTCCACAACATGGCGCTGATGTCGCCGGCGACGACCGTCGCTGACGTCGACCGGCACACCGAGGTCTTCACCGCCGCGGTGCGCGAGCTGCTCTGACTCCAAGTCCGGACGACGTGGCCGCACTGGTTGCGTCGGCCACGGCCACCGCATCTTTGCCCCGCCAATGCGCGCGGCGGCGGCGCAGCAACACGCGTTAGCGGGGCAAGGTCAGCCTTCGGTGACGTAGGGGCTGGACGCCACCGCGGTGCCGTCCGGCAGCTGGGTGATCTCGAAGTCGGCGAACGCGTTCGGCGCCACGCGCTGCAGTTCGCGCAGACAGGCAACGGCCAGCGCACGGATCTCGACGTCGGCATGCTCGGACGCCCGCATGCCGACGAAGTGCCGCCATGCGCGATAGTTCCCCGTCACGACGATGCGGGTCTCGGTCGCATTCGGCAGCACCGCGCGTGCCGCCTGGCGGGCCTGCTTACGACGCAGCGTCGCCGCGGCACCCGAATCGGCAAAGCGCTCCTCGAGCCCGGTGAGCAGTTCCCGGTACGCGGCCAGCGACGCTTCGGTCGCCTCGACGAAGCGGGCGTGCAGTTCGGGGTCGGCAGCGATCACATCCGGCTCGACCATGTCCGCCTCGCCGGACGGGGCGTAGCGCTGGGACAGCTGCGAGTAGCTGAAGTGCCGGTGCCGGATCAGTTCATGGGTCAGCGAGCGCGACACGCCGCGCAGGTACATCGTCACGTTCGCGTGCTCGAGGACGGACAGATGGCCCACCTCGAGAATGTGCCGCAGGTAGCCGGCGTTGGTCGCGGTCGCCGGATTCGGCTTGTGCCAGGACTCGTAACAGGCCCGTCCGGCGAACTCGGCGAGGGCCTGGCCGCCGTCCGCGTCGGTGCTCCATGCGATGTCGGCCGGGGCCTCGAAGGCCGTCCAGGCGATGACCTGCACACTCAGCGGCATGCCGTGACGCTACCTCGGCAGCAAATTGGCATTGCAATGACATCATGATGCTGTCATAGTGGCGTCATGCAACTGCAACCCTACGTAGCGCAGGTCCAGGCCCACCTGGCCGCCGCGGCCGCGCTGGGCGACGAGCGGACCAAGCAGACCGCCGAAGCCCTGGCCGCCGCCGCCGAACCTGCTCTGCGGCTGGCGGTGCTCGCCGCCGTCACCGCCGCCGCAGATGACATCACCGCCGCCCTGCTCGACTCGCCTGGCGCGCCCGCCGTCGCCGTCCGCATCGACGGCGAAGACCTGCGCATCGAGGTCCGCACCCCGGAACCGGCAGCCGAGGCGCCCGCCGCCCCGGCAGCACCCGAGGACGCGGACGCCAGCGCGCGGATCTCGCTCCGGCTCTCCGAGTCGCTCAAGTCCGACATCGAGGCAGCGGCCCGCGGCGAATCCGTGTCGGTCAACACCTGGATCGTGCGGGTGGCCAGTCGCGCCCTCTTGCACCAGTCCGCGCAGTCGCGCGTCGGCTGGGAGGTCAACTTCGGTCCCGGTCGCGAGGCCGGCTCCGCACGCAACGCCCACCACATCACCGGCTGGATCAACGGCTGAACTCCCCGTCCGGCTGCCCCGCTGCCCTCTCCCACGAAGGAGCACACATTCCCATGGCTGACGCCTACACGACCTTCCCGCTGACCGGTGCCATCAACCTCAACGTCCGCGTCATGCAGGGTTCGGTGCTCGTCACCGCCCGCGACGACGTCACCGAGGCGACCGTGCGGCTCACCCCGCGCGACCCCGGCAGCGATCTGCTGCAGCGCACCGTCGTCGAGATGAGCGGTCCGACGCTCACCATCGCCACCCCGCGCCAGGGCGGCGGGCTCGCCGAGATGCTGATCGGCTGGCGCCGTGACCGCGAACGACTCGACGCCGAGATCGTCGTCCCGACCGGTACCGCCACGAAGATCACCACCGGCACCGCCGCCATCACCGTCAAGGGCCGCGTCGGCGGGGCCGACGTCTCGACCGGATCGGCCGACATCGTGCTCGACACCGTCGACGGCGATCTGCGGCTGCGCTACGGCAGTTCGACGGCGACCACGTCCGAGGTCACCGGTGCGGTCACCGTCCGGTCCGGCTCGGGCAATGCGTCCTTCGGCACGGTCGGCGGCCATCTGCAGGCCGGCTTCGGCAGCGGTGACCTGAACGTCGACGTCGCGCGTGGCGGCGTGCGATCACGCACCGGCTCCGGTGACGCGAGCATCGGCGCGGTCCACGGCGACGTCGACATCGCGGCCGGGTCGGGCAAGGTGACGATCGGGCTGCCGGTCGGGATCTCGGCCAAGCTCGAGGTCACGACCGGATCGGGACGGGTGAAGTCCGACCTGCCGATCGAGCAGACCGAGAGCGGCAACGGCAAAGCGATCACGATCCGCGCGCGCACCGGCAGCGGCGACGTGCGGCTGTTCCGGGCGGCGTGAGGCTGCCATGTTGCTGGTTCGCACTCTCTCGGCCGCGCCGACGCCGGCGCGGTACCGCTCAGGTGATCAGTTCGCCGGCCAGCCGCGCGTACCTGCCACCCCGCGCCAGCAGTTCGTCGTGCCGCCCGCGCTCGACGATCCGGCCGCGATCCAGCACGACGATCTGATCGGCGTTGCGGACCGTCGAGAGCCGGTGCGCGATCGCGACAGTCGTACGACCTCGCGCCAGTTCGTCCAGGGCCGCCTGGACGGCTCGCTCGGTCTCGGTGTCGAGCGCGCTGGTGGCCTCGTCGAGGATCAGGATCCGCGGGTTGCGCAGCAGCATGCGGGCGATAGCCAGCCGCTGCCGCTCGCCGCCGCTGAACCGGTACCCGCGCGCGCCGACGACGGTCTCGTACCGCTCGGGCAGCGCGTCGACCACGCGGTCGACATGCGCGGCCCGCACCGCGGCGTCGAGGTCGGCGTCGGAGGCATCGGGCGCGGCGAAGCGCAAGTTGGCACCGAGCGTGTCGTGAAAGAGGTAGGTCTCTTGAGTGACCAGGCCGATGGCGTCCGAGACGCTGTCGAGAGTCAGGCCGCGGACGTCGTGCCCGTCGAGCCGCACGGCGCCCTCGTCGACGTCGTAGAGCCGAGCGACGAGGTAGGCGAGCGTGGTCTTGCCGGCTCCGGTCTCGCCGACGACGGCGGTCGTCGTGCCGGGCGGGACGACGAGGTCGATGTCGCGAAGCGTCCAATCCGCCCCGGGCTCGTACCGGAACGACACCCGGTCCAGGCGCACTTCGCCACGCACCTGGTCTAGCCGGCGCGCGTCCGGCCGCTGGGTCACGTCCACGGGCAGGTCGAGCACCTCGAAGATGCGCACGAACAGCGCGATCGACGTCGACACCTGTACGCCGATGTTCTGCAGCGCGGTGGTCGGGCCGACCAGCCGGTTGAGCATGCTCGTGAAGGCGACCGCGGTGCCGATCGAGATCGGCGCGGCGCCATGCGCGAGCGCGAGGCCGGCGATCCAGTAGACGATCGCGGGCACCATGGTCAGCGCCGCGCGGCGACTCGAGAGCAGCCAGCGACCCGACATCGCCGACGCCAGTTCGTTCTTCGCGAGTTCGTGCGACTCGTCGGTGAACCGCGCGGTCAGCGCCTCCTCACGGCCCAGCGTCTTGGTGAGCATCACGCCGGCGACCGACAGCGATTCCTCGACCAGGCCGGTGATGCCGGCCAGTCGCCTCTGCCGGCCACGCGTCAGGCTGCGTCGTTTGCGTCCGAGCCGGAGCGAGAAGACCAGGAACAGCGGGACGACGAGCAGGCAGACCAGCGCGAGCTTCCACTCCATGACGAGCGCGGCGATACCGACGGTAACCGCGGCGAAGACGTTCTGGACGATCGACGACGCCGTCGAACTCACCACGTTGTCGACGCCGCCGACGTCGTTCGCGATCCGCGACTGCAGCTCACCGGCGCGTGCGCGCGTGAAGAACCGCAACGACATGCGCTGCAGGTGCGTGTAGACGCCCACCCGCAGGTCGTGCATGACGTTCTGCCCGATCAGATTCGCCAGCCACGTGCACGTGACACCGAGGCCGGCGCCGACCGCCGCGCTGACGAGCATGCCGAGTGCGAACCAGGTGACGAGCACCGCGCTGCGCTCCGGAAGCGCCCGGTCGATGATCTCGCGCAGCAGGAACGGCGACGTGACGTTGGCCAGCGCCTGCGCAGCGGAGACCAGGACGAGGGCGAGCACCCGCCAGCGATACGGCTTGAACAGACCGGCGATGCGGCCCAACGGAACGGCGTCCGGCGCCTCGGCGCTGAGCTCGGCCGGCGCGGTCGCGACGGCGGTCAAATCTCGGCCAATGCGACGTCGGCTTCAAACTCGGAGAGCCGGCTCATCAGCTCGGCTGCGCGCGCGAGCTGCTCGACCTCGTCCGGCGACAGGACGACCGCCATCGCCCGGGCGAGCCATCGGTCACGCGGGGCCATCTCTGCCCTCATCGCGGCGCGGCCCTCCGCGGTCGCGAGCAGCAGCGACTGCCGGCCGTCCGCCGGGTCAGGGGTGCGGCGGACGTAGCCGGCCGCCTCGAGCGCGGCGAACGTCCTGGTCAGGGACTGCGGCAGCATGCGCAGTTGATCGGCCACCTCACCCGGCGTGACCGGCCCGCACACGACGACCCGGCCGAGCACGGCCGTCTGGTTCAGGCTCAGCTCGCCGCCGCGTTCGGCCCGTGCCCGCGCGGCGAGCGCGGTGGCCGCGCGCCTGATCACCGCAGCTTCGCTGCGCTGCTTCGTGGTAGTACGCATGCGCTGACGATATCGTCAGCGTCTACTTACTAATTGCTTTCTGCAGATCCGGTGCGAGTCCGCCGCGCGACACCACTTCGACGCTGTCGAGGCCCAGCCACCCTGCGGTGATCTCGAGCTCTTCGGCGAGCTCGGCCGCGACGTAGTGCGGATCGTGACCGTCCTCGATGTGCGCGGCCTGCACGCGCAGCACGCCGGCCTGCCGGTCGGACTTGAGGTCGACACGGCCCACCACCGTCTCGCCGAGCAGGAAGGGCAGGACGTAGTAGCCGTATACACGCTTGGGCGCCGGGGTGTAGATCTCGATCCGGTACCTGAAGTCGAACAGCCGCTCGTTGCGATCGCGGAACCACACCAGCGAGTCGAACGGCGAGAGCAGCGCGCGCGCCGCGACCCGGCGTGGTCGGCGCGCTTCGTGCCACAGGTATGCGGGCGCCGTCCATCCCTCGACCTCTGCGGGAACGAGCTCGCCGGACTCGACGAGCTCGTCGACCGCCGCCTTCGAGCGCTTGTGCGACATGCGGAAGTAGTCGCGGAGGTCGGGCTCGGTACCCACGCCGTGTGCACGCGCGGCGATGCGGACCAGTTCGCGGCTCGCCTCGTCGATGTCGGGCGTCGGCGCGGCAAGGATCTCGGCCGGCAGGACGCGTTCAGGCAGGTCGTAGAGCCGCTCGAAGTTCACCCGTCGGGCGGCGGTGACCCGGCCCGCGTAAAAGAGGTACTCGAGCGCGATCTTGCCGTCGTGCCAGTTC
>DASXJN010000014.1:0-7243 GCA_036497365.1 Jatrophihabitantaceae bacterium | reverse complement strand
CGCATAGTTCGCCTGCACGTCCGACGCGTGTTGCCAAACCTGATCGGGCGTGCGTCCCTCGGCCGGCTGCGGATCGAAGATCGAGCCGTCGCCGACTTCGTCCCACGGCACCATGTGCGGAAGCGGCGCCCACGGCGTGTGCGACGAGACGAGATCGATCTCGGACATCACCGGCGCGTGCGACGGGCCAAGTTCACGATGCTGGAAGACCGACAAGGAGTACTCGTCCGGCATCGCCGCGTAGCTGAACTTCGGGCCCTGGTAGCCGACGTTGGTGGCGTTGTAGAAATCGTCGTAGTGGTAGAAGGTCCGGCCGGTCTTCCAGTAGCTCTCGTCGGACGGGATGTCGCTGACCGTGCGCCAGCCGGCCTTGCCGAACGCGCCGGTCAACGTGAACCGGTTGCTGGCAACCAGCTGGTTGTACCGCTGCTGCGAGTCGACCCACAGCCCGGACTGGAAGGTCGAGTGCGCGAGCCAGCTGATTCCCCCGAACGTCGACGAGCGCAGGAAGCCGCTTCGTGACTGGAAGCCCGCCGCCTGCAGCTTCGCCGTGTCGGCCACCAGCGCCTTGTCGTCCTGCGCGGCGAACCACGAATTCTGCACCGCGTTCTGACCGTAGCTCTCGACGACGGCGACAATCACGTCCTTGCCGCGCAGTCCCGACAACAGTTGGTCGGCCGGCAGATTCGCGTACGGGTCGTTGGCGGACAGCTCCGCACCGAAGGTCTGCTTGTCGTGCAACGCGGTGTCGATCTCACTCACCTGCGCGTAGGCGAGCGTTGCGTCGCTACGTGACGCGAACGGGGATCCGCCGAACTGTAAGCCGGTCAGCGCACAGACGAGCCAGACGACGGTGAGCACGCCAACGGTACGCAGTGCCGCCAGCCGGTGGCGGCGGGTGACGCTGGTCAGGCGCACCAGGGCGAGCGGTACGAGCACGACCAGCACGAGGCAGAGCAGGATCGCCCCGACGACGGCGGCATTGGCCCATCCCGCACCGGCCGAATCGCGGAACACCCCGATCGCGGGGCCGAACGTGCTCCAGTCGCTGATCGGGTTGAACGGACGGTCCAACGTGTCGAAGTACCCCATGTCGAGGCCCTTGACGATGACGAGCACGCCGAGCAGCACGCCGATGATCACGACGACCACGCGTCCGGTCCGCTGCGGAAGAAGCAGAGCCGCCACGACGACGACCAGACCCTCGATGGGAATGCGCAGGAACGCACCCGGCGTGAGCTCCTGAATCTTGTTCGGTGCGAGGAGTGCGAACCAGATCAGCGCAGCGGCGAGGACAGTGATGGTGTAGCCCGCTCCAGCCCGCACCCGCTCGCGGTTCACCGGGCGGCCATCGCGCCGGCAGGCCGGTCCACCCTGGGCGTCACGTACACCGGACGGCGTCGGTACAACCACGACACCTGCGTCCCGAACGAAAGCGCGAGCATCGTGAGCGCCAGTGCAGCAACGATCTCGTCGACGGTCGTCGTCAACACGTTGCCGACCACCACGGTCAGGACGACGCCCTGCACTGCAGCGACGACCTTGCGCCACCGACGCGGCGGCGTCGGCGCGGTGAGCCACGTCCAGACGGTCGTCGCGCCCACGAACGCGTAGCGAGCCGCGCCGATCGCCAGCACCCACACCCCCACCATGGGTACTGCGGCGACACTGAGCGCGAGGATCAGGGCGGCGTCGACCTCCATGTCGAACCGTGCCCCGCGCGCCGACGCGGTAGCTGTGCGGCGCGCGACCCACCCGTCCACACCGTCCAGGGCGAGCGCGAGTGTGGCCAGCGTGACCAACGCGACGTCCAGGGCGTGTCCGGCCAGCGCGGCGACGGCCAGCACGGCCACGCCTGCCGCCAGGATCGCGCGGATCAGAGTCACCCAGTCGGCCGGTCCGAATCCGGCAGCGACGCGGGCGGCTCCCCCGGATCGAACCATGAGCACCGCTACCTCCGTGTTTCTTGCTGACATCTGTACTACGGAACGCGCGGAAGTACGGTTCAGCACAAGGTGAGAGGAAGATGGCGCCGTGGACGCTCGGGCGTACTGGCTCAGCTCCCCCGGGAGGGGCGAGATCCGTTCGGTTCCGTTGCCGGAACCACGCCCTGACGACGTCGTCGTGCGCACTCTCTATACCGGCGTCAGCCGGGGCACCGAGACGCTCGTCTTCCGCGGCGGGGTCCCGCCGAGTCAGTACACGACGATGCGGGCGCCGTTCCAGGACGGCGACTTCCCCGGACCGGTGAAGTACGGCTATCTCAATGTCGGCGTGGTGGAGCACGGTCCGCCGCCACTGCGCGGGCGGACCGTCTTCTGCTTGTTCCCGCATCAGACCCGCTACGTCGTCCCGGCCGAGTCGGTCGTCCCCGTACCGGACGACGTACCGCCCGATCGTGCGGTGCTCGCCGGAACGGTCGAGACCGCGGTCAACGCGGTCTGGGACGCCGCTCCCCTGCTCGGCGACCGCGTCAGCGTCGTCGGCGCCGGCATGGTCGGCTGCTGCGTCGCCCGGTTGCTGTCGCGGTATCCGGCCGTCGACGTGCAGCTCGTCGACGTCGATCCGGCGCGCGCGCACGTGGCCACCGCGCTCGGTGTCGACTTCGCCCAGCCCGAGCAGGCCACGACCGGGCGCGACCTGGTGGTGCACACCAGCGCGAGCTCGGCCGGGCTGCAGCGCTCCCTCGACCTGCTGGGGCCGGAAGGCACGGTGCTCGAGATGAGCTGGTACGGCGATGCAGAGGTGACCGTTGCGCTGGGTGGCTCCTTCCACACCCAGCGCCTCGGCGTACGCGCGAGCCAGGTCGGCAGGGTCGCTCCCGCGCGCCGCGACACCCGCACCACGAAGGACCGACTCGCGCTTGCGCTCGATCTCCTGCGCGATCCGGCGTTCGACGCACTGTTGAGCGGCACATCCTCGTTCGAGGAACTGCCGACCGTGATGGCCCGGCTCGCCGGCGGCGAGTTGCGCGCGCTCTGCCACACGATCCGCTACGACGAAGGGCAATTCTCGTGTTCAGCGTGACCGTCCGAGATCACATGATGATCGCGCACAGTTTCACCGGCGAGGTATTTGGTCCGGCACAGCAACTGCACGGCGCGACCTATGTCGTCGACGCCACCTTTCGCCGCGAAACGCTGGACGACGACAACCTCGTCGTCGACATCGGCCGCGCGGCCGAGCAGCTGCGCGAGGTGCTCGGCGCGTTCACCTACCGCAATCTCGACGATGTCGCCGAGCTGGCCGGGACGAACACCTCGACCGAAGCGCTCGCGCGGGTCGTGGCCGACAAGCTCGCCGAACGCGTGCACGAAGGCCGGTTGGGTGCGGGTGCCCTGGGCCTGTCCGGTCTGATCGTCACGTTGTATGAGTCGCACATCGCGTGGGCCGGCTACGAGCGGCCGCTCTGACGGTCGACACCGTGCCAGTCGTCCACGTCGTCGTGCCGGACGGATTCGACGACCCGGGACGGCCCAGTGGAGGAAACGTCTACGACCGGCAGGTGATCGCCGGGCTGGCAGCCGCTGGCTGGGACGTGCGGACTCATCCGGTGCCCGGCGCGTGGCCGTCGCCGTCCACCGGGGCGCAGGCCCCGGTGCAGGCCGAGCTCGATGCGCTTGCGCCCGGGTCGGTCGTGATCATCGACGGGCTGATCGCCTCGGGCGTGCCGCGCGTGCTCGTCCGCGCTGCCGGTCGGCTCGCGCTCGTCGTCCTCATGCACATGCCCGTGGCCGACGAGGCGGAACGCGCCGCCGTCACCGCGGCGCGAGCCGTGATCACGACAAGCGAATGGACGCGCGACCGGATTCTCGATCTCTACGGCCTGCCACGCGCAACCGTGCACGTGGCAGAGCCCGGCGTCGCTCCGGCCGACCTCGCCCCCGGCACCGCGCACGGCGGCCGCCTGTTGTGCGTTGCGGCGGTGACGCCGCAAAAGGGGCACGACGTGTTGTTCCGTGCCCTGGCCCGGCTGCGCTCACCTGACTGGACCTGCCGATGTGTCGGTCCGCTCGATCGGGCCGAACCGTTCGTGGCGCGGCTACGCCGCCAGGTCGAGGTCGACGGCATCGCGGACCGCGTCACACTCGTCGGCGCCCTCGGCGACACCGATACCGCGGCCGCATACCAGCGCGCTGACGTGCTCGTCCTGCCCTCGCGCGGCGAGACGTACGGCATGGTGGTGACCGAGGCACTCGCTCGCGGGCTTCCGGTGATCGCCACCGAGGTCGGCGGGGTGCCTGAATCCCTTGGCACGGCACCGTCGGGCCGGCCGGGTCTGCTCGTGCCGCCCGAGGACGACGCCGCGCTGGCCGGCGCCCTGCAGGCCTGGCTGACCGACCCGGCCCTGCGCGGCCGGTTGCGTCGCTCGGCGAGGGAGCGGCGCCACGGCCTGCCGGACTGGTCTGGGACGATCGAACGGATCGCGCGTGTCCTCCGTATGTACTCATAGGAGGCGTTGGCATGCGACGACGAGTATGGGCTTGGGCCCGGGTGGTGGCGGGAGCCGCCATTCTCGGCGTGCTCGTCTGGCGGCTGGGAACCGGGCCGTTCCTGGCCGGGTTGCGCACGATCAACGCCACCTCGCTGGCCGCGGCCGCCGCCATCGGTGTCGTCACCACCAGCGGCGCCGCATGGCGATGGCGTCTCGTCGCTCGGGAGCTCGGCGTCGGGATGTCCATCGCAACGGCGGTCGCGGCCTGCTACCGGGCGCAGTTCCTCAACGCCGCACTACCGGCCGGCATCCTGGGCGACGTGCACCGGGCCGTCCGGCACGGGCACCGAGTGGGCGACGTCGGACGAGCTGCCCGCACCGTGGTGTGGGAGCGCTGCGCCGGTCAGGTCGTGCAGATCGGGCTCGCCCTCGTGGTGCTCGCGATCCTGCCGTCGCCGGCACGTGGCGCGCTCGTCGTGGCGGTCCCGGTCCTGGCGGTCTGCGCGGCGGTCGTCGTCATCGCCGTCCGCGCGCGCCCGCCACAGGGATCGGCAAGGTGGGCTCGCATCGTCCGCACCGCGCGGGACGACATCCGCACCGCTCTGGTCGCCCGGCGCACGTGGCCCACGATCGTCCTCATATCGGCGGTGGTGGTCACCGGGCACACCGCGATGTTCCTCCTCGCCGCGCACACAGCCGGGACGACGGCGTCGATCGGAACGCTGCTGCCCATCACGATGGTGGTGCTGCTCGCGATGTCGGTGCCGACGAACATCGGCGGCTGGGGTCCGCGTGAGGGCGCGACCGCATGGCTGTTCGGCGCGGCGGGCATCGGCGCCGCGCAAGGTGTCGCGGTCGCCACGGTCTACGGAGTGCTCTCCCTCGTGGCGACGCTGCCCGGCGCGGTCGTTCTGGCGGTGACTTGGCGGAAGCCGCAAAAAGGGCAAGACTGGAGCGAGGGCGCAGCCGAACCCGAGCGCGTACCAGAAGGTGTCGGTGCACTTCGTGGCTGATCGTCCGTACACCCTGCTCAGTTGCGGTATGTCGCTGGACGGCTATCTCGACAGCGCGGCGGTCAAACCGCTGCAGCTGTCGAACGACGCCGATTTCGACCGCGTCGACGCGGTGCGCGCGGCATGCGACGCGATCCTGGTCGGCGCGGCGACCGTGCGCAACGACAACCCGCGACTGCTGGTCCGCTCGTCCGAGCGGCGCGACGACCGGCTCGCACGCGGGCTGCCGTCCTCGCCGATGAAGGTGACCGTCACGCGGTGCGGCACGCTCGACCCGGACGCCGACTTCTTCGGCGTGGGCGAGGTCGACAAGATCGTGTACTGCGCGACCGAGTCGCTAGCGCAAGCACGCGATCGTCTGGGCGCCGTGGCCACGGTCGTCGACGGCGGCGATCCGGTCGACATGCAACGGATCAGTGAAGATCTCGCCGCCCGCGGCGTGCAGCGGCTGATGGTCGAGGGCGGCGGCACCCTGCACACCCAGTTCCTGACAGCCGATCTCGCCGACGAACTCCAGTTGGTCGTCGCCCCGTTCTTCGTCGGCGACTCGGACGCGAGCCGGTTCGTGCGCGACGGCAGCTTTCCCTGGCACCCCGGTCGGCGGGCGACGCTCGCAGAGGTCCGCCAGATCGGCGATGTGGTGCTGCTGCGTTACGCGCTCTCCGAGCGGTTCTCCCCTGAGGAGATCGCGTGACCATGATCGTCCCGCAGGCGACGATCCGCACTTGCGTGATGGTGCCGCTGCGATTCGCCGACGGCTTCTCCACTCCCGCCCGGGTGTTCACCTTCCGCGGCCTGGTCGACGGTCGCGAGCACCTGGCGCTCGGCCTGGGCAGTGCCGCATCGGGCGCGCCGCATGACGTCGATGCCGCGCCGCTCGTCCGGCCACACAGCGAGTGCCTGACCGGGGACGTGTTCGGCAGCCAGCGCTGCGACTGCGGCACCCAGATGCGCGAGGCGGTGGAGCGCATCGCGTCCGTCGGCGGGTATCTGCTGTACCTGCGCCAGGAGGGTCGTGGCATCGGGCTGTACAACAAGCTCGACGCATACGCATTGCAGGACGGTGGTCTCGACACGTACGACGCGAACCTCGCGCTCGGACACGACGAGGACGAGCGCGACTACACCGTCGCCGCTCAGATCCTGCGTGCACTCGGAGTGCACCGCATCGCGTTGCTGAGCAACAACCCGGACAAGCTGGCACAACTCGTCGAGCTCGGCATCGAGGTCACCGAACAGGTGCCCACCCGCGTGCACCTATCCGCGACGAATGCGGAGTACCTCGCCGCCAAGGCGACGCGCGGTGCGCACGCGCTGGAACTGCCGACCGACCAAGCGCGAGCGCGCCACCCCCACCAGTAGCGCCCTTGCTCTGCCACCCCACCCACTTGATTTGGTATCGACTGACCAGATTTCCATGATCGTTTCGGTGCGTCGATACCAAATCAAGTTGGGGGGTGGGCGCAAGTGGGGGGTGGGCAAGTGGGGCGGTGGGGCTAGATCGGGTGGAACAGGTTGAGGAAGCGGTCGGCGATCGTGGCGTCGCCGCGCACCGTTCCGGTGTTGCACCGGCCGAACGCGCGCAGCACCAGGCCGGCGGCATCGAACTCGAGGACGCAGGACAGATCGTCCAGCGAGCCCGGCTCGTAGCTCATGCCCTCTGTCGAGATGCTCACGCGCGTCTCGCCCGCGTTGTGCCCGCCGAGTACCCGAACACCGATCTGGAACGGCGTGAGTTCGGCGTCCGATCGGATCGTGTACTGCCAGATGACGAACATGAACGGGACGAGCAGAT
>DASXJN010000013.1:0-3224 GCA_036497365.1 Jatrophihabitantaceae bacterium | reverse complement strand
CCACTCGCCGTCCTTCGCGCCACTCAACGGTTCGGCGGGACGGGGCGGGGTGAGCGTGGTCATGACGTCGTCGCTTTCGTGAGGTCGTAGACGGTTGTCCCGCCGACGGTGGTGGCCGAGAAGTGCGCCTGCACCCAGCTGCTGATCGAGCTGCCAGTGCCGCCGCCACCCGCACCGCCCCCACCGCCGGACCCGCCGCCGACGAAGTAGTGGATCTTGCCTTCGGCGACGAGCTTCTCGAACTGCGCTAGCGTCGGCGAGGCGTCGGATCCGCTGAAGCCGCCGATCGCCATCACCGCGGTGCCGGACTGCAGTTCGAGCGGCGCGGCCGTCTGCGAGCCGATCGTCGCGGCAGACCACGTCGTGCCGGCGTTCTTCAGCAGCGTCACCAGCGCGGAGCTGACGGTCGCGCTGCCGCCGCCGCCCGGTCCGTTCGCGCCGCCCTGCCGCGCAGTACCTCGGCTCGGTGCAGTGCCTCCGGACGGCGGGGTGAAGCCGCCACGGGGTGCTGCACCGCCGCCGGGAGCGCCGCGGAATCCGCTACCGCTCGGCGGACCACCCGCCGTCCCGCCCGGTCCGCCGCCGAACCCGCCGGACTGCACCGCCGGGCCGGCCGATGGCGTCGAGCCGGTGTGCGGCGTCGCCGCGGTGGAAAGCGCGTACGCGGCCGACCCGCCGGCACCGGCGATCAGGCCGGCCGTGATGGCCACCGCACTCGCCGCCCGCAGCTTGCCCGGCGCGATGAGCACCGCCGCCGCACCGACGACAGCAGCGGCGAGCACGACGGGGCCGAGCCATGGCTGCCAACCGGTCGCCCGATCGAGCAGGTCCTTGCTCCACCAGCCGGTCGCGAGCAGCCCGACCGCGATGGCGACGCGTGCCGCGAGTTCGTGCCGGAGCCGCCACATCGTGACCGCGCCGATTGCGACCAGTGCTGCGATCGCCGGTGCGAGTTCGACCGTGTAGTAGGTGTGGATGATGCCGGTCGCGAAGCTGAGCACCGCGCCCGTCACGAGCAGCCAGCCACCCCAGACGATGACCGCCGCGCGGGTGCGGTCGGTGCGAGCTGCGCGCAGACTCGCGATACCCAACGCGACCACGGCGACGACCGCCGCGGGAAGCAGCCAGGCGATCTGCCCGCCGTTGAGCGAGTTGAACAGCCGGCCGATCCCGGCCGCGCCGCTGAAGTTGGCGCCGCCGCCACCCGGTCCGCTCCCACCGGTGATCCGCGACAACCCGTTGTAGCCGAAGGCGAGACCCAACGCGGTGTTGTTCCCGGATCCGCCGATGTAGGGACGTGACGATGCCGGCGTCAGGTCGACCGCGAGGATCCACCAGCCACAGGCGACGACCAGCGCGACGCCCGCGCCGAGCAGTTGCAACAGCCGCCGCCTAACGCTGGTCGGAGCCGCGAAGAGGTACGCGATCGCGAACGCCGGCAGCACGGTGAACGGCTGCAATCCCTTGGCCAGGAAGGAGAAACCCATCACGGCACCGGTCAGCAGCAACCATTTCGTCGCGCCGTTCTCGAGTGCGCGTGTGACGAAGTACGCGGCCAGGACGAGCAGCAGCGTCATCAGCGCGTCCGGATTGTTGAACCGGAACATCAGCACCGCGACCGGCGTCAATGCGAGCAGCGCGCCCGCGAGCAGTCCGGCGACACCGCCGAACCAGCGCCGCACGGTCGCGTAGAGCAGCCAGACAGAGAGCACACCCATGATCGCTTCGGGAGCCAGCATCGACCA
The DNA here is from genome assembly GCA_036497365.1 of Jatrophihabitantaceae bacterium. Lineage (GTDB taxonomy): Bacteria > Actinomycetota > Actinomycetes > Mycobacteriales > Jatrophihabitantaceae > RYN-133. The sequence goes on along the minus strand of DASXJN010000013.1, from coordinate 1,479 downwards.
GGACGAGAAGCCGAAGATCCGTCCGGACAGCTCCATCGGCCACAGTGCGGCCGGCGGCTTGTCGACGGTGATCGAGTTCGCCGAGTCGAGCGAGCCGAAGAAGAACGCCTTCCAGGACTTCGTGCCGGCCTGCACCGCGGCGGCGTAGAAGTCGTTCGCATAGCCGGATGCACCGAGGTTCCACAGGTACAGCACCGCGGTGCCGACGAGCAGTACTGCCAGTCCGACCTTCTCGTTGAGTGGCGCCTTTTTCTGCGAGTGGTGCGATATATCGCGCCACTCGTCCGGGAACGCACCACTCGCCTCGGGAGCGACGCGGATCGATGACGTGGACGTGATCATTCGGCACCCGCTTCCCGCCGGGCGAACACCCATTCGCGCATCAGGACGAAGCGCAGCACTGTCGCGGCCAGGTTCGCCACGACGAGAACGCCGACCTCGAGCAACCGGGCCGGATGCGCCGTGGCCGCGCCGAGCAGCGCGAGTGACCCGCTGGTGAGTGCCAGGCCGAGTGCGAAGACGAGCAGCCCCTGTCCTTGCTGGCGCATTGCGCCGTCCCGTCCGGAGACACCGAAGGTGAATCGCCGGTTGACCGCGGTGTTCGCGACCGCGGTCACCAGCAGCGCGAGCAGGTTCGCTACCTGCGCGCCGAGGGAACCGCGCCAGACGAGGAACAGTACGAGATAGGCGAGCGTCGACAGCACGCCGACCGCGGCGAAGCGAATCGCCTGCCGGAACAAGGATTCCGGTGCCGAGGCCGTCCGGCCGAGTTGCGTGCGCAACTCGCGTACCGGCAGCTCGCGACGCACCAGCGAGCGACCCAGGCGTGCCACGCCGCGCAGGTCTGCGAGTGCGGTTGCGACGACGTCGACACGGCTGTCCGGATCGTCCACCCAATCGACCGGAACCTCGGCGATGCGCAGCCCGCTGCGCTCGGCGAGCACGAGCAACTCGGTGTCGAAGAACCAGGACGTGTCACGCACGTACGGCAGCAGCGCGCGTGCGCACTCGACGCGCATCGCTTTGAAGCCGCACTGCGCGTCGCTGAAGCGCGCGCGCAACGTCGTGCGCAGCAGCAGGTTGTAGCCGCGCGAGATGAGCTCGCGCTTCGGCCCGCGCACGACGCGCGACGACTTCGACAGCCGGCTGCCGATCGCCACGTCGCTGTGTCCTGACAGTAGCGGCGCGACCAGCGGCAGCAGCGCGTTCAGATCGGTCGACAGATCGACGTCCATGTACGCGACGACCCGAGCGGTGCTGGTCGCCCACACGTGCTGCAGCGCCCGGCCACGCCCCTTGGCGTCGAGGTGCACGGCCCGTACCCGCGGCAGTGTGCTGGCGAGCTCGGTGGCGCGCTGCCACGTCGTGTCGGTGGACGCATTGTCCGCGATGGTGATCACCGCGCTGAACGGGAACTCGGTGTCGAGATAACTGTTGAGCCGTTGCACGCTCGGGGCGAGGTCGACTTCCTCGTTGAAG
>DASXJN010000012.1:0-3508 GCA_036497365.1 Jatrophihabitantaceae bacterium | reverse complement strand
CGAAGCTTCGGCTTCTCGACCTACCGCGCGTGCTGGCCGACCCCGCAACGTCTGCCGCCGAGCGGTCGGTCTACCGGCAGGACGAGGCCGACGTGCGACAGGTGCTCGATTCGATGGGCGCTGCGGAGCACGGCTTGGTCGTCGGGTGACAGCGGGTCAGCCGGTCGGCTGCTTGTCAGCCGCGCGCGCTTGCTCGCGGGCTCTGGCGCGATAGGCCATGTCGAGCACCGCGCCGACGAGCACGCCCGACACCACGATGGGCACCCACAACCAGAACACGTAGGAGTCGGCCTTGCCGAGTACGACCATCACGATCGTGTAGGCGAGGAAGGCGAGCAACACCGCGCCGATGCACCGCGCCCGCACCGCGCCGTTCTCGCGCAGCAGGCGCAGATCGGCACGCGTGCCGCTGTCCTTGCGCGGCTTCTTCTCCTTGGCCGGCTTCGGCTCTTTGGGCTTCTTCTCTTTCGGCGGCTTGGCCGGCTTCGGCTGCTTTGGCTTCTTCTCTTTCGGCGGCTTGGCCGGCTTGCCGGTCGGCTCCGGACTCGGCGCCGCCGGGACGGGTTCGACCGGCACGGTCGTCGCCGGGTCGACCGGCGCGAGCACGTCGGTGACCTCCGCCGCGGTCGGTGCCTCGATCGTCGCGACGCTCGTCCCGTTCGCGGCGGCCGCGGCGGCCCCCTCGTCGGTGTTGTCGCCCATCGAATGCCGGCCACGGGGCGCAGCGTCGTCGGGTGGCATCGCGGGCAGCGTGGCGGTCGTCGCCGCAGCCACCGACTCGTCAGTCGCCTCGACGACCGCTTCGTCATCGTCCGGTGCCGAGTGCCGCCCCATGTAGGCAGTGTGTCAAAGACGGAGCCAAGATCCGATCATCCGCGCGCTAGAGAAGTCCAGCGGCTCGGAACAGCCGGTCATAGATTTCGCGAATGACGTCCTGTTTGCGCCCGTTGTAGTCGCTCACATCGCCTCCACCGGGCGCCGCGGCGCGCTTGGCGGCCTCGTACCGGTCGCGGTCGTCCGGATGGCTCGACAGCCAATCCCGGAACATCCGGTGCCGGACGACCTCCGGGCAATCCGGTCCGAAGACGTGCAAGTTGGACGGCGGACCGTCGACGCGGGTGAGACAGCGGTGCTCATGCCAGGACGGCTCCCGGATCGTCAGCACCCAGCCGACGGCCTCGAGTGCCGGCACGTAGGCCTGCTCGTCGCGCGGATCGGCAACGGTCAGGTCGATGTCGATGACGTCCTTGGCGGCCAGGCCCGGCACCGACGTCGACCCGACATGATCGAGGGCCAGCACCCGGTCGCCCAGCGCGCCGCGGACCCCGGCCGCGAACTGCGCGAACCGCTGCGACCAGGCGCGGTCGTAGGCCACGATCAGCACCGGTCCGGGTGCGGGAGGGCCGTTCACCCACGGGTCCTCGTCCGGATTGTCGTCGTGGTGCCGGGTGATCTCTTCCGCGGTGGGCATGATCGAAAGCTACAACCGCCTAAGCTCGTCAGGAGCCGAATTTCTCGCGTAACGGGTGGGGGCGGTCGTGGCACGGCGACGAGTCCTGGCGGCGCTACTGACCGCCGTACTGGTACTCGCCGGATGCACCACCCAGGTCGACGGCACGGGGACGATCGGCCTCGCCGTCGAGGGCGACTCGCACAGCGCCTTCGACACCCAGGCGAAGGCGGCGTTGAGCGCCGTCCTCTCCTACTGGAACGCGACCTATCCGAAGATCGACAACGGCCACCGGCTGCCACCGTTGCGCGGCAAGCTCTACTCGATCGACGGCGTCGCCGTCGTCCGCAACGAGGCCGCGCCGCCGATAGCAAGTACCGAGAAGTGCCTGCAGGAGCGGCTCGGCTTCATCATCGACAACGCCGCATACTGCGAACTCGACGACTCCATCGTGTGGGACCGTGCACCGCACCACCTGCTCGCTGTGCTGGCCCGCGCATATGGGCCGGCAGTCACCGCGCTGGTCTTCGCGCACGAGTTCGGCCATGCCGTGCAGCAACGGCTGCACGTCAACAGCGTGCCGCGCCGGACCATCGATCTCGAGTCGCAAGCCGACTGTGCGGCCGGCGCGTTCGCCGCAGCTGCCCTGCGCGGCCAGGTGCCGAACTTCCATCTGACTCCCGCCGAGCTCGACCGTGCGCTCGAGGGATATCTGCAGATCCGTGACTCCACACCCGATTCGCCGACCGACATCTCGCACGGGGACGGCTTCGACCGACTCAACGCGCTGCAGGAAGGCATCGAGACCGGCGCGTCGTTCTGCTTCTCGCCGACGTTCCTCGCCGATCGCAGTTACACCGAGCGCGGTTACGTCAGTGACCAGGACTACCTCGACAACGGCAACCAGCCGCTGGCCGAAGTGCTCAATCCCAAGGGCTTGATCTCGGACCTGAACCGATTCTGGACGAGCGCGGCGTCCGATCAGGGCAAACACTTCGCCGCGGTGAAGATCAAGCAGGCACCCCACCCCGCCTGCGGCAGCGCCGGTCCGGCCAGCGAACTCGGCTATTGCCCTACCGACAACACCGTCTACTACAGCGCGTCGTTCGCGCACCGCGCGTACTACAGCATCACCGCACCGGAGGTGGATCACGCGCACTACTACGACGTCACTCTCGTGCACCACCAGCCCGGCGACTTCGCTCTCGGCATGCTGTTCGCCATCGCCTGGGGAATGGCAGTGCTGCACCAGTTGCGTGGCACTGCGACCGGGACGACGTCGGCCCTGATGTCGGCGATCTGCTTGGCCGGCGCCTATGCGGACAACATCAACCGGCCCGACTACGGCAACGGGCACCCCTACGTCCTGTCGCCGCCGGACATGGACGAGGCGACCTCCGCCGTGCTCGGACTCGTCGGGCTCGACCGAGCCTTCGGCGCCCGCGGGACGACCGGGCTGCAGCGGGTGCAGGGATTCGTGCGCGGCTACTCCCTGGGGCGAACCGCCTGCTGACGCAAATCGATCGGGCCGACCGCGTACGGTTCGCCTATGCCCGACTTCGACCCCGCGTTCCTCGCGCTCCCCGCGCGCGAGCTGGCCGGCGCCGCACTCGAACGTGCCGGCCAACTCGGTGCCGAACACGCCGACTTCCGCCTCGAGCGGATCCGCACTGCCGGCCTCTCGCTGCACGACGGACGCGTTGAATCGACGTCCGACCGAGAGGACGTCGGCCTGGCGGTTCGGGTGGTCCATGACGGCGCCTGGGGATTTGCCAGCGGCATCGTCCGCACGGCCGCGGCAGCGGCCCGGTTGGCCGAGCAGGCGGTTGCCACGGCAAAGGTGAGTCGAGTCCTCAGCTCCACCCCGGTGGAGCTGGCTCCCGAGCCGGTCTACAGCGAGGCCACCTGGATCTCGTCCTACGACGTGAACCCGTTCGACGTGAGCGAGGCAGAACGCATCGCGCGGCTCGCCGAACTGTCCGAACGCCTGCTGGCCGCCGACGGTGTCGACCACGTCGACGCGCGGGTCGAGATGGTGCTCGAAAACAAGTTCTACGC
>DASXJN010000011.1:0-4664 GCA_036497365.1 Jatrophihabitantaceae bacterium | reverse complement strand
GCCGTGAAGCGGGTCGCCACGCCCACCGCAGGACTGCTCGCCGGCGCGATCCTCGCGACCACGCCGGTGGCCACGCTGATGTTCCGGTACGACAACCCGGACGCGCTGCTCGTCCTGTTGCTCACCGCGGCGGCGTACGCGACCGTCCGCGCCATCGAGCTCGCCCGCTCGCGCTGGATCGTGCTCGCCGGCGTGCTGCTCGGCTTCGCGTTCCTCACCAAGATGCTGCAGGGCTTCCTGATCGTCCCCGCCCTCGTGGCCGCGTACCTGATCGCCGCGCCGACCTCCGTGCGCCGACGCTTGCTGCATCTGCTCGCAGCCGGAGCCGCGATGGTCGCCGCCGCCGGGTGGTGGGTCGCGCTGGTCGAACTGTGGCCGGCCGGCTCGCGTCCCTACATCGGCGGGACCAACGGCAACAGCGTGTTGGAGTTGATCTTCGGCTACAACGGGGTGGGCCGGCTCACCGGCTCGAGCAACAACGGCAACACGTCCGGCGGCACGGGTGGCTTCTCGTCCGGCGAGACCGGCTGGACGCGGTTGTTCGGATCCGACATGGGCACCCAGATCAGCTGGTTGCTGCCCGCCGCGCTCGTCGGCATCGTCGCGCTCGGCTGGCTGTGCGGACGGGCGCCGCGCACCGACCGGCTGCGCGCAAGCCTGGTCGTCTGGGGCGGCTGGCTGATCTGCACCGGCATCGTGTTCAGCTTCGCCAGCGGCATCATCCATCCGTACTACACAGTGGCGCTGGCTCCCGCGATCGCCGCCGTGGTCGCGCTCGCAGTGACCGGGCTGTGGCACGCGCGCCGTAACGAGGCCGCGCGCTGGGTACTCGCCGCGGTGCTCGCCTCCGGCGTCGTGTGGACCTTCGAGTTGCTCGGACGGGCCGCGGACTGGAATCCCTGGCTGCGCTGGGCCGTCGTGCTCGTCGGCCTCGCTGCCGTGGTGGTGGTGCTACTGCCACGCGCGGTCGCGTGGATCGTCGCGCCGCTGGTCGCCGGCACGTTGCTGCTCGCGCCCACCGCGTACTCGCTGCAGACCGCGGCGACCGCGCACACCGGCGCGCTGCCGACGGCCGGACCGTCCGGCACGTCCGGCTTCGGTGGTGGTCCCCGCGGCGGCGGACGGCCGGGCGGCGGCGGACGGCCGGGTGGCGCGCCGGCCGGCTTCGGTGGCGGGACTGCGCCGAACGCTGGCGGCCCGGGGCCGTCCTTCGGCGGCGGCACCGGTGGCGGTGCGCCGGGCGGGCTGGGCGGCGCGACGTCGGTCAGCAGCACGCTCACCACCGCGCTGGCCAAGAACGCGAGCGACTACAAGTGGGTCGCCGCGACAGTCAGCGCCAACAACGCGGCGTCCCTCGAACTCGCGACCGGCGGCGCGGTGATGTCGCTGGGCGGGTTCAACGGCACCGACCCGGCGCTCACCCTCGCGCAGTTCGAGAAGCTCGTGCAGGCGGGCCAGATCCACTACTTCGTCGCGGACGCGCAGGGGTTCATCGGCTCGACGGCGGCGAACACCTCGACGGCGTACGCCATCCAGCAGTGGGTCGAGCAGCACTACACCGCCACCACCGTCGGCGGCTCGACCGTCTACGACCTGAGCGGGTGACTCAGCTGAGGCCGGCGTAGGAGTGCAGGCCGCTGACGACGATGTTCACGACGAGGAAGTTGAACGTGATCGAGCCGAACCCGACCAGGTTCACCCACGCTGCGGCCCGGCCCTTCCAGCCGGCCGTGGCGCGGGCGTGCAGGTAGCAGGCGTAGACCACCCAGACGATGAACGCCCAGGTCTCTTTGGGGTCCCAGCCCCAGTACCGTCCCCAGGCCGCCTCGGCCCAGATCGCGCCGCAGATGATCGCGACGGTGTAGAGCGGGAACGCGAACGCGACGATGCGATAGGCGGCCTTGTCCAGCGTCGCGGCAGCGGGCAGCCGGGTCGCCAGGTTGCCGATCGCACCGGGCCGGTAGTCCGGCTCCTTCGACAGCCGGTCGTGCCGTTGCTTGATCAGGAAGAGCACGGTCAGCACTGCGCTGGTCATCAGCGCACCCTCGGCGACCGAGACGAGCGTGACGTGGATGGCCAGCCAGTACGACTGCAGTGCGGGCACCAGCGGCTGCGCCTGCGAGTACAGCACCGTCCCCGCCAGGAACATCAACAGGACGACCGGCAACAGCACGAATCCACCGAGGTGCCGCAGTGCGGGCAGCTTCCACAGCACGGCGAGGAAGGCGACCACGCCGACCGCGCCGGCGACCGAGGAGAACTCGTACATGTTGCTCCACGGCACCGCGTCGACCGCGAGCCCGCGGATCGCGATCGAGACCGCGTGCAAGGCAAGACCGAGCACGGTCAGCGCGATGCCGAACCGGCCGGCCCTGTCGGCGAACGAGCGCTTGGCGGGCGGCGCGGTTTCGGGTGGCGCGGCATCGAGGGCCGGCTCGGTCACCGGCGGTCCACCGGCACCGACGAGCTCACGCGCGGGTGAGGTGGCGGCGATGCGGCCCTTGCGGCCGAACGCGTACTCGGCGGTGTAGGAGACGGCGGCGAGGGCGTACGTCGCGATGGCCGTGGTGAAGAACGTGTCGGACAGGTGGGCCATCGAGCCGTCGATGCCAGCCACAGTCACTCCCTTCCGGCCGGAACGAGTTGTTCCTGCACGGGTTTGCCGGCTGATCGCAGCCGCTCCAGCAGCGCCTCGAACTCGGTGCTGAAGTTGCCGGAATCGCTGCGCGCGAGCCCGCCCACCGAGACAACGGTATGCGATTGTCCCGATCCGTCGGGCGACGGGGTCAACCGCAGCCACACCCGCCGCCGGCGCACGCCGAGTGAGCCGAGCAGGCCGAGCACCATGGCTGCGGCCGACCACAACAACCAGCCCTGCGCCGGGTCGTGCGAGACCTGGATCGACACCCACGGCGTCCAGCCGTCAAAGGTGATCGACACGCCGTTGGCGAACTTCTTCGTCTGCCCGACCGACAGTTGCGCACGGCCGAGTTCGGACATGTGCGCGGTGTCGAGCGTGTACACCGACTGGGCCACGCCGTTCGGATCGAGATCGCCCTTCCACACCTGCAGGTCGACCGCGGGATGGTTGACGCGCGGCGACATCGAGGTCAGTCCCGACGGACCGGGCGCCGGGGACGGAGCGAACAGGCCGGTGATGCCGATGTCCTGCTTCGCGCCCGCCGGGCCGAGTTCCTTGTACACGCCCTCGGCGAGCAGAGTGGCCGGGTCCTGCGGCGCGAAGTTCGCGTAGTCGGTGATCACGCGGCCGTCCGGCATGTGGATCGTGAGCTTCGGCGAGAAGCCGTGCCCGATCAGGTACACGCGGTCGCCTTCCAGCCGCAGCGGGTGGTTCACCTTGATCACCGCGTGCTCGATCGGTGCGCTCAGCGAGCGCTGGTAGGCGATGTGCGCGGCGAACTGGGACGCCTCGCCCTCGGCCGTGTACGTCGCGACGAACCGGTTGAGCTTCGTGATGCAGAACGGGGCCGGTCCGACCTTGCCCTCGGCGGCGAGCCGTCCCGGCTTCCACGAGTCGTAGTTGCTGATGCTGTTGCAGAACCCGGTGCCGACCCGGACGATCTTCGCGCCCTGGTAGTTGTAGAGCCGTCCCACCGCGATGAGCACGAGCGAGACGAGCAGCGCCACGTGGAACAGCAGGTTCCCGGTCTCGCGGCTGTACCCCTTCTCGGCGGACAGCGTGACCGCACCGGACGGTTCGGTGCGTTGCTCGACGCGCCAACGACGCCTGAGCGTCGTGCGTGCTGCCGTCGCGTAGTCCTGCGAGGCATCGCCGGTGCGGAACTCGCCCGACTCGGGCAGCCGTTCGAGATTGCGCGGCGCGGGCAACGGCTTGCGCATCACCGCGCGTGCGTGCACGCGAATGCGCGGTACCAAGCAGCCGATCAGCGAGACGAACAGCAGCAGATAGATCGCGGCGAACCACACCGAGCCGAACACGTCGAACATGCCGAGCGCGTTGAGCACGTTGCCCCACGCGCCGTGCGTGTCGATGTACTCCTGCGCCTTGTCCGGGTTCAGCGGACGTTGTGGCAACAGCGAGCCAGGGACGGCCGCAACTGCCAGAAGGAACAGCAGGATGAGTGCGGTGCGCATGGCGGTGAGCCGCCGCCACCCACGCAGCGCCAGCCGCCAGACCGTCGTCATACTTCGATTCCGGAAGTCGGATCGATGTGCGAGTGCAGCACGTTCATCACGTGATCCCACGCGCCCGTCGCGAGCAGGACGCCGATGCAGATCAGCAACACACCGCCGACCGCGCTCACCGCGCGGCGGTGCCGTCGCACGAAGCCGAGTGCCCGCGAGACCCAGCCGAAACCCAACGCGACGAGGATGAACGGGATGCCCAGGCCGAGACAGTAGAAGAACATGAGGAATGCACCACGGCCGGCGCTGCCCTGTGTCGCGGCCAGGTTGGCCACCGCACCGAAGGTCGGGGTGAGGCACGGGGTCCAGGCGAGCCCGAACACCGCGCCGAGCACCGGCGCACCGACGAGGCCGGGCTGCGGCAACTTGTGCCACTTCACCTCGCGCTGCAGGAAGCCGAAGCCGCCGAGGAACACCACGCCGAGGACGATCGTGACGATGCCGAGCACCCGCTCGAGCACTTCACGGTGTGCGTTGATCCAGAAGCCGATCTCGCC
>DASXJN010000010.1:0-2740 GCA_036497365.1 Jatrophihabitantaceae bacterium | reverse complement strand
CCTGCTCACGCGGCGTCTCGGAGGCTCGGCGAAGGCTCGCGTTTGGGTGCCCGATCCGCACTTTGACCTCGCCTACCACGTCGTCGCAGCGGCCGTTGAAGGGCCGCTGGATGAGTCCGAGCTGCGGGGTCACGTCGCCGAACTCTTCGCCCAGCATCTCGACCGGGCGCGCCCGCTCTGGCAGCTGGACGTGGCGCCGCTGGCCGACGGCGGCACGGCGCTGATCTGGCGGCTGCACCATGCGCTCGCCGACGGCACCACGGTGATGCGCCTTGCCCGCGCGCTGCTCTGGGACCCCTGGGAAGACCAGCCCAAGCCGACGGTCCCGGCTCAGATGGACGACGAGACGCGCCGGCGCTGGCACCTCGCGGGCTTCTGCCGCCGGGAACTCGCCCGGTCGCGTCACGCCTCCCCTTTCGACGGCGCCATCGGCACCGCGCGCGAGATCGGGATGTCGACGCTGCCGCTGCCGGAGTTGAAGGTCGCGGCGCGTTCGGTGTCGGGAGCGACGCTCAACGATGCCCTGCTGTCGATCGTGGCCGGCGCCGTGCGGCACTACTTGGAGACCCATCACGGTTCACTGGCGGACATTCGCGTACGGGTGCCGGTCAGCCTGCATCACGAGGGCGACACGACCGCCAACCGGGACTCGTTCTTCTCGCTGCGACTGCCGCTGCACATCGCCGACCCGGTCGAGCGGCTGCATGTCGTGCGTGCCGCCACGATGTTGCGCAAGCGCGCCCACGACGCCGAACTCGAAGACGCGCTGCTCCACGAGTTCCCTGACGTGATCCCCGTCCGCCGGTTCGTCGAGCGGCTGAACGCGAGCCCGCGCCGGTTCGCGGTGAGCATCTCCAACGTGCCGGGGCCGCGTCGCGAGGTCTCGATCACCGGCGTCCCGGTGACCGCCCTGCTGGGCATCGCGGAGATCGGCCAGCGGCACGCGCTGCGGGTCGCCGCATGCTCGCTGCACGACCGGCTGAGCCTGGGCTTCTGCGCCGATCCGGCACTGGTGCCGCAGGTGCAGACGATGGCCGACGCGGCACACACGGAGGCGGCCGCGCTCGTCTCAGCCGTCTCAGCCGCCGGCGGCTGACGCCGGCCGCCAGTCCGCCGAACTGATCACGTCGGCCTGGCGCGGAAAGATCTTTTCGGTGAGGACGCGATGCACCTCCTCGTCGCGGTCGAGGCACAGATCCTCGAGGACGATGAGCCGGTAGTCGCGGTCGGCGCCCTCGCGCACGGTCGACAGCACGACGCCGCTGGTGGCGATCCCGGTCAGGACGAGAGTGGTGATCTCGTTCGAGCGCAGCACCAGTTCCAGGTCGCTGCCGGCGAAGGCGCTCACCCGCTTCTTCGTGACCACGACCTCACCCTTGCCGCGCATAAGCCTTGCCACCGGTTCGGTGGACGGGTCGCCGAACACCATGGATCTCCCGTCGCTCAAGGCAGAGAAGCTCTTGTTGCGTGCGGAGATTTCGGGATGTCCGGGGCTGAAGGCGACGCGCACGAGGATGACGAGAACCCCCGCCTGCTCGGCCCTTTCCACGGCGGCAACCACCTGGTCCAGATAGCTTTCCGGAACGTCGAACCGATCGAAGATTCCGTTCTGCACGTCCATCACCAGCAGCGCTTCCGTCATGGCTCTGATCCTGCTCCATCGCCGCCGAGGTCTAACCTCGCTGCCATGACGGCAACGACGAGTACCGGCAGCGAGCGTCTCGACCATGTCGACGTCCTCATCGTCGGTGCCGGGTTGTCCGGCATCGGCGCCGCCTGCCGGTTGGTCCTCGAGCGACCCTCGACGTCGTTCTCGATCCTGGAGGCCCGTGACGCGATGGGCGGGACCTGGGATCTGTTCCGTTACCCGGGCGTTCGTTCGGACTCGGACATGTTCACCCTCGGTTACCCGTTCCGCCCCTGGCCCGAGGCGCGCGCGATTGCCGACGGTCCGTCGATCCGCGAGTACGTCGGCGCCACGGCCCGCGAGTTCGGGGTCGATGAGACGATCCGCTTCCGCCACCGAGTGCGCAGCGCGGAGTGGGACAGCGCCGCCGCGCAGTGGACGGTGACCGCTGAGCTGACCGACACGGGTGAGACCGTTCGTCTCACCTGCTCGTGGTTGTCGGTCTGTTCGGGGTACTACCGCTACGACGAAGGCCACCGCCCGGCCTTCCCCGGCCGGGAGCGCTTCACCGGCCCGCTCGTCTATCCCCAGAGCTGGCCGCAGGACCTGGACTGGACCGGCAAGCAGGTGGTGGTGATCGGCAGCGGCGCGACGGCCGTCACCCTTGTACCCAGCCTCGCCGAGAGCGCGGCCCACGTCACGATGCTCCAGCGCACGCCGAGTTACGTGCTTGCGCTTCCGGGTGTCGACCCCATCGCCAAGGCGATCATGCGTTTCCTGCCTGCCCGCCTCGCGCATCCGATCGTGCGCTGGAAGAGCGCCCTCGTCGCGACCCTGCTCTACGAGTTCTCCCAGCGTCGTCCCAAGGCAGCGCGCAAACTCCTGCGCAAGGGAGCCGTCAGCGCGCTACCGGACGGCTACGACGTCGACGTGCACTTCAACCCGCCGTACGGGCCGTGGGATCAACGCATGTGCCTGATCCCTGATGGTGATCTCTACGAATCGTTGAGTTCGGGACGCGCCGAGGTCGTGACCGACCGCATCGCCACCTTCACCGAGCACGGAATCGAACTCGAGTCCGGTCGTGCGCTGGAGGCCGACATCATCGTTTCG
>DASXJN010000009.1:0-3767 GCA_036497365.1 Jatrophihabitantaceae bacterium | reverse complement strand
TGATCGCCCCCGGACCGATGTGCGCGAGGGCGAGGTGCGCGGCGACGTCACGAACCGTCCAGCCCTCGCACAACGACGGCGCCCGCCATTGCGCGGATGTCAACGTGTCGAGCAGGTCGGCGAGCGACGCGCGCTCGGTGTCGATTGCGGACCAGACCTCGTCCAGTTGCATGCGAAGTTTCCTACCCCAGATCCGGTACCGGCGCTGTTACGGCGACGTCACGGCGCCGCGCCCAACCGCGACGCGCCCGTACGGCGCCGGCGGTACGGCAGATTGCATAGATCGCGAACGAGATCGTGGTGATATAGGGCGTGGGCGGAAGCCCGTCGGCCCCGAGCGACAGCAGGATGCCGCCCGTCGTCGAGATCGTCGCGAAGACGACCGACAGCAACGGGACGACGGCGGGGGAGGCGGTGATGCGCATCGCCGCCGCCGCCGGCGTGCACACGATCGACAGGATCAGCAGCGCACCGACGACCGGGATCGACACCGCCACGGTGACGCCGAGCAAGAGCATGAACACCGGTGAGAGCAGGCGGACCGGCACGCCGCGTGCTGCGGCCGCCTCAGGGTCGGTGCTGGCGAAGGTCAGCGGCCGCCACAGCACGGCAAGGGCCACGATGACGATCGCCGCGGTCCAGATGATGTAGCCGAGGTGGACCGTGTCGACTGCGACGACCTGGCCCAGCAACAGACCGAACTTGTTGCCCGAACGCCCGTTGTACAGGCTGAGGAACAACACACCGAGACCGAGCCCGAACGGCATGAGCACACCGATCACCGAGTTGCGCTCCCGCGCGCGGATGCCGAGCACACCGATGATCGCCGCGGCGATCAATGACCCGCCGATCGAGCCGAGCACCACGCTCACGCCACCGAGCAGCGCCGCGGACGCGCCGGCGAAGGAGAGCTCCGAGATGCCGTGCACCGCGAAGGGCAGGTCGCGCATCATCACGAAGGTGCTGATCAAACCGCACAGCACGCCGAGGACGATGCCGGCGATCAGTGAGTTCTGCACCAACGGCAGCAACGCGGAGTAGTCGGAGAAGTCGAAGATCCGATGCCAAATACTCATGACAGCGAGACCTCGTCATGGTCGTGACTGTGCACGTGCACGTCCGGGATCCCGGCGACCACGATCCGGCCGTGGCTGTGCAGCACCTCGACCTGCATGCCGTACAGCGCGCTCAACGTCTCGGAGGTCATCACCTCTTCGACCGTGCCGATGCGGAACCGGCCACCGGCCAGGTAGAGCACACGATCGACGTAGGGGAGGATCGGGTTGATCTCGTGGCTGACGAACACGATCGCGGTACCAGCCGTGCGCCGGCGCCGGTCGACCAGCGCGGTCACGGCAGCCTGATGGTTGAGATCCAGCGAGAGCAGCGCTTCGTCGCACAGCAGCAGTTGCGGATCGGCTGCGAGCGCCTGCGCCATCCGGATGCGCTGCTGCTCTCCACCGGACAGGACGCCCACAGGCAGGTCGGCGTATGCGCTCGCGCCGACCGACGCGAGGGCGGCGTCGAGTTGCGCGCGGCGGGCGCGGCTCGGCCGACCGATTCCCCACCGGTGGCCGTCGATGCCTTGTCCGACCACGTCGCGGGCGCGCAGCGGCGTTTGCGGATCGATGCGACGTTGCTGCGGCACGTAGCCGATCAGCTCGCTGCCCCGCCGGGCCGGCTGCCCGCCGACGAGCACCTCGCCGGACGTGAGCCGCTGCAGGCCGAGGATCGTCTGCAACAGGCTGGTCTTGCCGGATCCGTTCGCGCCCAGCACGGCGAGGAACTCACCCGGCCCGACGGAAAGGTTCAGATGCGACCACAGCGTCCGGTTGCCGTAGCCCAGCGCGGCGTCGCGCAGTTCGAGGATCGGGTCAGTCATCGGGTATCCAGTGCGGCCTCGAGGGCGGTCAGGTTGCGGTCCATCCAGGACAGGTAGGTCGTGCCGGCGGCCAGCGTCTCGGTCACCGGCACCACCGCGACGTGCGCGGCGTGCGCGGCCGCGATGACCCGGGTGGTCTCGGGGCCGACGGTCTGCGCGTTGTAGACCAGCGCGCGCACGGCCCGGTTGCGGAACAGTTCGAGGGTCTGGTCGAGCACCTGCGGCGACACGCCGGAGTCGTTCTCGACGGCGTCGCTGAAGGCGGGTGGGGTGCGGTTGACCAGGCCGCACGCGGCCAGCAGGTAGAGCGGTACCGGCTCGGTGATGGCGACGCCGGCGCCCTGGTCGGCGGCGCGGATCGCGGCTTCGCGGCGCTCGAGCGCGCGGACGGCCGCGACGAAGGACGCGGTGTTGTGGACGTATCGGGATCGCCCGGCCGGGTCGAGCCGTCCTAGTACGGCGTCGAGGCGCTGCGCGACGCGGATGACGGTGGGGAAGTCGTACCAGACGTGCTCGTTCAGATCCGGGCCGACGGGTTTGCCGGAGATCGCGACCGCGTTCAGGACGGTGGAGCGGGCCCGACCGGGTGCGGCCGCACGGAGCCGGTCGGCGAAGTCGTCGTACCCACCACCGTTCTCGACGATGACGTCGGCGCGGGCGATGGCCAGTTCGTCGCGCGCATCGGCCTCGAACGTGTGCGGGTCGAGCGAAGGGCTGGTGATGAACGTGGTGAGGTCCACGCGGTCGCCGGCGACCGCGCGCACGATGCTGGCATAGACATCGGTCGTCGCCACGACACGAAGCGGCCCGCTGGTCGGGGCGTAGTCGGTGGAGCAACCGGTCGTCGCCGCCAGGATCCCGGCGACACACAGGAGCGCCCGGACGAGCAGGGCTCTCGCCGACGCCATGCTGCCTCGCTTACCGATATCGACAACGATATTCAATAAGCGACTCTAACTCATCGCCGGCGGCAAATGGAATGGGGTGCGGCTCGGCCGCACAGAAGGCTGGACGCTAGGGAGAGCGAGGTCAGCTGGCGACGCGGTGCGGTGAGGCCATCAGGAGCTCGCGACGGCGTGCGCCGAAGCTCTTGCCGTCGGGAAGCAGCTCACCGAAGTCCTCGAAGAGCACGATGCCGTTGCAGAGCAGGCTCCAGCCTTGCTCGGGGTGCGAGACGAGCACATGGGCGGCGTCGCGATCGGAGGCCTCGACCGGAGGGCAAGGCGGGCTGTGGAAACAGCTGGAGGAAGTCGGGGTTCCCGGCTCCTGGATGATGGTCATGGCTGATGGTCCTGGTGTCCTGTGGGGGGCGAGAGATCCGTCCGTCGGAACGGATCGATATTGAGTTCGGATGCTCATTCAGGTGTCCGGTGCCAGCCGGCTGATACACGCACTGGCGGTGCGTCTCGAGCCGCCCGGAACCGTTTCCGGAAATGAGCTACGTCACAAGTCTGCCCGCTGAAATCGCCGTGTCCACACGACAATCCGCAATGTGGATCGCTACATCGGACATTTGCGGGCAAGTCATGTGTGGTTTGTGTAAAATCGTTACCTCCGCGTGACCTAACTACTGCTTGGTTTGGCCGGTGCGCGAACAATTCCAACGGTAGTCCTGCGTTCCTGACGGCCCGCTTAGGCGCGGCGGCCCGGATGGCGCGCTGGGGCTTGACGCGCGACGTGGACGCTGAACGCTGTGCCGCTCGACACGCCGGGCGGGCTCCTGCAGAGCGTTCATTGTCCAGCGCGCGCTGCCGGAACGCCCGGTACTTGGCCCTTGTGCAGGGTGTTTGTCGGCGTGTCGACCTGCATCGCGGCCAAGAGTCGCATTCAAAGGCTGCCGCTCGACACGCCGGGCTGTCGACTGCGCGGCGTTCAGTGTCGCTGG
>DASXJN010000008.1:0-11809 GCA_036497365.1 Jatrophihabitantaceae bacterium | reverse complement strand
TTGTCGACGCGCACCTCGAGGAACATCTCGATGGCACCGCGACGCTTCGCCTCGGCGTAGAGGTCGGCGAGCATCTTGCGGGCCAACCCTTGCCGGCGGGCGGACGGGACGACACCGACGGTGAGGATCTCGGCGACATCTGCAGCGACCATCACCCCGGCCCAGCCGAGCAACGCACCGTCGTCTCCCTCCACGGCGATGTAGTAACGGCTGCGGGTGTCGGCGATCTCGGCGCGGTAGCTGCCGGGCGTCCACGCCTCGGTGCCGAACATCTCGCGCTCGAACGGCATCAGCCGGTCGACGTGCGCGGCGGTCATCGGGACGAGCGTCACTGCGACACCGCCTTCGGCGCGCCAGGTATCTCGGCGTCGGGCCGGCGCAGGTACAACGGCGTCAGCGGATCGGCCGGCGCGCCCGACTCGATCCGGTCTCGTGCGACACCGACGAGGCGGGCGGGGTCCGGGTAATCGTCACCGACGATCGGCAGGCCGAGCACCTCGGCGTACAGGCGCGCGCCGGCGCCGGCGGCCGCTTCGATGCCGGCGAGCGGGACGTCGGCCGGCTTGCTCACGTGCGGACCGTCGACGCGGGTCCTCGCGTCGTACCTGGCCCAGTACACCTCTCGGCGCCGCGCGTCGGTGGCGACGAGCAGAGAACCGTCCGACGCGGCCAGGCCGTCGAGCGAGCACACGCCGTACACGGGGATGTCGAGCGTCTGGCTCATGACGGCCGCCGTGACCAGGCCGACGCGCAACCCGGTGAACGGACCCGGCCCGGTGCCCGCGACGATCGCGCCGAGCCGGGCGGTGGTTGCGCCGGCGTCATGCAGGCTGTCGCGGATCATCGGCGCGAGGTACTCGCCGTGGCCACGCGCATTGATCGTGCGGTGCGCCGACACGAGTTCGATCGCGCCGTAGCCGACCTCGACGACGGCAGCCGAGACGGCGGCCGACGAGGTGTCAAGGGCGAGGACCAGCACGGTGATTCAGCCTACAAAGGGCGCGATGCGCTCGGCCCAGTCGCCGCCGTGCGGAATGAGCCGCGCTACACGCTGCTCCGAATCGGCGGCGCGCTCGATCTCGATCTCGAGGTGCGAATCGGCGAGTTGCTCGACCTTGCCGGTGCCCCATTCGACGACGGTCACGGCCTGGTCGGTCGAGACGTCGAGATCGAGGTCGTCCACCTCGTCGAACGAGCCGAGCCGGTACGCGTCGACGTGCACGAGCGGCGGATCGCCCCGGTGCACGCGCGCGATGACGAAGGTCGGCGAGACGACCCGTCCGTCCACGCCGAGGCCGGCGCCGATGCCCTGCACCAGCGCGGTCTTGCCGGCGCCGAGCGGGCCGGTGAGCAGCACGAGATCTCCGGCGCGCAGCACCGCGGCGAGGCGGCGGCCGAATTCGTGGGTGTCGGCGGCGGAGTCCAGCGCGATCATGCCGGCGTCACCAGCCGCAGCAGCGCGGGATTGACGAGCTCGGGACGCTCCATGTGCACCTGGTGACCGGTGTCCGGGACGACGACGAGCTCGGCTAACGGCAGTTGATCCGCGATCGCCCGGCTGTGCTCGACCGGCGTGATGAGGTCGTCCGCGCCGCACACGATCGCGACGGGCAGGTCGGCGAGTACCGTCACCGCGGCTTGCTTCTCGTTCGACATCAGCGCCGGGTAGAACTCGGCGATCACGTCGACGGGCGTGGCGCCGATCATCTGCGTGATGAACTCGACCAGGGCCGGGTCTACGTCCGGACCGAATGCGAGACGGCGGACGAACGACCACGCGACATCGGTGACGCGTGCCCGTCCGCGTTCGACGAAGGCGACCCGCGAGTGTGCGCCACGCAGGGCGAACGCGACGACTGGATCGCTGAGCCGGGCCAGCCCGGCCGGCACGCCCAGCGAGAGCGCGGCCACCTTGCCGGTGGACGTGCCGATGAGTCCGACGCCGGTGATGCGCGCGCCGAACAGCTCGGGATGGCTGTCGGCCAGGGCGAAGATCGTCATGCCGCCCATGGAGTGCCCGATCAGCACCACCGGTCCGGTCGGCACCAGCGTCTCGAGGATCGTCAGCAGGTCGGCGCCGAGTTGCTCGATGCTCGCGTGTTCGGGGTCGCTGCGCTGCGACTTGCCGTGGCTGCGCAGGTCGAAGCCGACGATGCGCACCCGGCCGCCGAATCGGTCGATCAGCGCGCGCCGCTGGAACAGCAGGTCGTCGCGGTTCTGGCAGAAGCCGTGCAGGAGCACCACGGTCATCGGTGCGTCGGCCGGCCCGTCCTCCTCGTAGTAGAGCTGCA
This sequence comes from Jatrophihabitantaceae bacterium, assembly GCA_036497365.1. Taxonomy (GTDB): domain Bacteria; phylum Actinomycetota; class Actinomycetes; order Mycobacteriales; family Jatrophihabitantaceae; genus RYN-133. The sequence goes on along the minus strand of DASXJN010000008.1, from coordinate 9,518 downwards.
CACCGTCGTCGGCGCGGACGAAGCCGGCGCGGTCGGGTTGCGGCGCGGCGAACATGTCGAGCGTCGCGACCCCGGTGCGACGTACCCGGCGCACGCGCTGGTCGACGGCGACCGCGCCGGTCGCGGCGACCGCAGCCAGGGCGCCCGCGATGATGCCCCTTCTCACCGGCTCTGTTCGCCCCGGTACGTACGCGGGACGCGGGGCCCGATGCGCGTGACGATCTCGTAGTGGATGGTGCCGATCGCATCCGCCCAGTCCTGCGCGAGCGGTTCGCCGTCGGTCCCGGGACCGAACAGCACGGCGTCGTCCTGCTCGCTGACCGGCAGGTCGCCGACGTCAACGACGAACTGGTCCATGCAGACCCGCCCACTGACGGTGAATCGCGCGCCATTGATCGCGACCGGGCCGACGTTGGTCGCGTGGCGCGGGATGCCGTCGGCATAACCGAGCGGGACGAGCGCCAGCGTGGTCTCGCGCTGGGTCGTGTACACGTGCCCGTACGAGACACCTTCGCCGGCCCGCACGCGCTTCACCGACGCGAGCCGGGCGCGCAACGTCATCGCCGGACGGAGCCCGAAGTCACCCTCCTGCGGAACCGGCGTCAGCCCGTAGACAGCGATCCCCGGACGGACGAGATCGAAATGCGCCGCGGGCAGGGTGAGCGTGGCCGCCGAGTTGGCGATGTGCCGCAACTGCGGGCGGATCCCCGCCGAAGCCGCGATCTCGAGCGCCTCGGCGAAGACGCCGAGCTGCTTGCCGATCGTCGGATGGCCGGGTGCATCGGCGTACGCGAAGTGGCTCCACACGCCAATGGCGTCGACGGCGTCGTCCTTCGCGGTGGCGGAGACGAGATCCGGCCAGTCGTCGACGTACGAGCCGTTGCGCGAGAGCCCGGTGTCGATCTTCAGGTGCACGCGCGCGGGCCGTCCGTGCGTTCGAGCCGCATCGGCGACTATGGCCAGCTGCCAGCGGTTGCTGACCGACAGGTCGATGCCCTGCGCGACCGCCCGCTCGACCGCCCCGGCGTCGTCGGTCGTCCAGAGCCACGCCAGCGTCGGCACGTCGATCCCGGCGGCACGCAACGCGAGCGCCTCGTCGATGGTGGCGGTGCCCAGCCAGGTCGCGCCGCCGGCCAGCGCGGCGCGTGCGGACGGGACGAGACCGTGGCCGTAACCGTCGGCCTTCACGACCGCCATCACCTCGGCGGCCGTGCCGCGCTTCATGAGCGCGACGTTGTCGCGGATCGCGTCGAGATCGACGATCGCTTCGGCCCTGAGCACGCTCCTAGTTTGTCAGCCGCCCTCGAACGGCAGCACGAGCCGGCACGGCACCTTGTGCGGATGCGCCGGATCGAGCGCGTTGAGCACGAGCTGCGCGGCGACCGGGTCGGCGGCGATCTCGAAGTGCTCGCTGTAGTCCTGGTCGCAGAAGTCCTGCACGGTGTAGTTGGTCATGCCCGACTGGATGCCGCTGGTGTAGGGGCTGACCAGCTCGTCGTACTTGGTGACGATGTTCGTGTAACTGATGCCCGCGACCGCAGGCGTACCGCCGCTGCGCAGCTTCTTGTAGAACGCCGAGCCGGTGGTGAGTTCCGGACCGGAGGCGAAGTAGTCGCCGAACAACTGATCGTCCGTGCCCTGGAAGCCGAACGCGGCGGCCAGCTTGTCGAGCGAAGCCATGCCGCCCAGATTCGTTCCGTGCCAGATCGGCGCGAGCGACACGTATTTGTCGATGTACTTCGCGCCGCCGAGGAACTTCGCGTAGTAGTCGGGCATGACGGTGCCCTCGGAATGGCCGAGGATGTCGACCTTGTCGGCGCCGGTGCTCCTGCGCACCTTGGCCACGAACGTCTTGAGCTGCTTGGCGCTCTGCTCCATCTTGGTGAAGCCGCCGAACGTGTTCTGGAACGGTGCGGGTGCGGCCGGCGACTGGCCGTAGGTCAGCGCGTAGACGCAGTAGCCGTTGTTCTTGAGCAGCGGCGCGTAGGTCTGCCAGTTGGTCGCCTGGTTGCCGAGCAGGCCGTGGACGAGCACGACCGGTTCGGGGTGCTGCCTGGTCGGCGTGCAGTGCCAGTCGTTGGCGCCCGGCGGGTTCTTCTGCTGGGTGGCACCGGCAAGCACCGCTGAACTGAGGAAGTCGTACGGCACCGGAAGCTTGGCGGCGGCACCGGCACCGGGCGCGAGCCCGACCGATACCAGCGCGGCGACGAACAGGACGACGAGGGCGCGACGCATACCAGCGACGCTATGTCCGGGTTATCGGGGCGGCAACTCGGAGCGAGCCGCCTCACCCGCCGGCGCTCGCCTCGATCGCGTCGAGGTCGCGGCTCGCGTAGCGGTGGTGCTCCCACTCCTCGTCCAGGATGACGTGCAGGCATTGCAGCGTCGTGTCGTCGTTGTCCGGCGCCCACGGGTTGCGGTGCGTCGCGGCAAGTTCGTCCGGGGTCACGCCCGCGAGGAAGTCGCGCATCATGGCCACCCGGCCGGCCCGCGCCTCGAGCACCTCGTCGTAGGACGGCGTCCGTGTCGCGAAGATCGACAGGTCGAGGCCGTGGCGCTCGGCGCCGGCGTTCGGTTGGCCGAGCGGGTGATACGGCTCGTCGAGTTCGAGGACCGTGCGCCCCAGCCAGGTGTCGGTGGCCATGATCAGATGCCGAAGCGTTTGCGCGAACGACCACTCGCCCGCGATCGACACGTCGACGGTGCCGGGCGGCATCGCCGCGACGCGCTCCAGCGTGGCGGCCCAGGTTCGCTCGAGCGCCGCCCAGCCGGTTCGCAGGCCGTCCGGATCCTGCGCGAATCGCTCGCCGCGGCCGGGGTATCGCCGGTTGAGCTCGGCGTCGACGAGCGGCAGCACGTCGACGCCGTTGACACGCAGGAAGGTGTCTCCCTCGAACAACCACGGCGAGTCGATCTCGACGCGCATCACGTCCGAACCCCGCACCACGACGTCGGACAGATCGCACGAGAGAAAGCGTGCCTCGCGCAGATCTGCGCCGTAGAACTCCGCGCCGCGCAGGTCGTCGGACCTGGTGAACCTTGCCATGAGCTCTCCTTGTCGATCTAAGGTGAGCCGGGTGACCCGCATGTTGCGCGACGGCGACGGACGTGTCACCCAGATCGAGCTGTTCTACGACCTGGTCTACGTCTTCGCGGTCACCCAGCTGTCGAGTTTTCTGGTGCACCACCAGACGCTAGAGGGCGCTGTCGAGACAGCGGTGCTCCTGGCGATGGTGTGGCAGGTCTGGGTCTACACCACGTGGATGACGAATTATCTCGATCCGAATCGTTCGGCGGTGCGGCTCGCGCTCGTCGTGCTGATGCTGGCCAGCCTGGTGTTGGCCGCAGCGTTGCCGTTCGCCTTCTCGTCCCGCGGCTTGGTCGTAGCGATCGTCTACCTCGCGATGCAGCTCGGACGCAGCGTGTTCGTCATCTGGGCGGTGCGCGGGCACGAGTTGCGCTGGACGTTCTGGCGTGCGCTGTCGTGGAGCGGGCTGGCGGTCGTTCCGATGCTGTGCGGCGTCGCGGTCGACGGGTACGCCCGAGCGGCGTTGTGGGCGGTGGCGGTCGCGCTCGAACTGGTCGGTGCGGCGATCGGGTTCGCGACACCGTTCCTCGGTCGGTCGAAGACGGCTGACTGGACGATCGACGGCGGCCACTTCGCCGAACGCTGTCAGGCGTTCGTCCTCATCGCGCTCGGTGAGTCGATCGTGCTGACCGGTGCGACGTTGTCCGGGATCGTCGGCGGCGCGCACTCAGCCGGGTCGAGCTACGTCGCGTTCGGGTTGGCGTTCTTCGGTGCGGTCGCGCTGTGGTGGGTGTACTTCGACCGTGCGGCCGGCGACAGCGCGCGGGTGATCGACTCGTCCGACGATCCGGGACGGCTGGGACGCAACGCCTTCCACTGGGTGCATCCGCTGATCGTCGCCGGGATCATCGTCACAGCCGCCGCGGACGACGTCGTCCTGCACGCGCCGAGCGCGCACGGCCGGATGGCGACCTCGTGGCTGGTCGTCGGCGGGGTGGCACTGTTCCTGGGCGGGCACGCGGTGTTCAAGGCAGTGGTGTGGCGGATCCCGTCGTGGCCGCGGATCGTCGCTGTGGCCGTGCTGCTGGCGCTGTTGGTGCTCGCGCCGCACGTGTCCGCGTTGACGCTTGCCGTGGCCGTGCTGGCGGTGGTGACCGCGGTGGCCGTCGCGGATCGGCTACAGCATCCGGCGACCCTGGTGGCCGCGCCGTGAAGGGGCGGCTGCATCACGTGATCCTCGACTGCCCGGATCCTCTTGCGCTGGCGCGGTTCTACTCGACATTGCTCGAGTTGCCGATCACGTACGAGAGCGCGGACTTCGTGGTGGTGTCGGCGGACGACACGACGTCCGGGCTGGCGTTCCAGTTGGCTGCTGATCATCGTCGGCCGACGTGGCCGGATCCTTCGGTCCCGCAGCAGGTGCATCTCGACGTGATGGTGGACGACGTTGCTGCGGCCCGTCCGTGGGCGGTGTCGCTCGGCGCGCGGCAACTGGCCGACGACGTCTTCGCCGACCCGGCCGGTCATCCGTTCTGCCTGATCGCCCGCCCCGGCTGGGCCGCCCCGCTCACCTGACCTTCTCGTCATGCGCGCGGCTTCGCCGCACTTGGCCCTCGTGCAGGGTGATCTACGGCGTGTCTCCCTGCACGGCGGCCAACAGTTCCGGCCCGGACGGCGGTGCCGTTGTCGTCGCGGCGGGTTAGCGTCGAGCCGTGGCCGTCCACGAACTCTCCCGCCGCGACGCCCGGCGGGTCGCGATCCAGGCGCAGTGGCTGCATCGCGACCGCCCGAGCGATCTGCTCGACCTCGTCCGCCAGCTGACCCTGCTCCAGGTCGACACGAACAAGACCGTGGCTCCCAGTGCCGACCTCGTGGCGTGGAGCCGGCTCGGCAGCAGCTATCGCTGGGACGATCTCGCGGCCGCGCTGCAGACGAAGGAACTCGTCGAGTTCCGCGGCACGATCCGCCCGGCCGAGGACCTCGCGCTCTACCGCGCCGACATGGCGGCCTGGCCCGGCGAGGAGGACCGCCTGCTGGGCTGGCAGAAGGCGCAGCGCGACTGGGTCGAGGCGAACGATGCCTGCCGCCGCGACATCCTCAAGCGGCTCGAGGCGGACGGCCCGCGGACCTCGCGCGAACTGCCCGACACGTGCGCGGTCGCGTGGCGGTCGACGGGATGGAACAACAACCGCAACGTCCGGCAGTTGCTCGACCTGATGGAGCAGCGCGGCGAGGTCGCCGTGGCCGGCCGGCGCGGGCGTGACCGGTTGTGGGACCTCGCCGAACGCATCTATCCGGACGGCCCGAGCATCCCGGTCGAGGCGGCCGAATTCCATCGCAACGAACGCCGGCTCTCAGCACTCGGCATCGCCCGCCCCAAAGGACCGGACTGCCCGGTCGAGCCGCTGGATGTCGGCAATGCCGGCGACTCGGCCGTCATCGACGGAATCGGCGGCACGTGGCGCGTCGACCCGGCTCTTCTCGACGAACCGTTCGAGGGACGAGCCGCCGTGCTGTCACCCCTCGACCGGCTGTTGCACGATCGCCGTCGCATGGTCGACCTGTTCGAGTACGAGTACGCCCTCGAGATCTACAAGCCGGTGGAGCAACGACGCTGGGGCTACTACGCACTGCCGATCCTCTATGCCGACCGCCTCGTCGGGAAGCTCGACGCGACCACCGATTCCAGGGCCGGCGTCCTTCGCGTCAACGCGCTGCACTGGGACGTCGAACCGACCAAGGCGATGACCGCGGCCGTCGTCCACGAGATCCGTGATCTCGCGACCTGGCTCGACGTCACGCTGACCGGGTTGCCGAAAACATGAAGCAGCCGTAGTCGATGTTGCGGCTGTGCACCTCGACCACGCCCGGCTCGGCCAGCACACGCTCGAGCGCGGTCACCGGATCGGTGCCGTCGTGCACGGTTGTCGCGGGATGGATCCAGCCGCGCTCGTCGTAGGCGCGCAGAACCTGCGCTCGCGGCATCCAGTCGGACGGATACTGGGCGTACTCCGCGTCGGCGTCGCAGGACGACGCATGCGCGTACACCGCGCCGATCTCGCGGTACGGACTTTGCTTCGGCAGTCGCGGCTCGTAGCCGAACAGGATCAACTCCTCGCCCGGCACGGCATTGCGCAGGCAGCAGCGCACCGGCTCGCCACCGGTGGCAACGACCTGCTCGACCGGCGTGTCGGACACATCGCGTCCTTGCGCCCGCACCGTGGCGAGCGTCGACGCGTCGAGAGGACGAATTCGGAAATCAGTCATGCCTCGATTTTGGCCGAGGAGCGCAGCCGCTTCTGGCGGTTTTCGGACGTAGCGTCTCAGGCCTTTCGCGGGACGCCGGTGAAGCGCGCGACGACCGCGTCGAAGACCGGCGCGGGCGTCACCGCAGCGGTCGCGAGTTGTACGCCGGTACCCGGATTCACGTGATAACGCGCCCGCGGCCGACGAGCCGTCAGCGCGCGTTCGATCTTGTCGACGGCCTTGTCCGGTGCGACCGCGATGCGCTGCATCGTCTTGATCACCTTCGGCACGTTCGCCAGGTGCCCTGAGTACAGCTCGCGAATCTCGGGAGCCAACCCGGCGAGGGTCGTCGCATGTTGCTCGGCAGCCTTGCCCCACAGATCGGTGGCGACCGGTCCGGGTTCGATCAGCACCACCTTCACGCGCCACGGCCGCAATTCCACCCGCAGCGCGTCAGCGATCGCCTCGAGCGCGAACTTCGACGCGTTGTACGCACCCGTCATCGGTGTGGACAGCCGTCCGCTCACCGACGACGTGAACACGATCCGGCCCCGGCTGCGACGCAGCATCGGCAGCACCTGCTGGGTCACCGCGACCTGACCGAACACGTTGACCTCGAACTGCCGGCGCAGCGCGTCGAGGTCCAGGCCCTCGACCGGACCGTCCAGCGCGTAGCCCGCGTTGTTCACCACCGCGTCGAGTTCGCCGAGCGTCGCGAGTTCGGCGATGTTCTCGGCCGACGCGACATCGAGCACGACGGGTCTGATCCGCTCGTCCTCGCCGCGCAGTGCCTCGCCGTCGGCAGGGCTGCGAACCCCGGCCACGACGTCCCAGCCCGACTGCGCCAAGCGCAGTGCCGCCGCCCGACCGATTCCACGCGACGCACCGGTTATCAGCACTCGTGACATGCGCCTCAGGCTACGGCGTCAGCCGGGTTACGACCCAAAGATCGTTGGGCAGGCTGGCAGCTGGGACGTTCCCGCCGACCATTGCACCGGAGCCGCCACATGCGCAGCGACGACGACACTGAAACCGACGACGACACCGAGAGGCACGACGAGTACGGCAAGGAAGGCGACGGCCACATCTACGTCGACCGCGACAAGATCGACTTCGATCCCGAGGACGGCCTGCTGTCCGGAACCGCGGTCGACGGCACCAGCGAGATCCCCAGTTCGCCGAGCAACCCGGAGAACGAGGACCGCGACGCCGGGAACGACGGCGAGAAGGACGGCGAACCTTCTGAGGACGACGACGGCGAGAAGGACGGCGAACGTTCCGAGGACGACGGGTGAGTCTGCCGCCACCAGGGCGCGACACCACCGCCGTCGTCACCGGGGCGTCGTCCGGCATCGGAGAGCAGTTCGCGCGCGAACTGGCGCGCCGCGGACATCACGTCACCCTTGTCGCGCGCTCGGTCGACAAGCTGCACGATCTCGCGGGCGCACTGAGCAACACCGGCGCCGACGTCGTGGCCGCCGACCTCGGTGATCCGGCGGTCCGCGCCGGTCTGCTCGAGCGCATCCCGCGCACGCCGGACATCCTCGTCAACAATGCCGGGCTCTCGACGCTCGGACCGGTTGCGAAGTCCGATCCGGTCGCCGAGGTGAACATGCTCCAGGTCGACGTGGTCGCGGTGACCGAGCTGTGCAGCCGATTCGTCCCCGGCATGGTCGCGCGCAAGCGCGGCGCGGTGCTGAACGTGGCGTCCACGGCGGCGTTCCAACCGCTGCCCGGCCAGGCCGGCTACTCGGCGGCGAAGGCGTTCGTGCTCTCGTACACGCAGAGTCTGGCCGGCGAACTGCGTGGCACCGGCGTGACTGCGACCGTGCTGTGCCCGGGCCCGGTCGACACCAACTTCGCCGACACCGCGGGTTTCACGCCGGAGCAGGCCGAGAGTGCGTTGCCGAAGATCTTGTGGCGCCCGGCGGACGAGGTCGCGCGCTGCGGCATCGACGCGATGGACAAGGGCCGCATGGTCGCGATTCCGGGCACGCTCAACCGGTTGTCCGCCTACGGCGCCTGGCTGTCACCGCGCAGCGTGCTCGTCCCGTTCGTCGCGCGCCGTCATCCCGGATTGCGGTGAGGCGGCGTCTCGGGCTCGTGGCTGGGCTGTAGCCAACCGAAGAACGACCCTGTGTTCACGTGGTAGGGCTCGGCTTCGGTCGCCGTAGCGGCGGCATGCTGCTCGACCGGCTCTTCCGGCAGCGCCTGCGCGGGATACTCGTGCCGGAATTCCGGGTGGTCGTGCCAGCAGTGATCGTCCAGTTCGGTGTTCCAGCTGAAGCGAAGATCGCACTTCGGGCACTGGTGGATCGTCATACTCGACTCCCCTCGCGCTTCCCTTCCTTAGTACACCCATGCGCGGGTCGGATTCATCCGATTACACCGCTGCGAAGCTCGGTATCACCTGAGAATCCACCGTCCCGTACAGGGCGGCGCGGCGCGCGAACTCGATCAGGCCGTCGACCTGCCGGGTGCCGAGCGAGAAGTCGAGCGTGCGGAAGTACGTCGCGAGCGTCGGCCCGTCGAACACCTCCCACCGTGCTGCCGCGGCGGCGACGTCCTCGACGTGCGCCAGCGCGTCGTCACGGCTGCGGACGAACGCGTCGTGCACGTCCTTCACCAGGCCCGGGTTCTGCTCGGCATAGTCGCGCCGTGCCGCCCAGACGGCGAACACCATCGGCAGTCCCGTCCACTGCTTCCACACGGCGCCGAGATCGTGCACGTCCAGCCCTCGGCGCGGCGCGTCATAGGTCGCGCGCAACGCGGCGTCGCCGATGAGGACTGCGGCGTCGGCCTCGAGCAGCATCGAGGTCAGATCGGGCGGGCAGACGAAGTACTCGGGATGCACGCCGTGCACCTCGGCCAGCCACATCCGCGCCAGCAGGACGGACGTCCGCGAGGTCGACCCGAGTGCGACGCGGCGGCCGTCCAGTTGGTCCAGCGGCACCTGCGACACGAGATTGACCGACAGCACCGGCCCGTCCGAGCCGACCGCGACGTCGGGGAGCAACACCAGGTCGTCGGCGTGGCGCAGGTACTCGACCAGCGAGATCGGGCCGATGTCGAGTGCTCCCTCGACCAGCATGTCGTTGAGCCGGTCCGGGGTGTCTTTGGTGAGCTCGACGTCGAGCAGCGCGCCCGATCGCACGAGCCCCCAATAGATCGGCAGGCAGTTCAGGAACTGGATGTGCCCGACCCTCGGACGCTGCGTGGAGATGCCGACCATCGTCCCACCGTA
>DASXJN010000007.1:0-3384 GCA_036497365.1 Jatrophihabitantaceae bacterium | reverse complement strand
GGTGAGCATCACCTGCGTGCGCTCGACTCCGAGCTTGACCCAGCTGGTCTGGATGTTGGAGATCCTGCCGTGCAACATGATTCGCGCCAGCGCGTGCACCGCGCGGTTGTCGCGGTGTGTCGGCCCGGGGCGCGCGCCACCTGCCAGGTACAGCGGGCTGCTCTGGTGCACGAACGGCAGCGGCACGAACTCGGTGAAGCCGCCGGTCCGGTCCTGGATGCGGCCCAGCGTGCGGAAGTGACCGAGCCAGTGCGCCGGGTTGTCGACGTGCCCGTACATCATCGTCGACGACGAGCGGATGCCGAGTTCGTGCGCGGTCGTGACGACCTCGATCCACTGCTGCGCGGGCAGCTTGCCTTTCGTCAGCAGCCAGCGAACGTCGTCGTCGAGGATCTCGGCCGCGGTGCCGGGGATCGAACCGAGGCCGGCCGCCTTCGCCTCGCTGAGCCAGTCGCGGATCGACAGCCCGGTACGAGTCGCGCCGTTGACGACCTCCATCGGGCTGAACGCGTGCACGTGCATGTCCGAGACGCGCTTCTTGACCTCGCGGACGATGTCGAAGTACGCGGTGCCCGGCAGGTCGGGATGGATGCCGCCCTGCATGCACACCTCGGTGGCACCGAGCGCCCATGCCTCTTCGGCACGGTCGCCGACCTGATCGAGCGAGAGTGTGTACGCGTCGGCGTCCGTGCGCCGCTGGGCGAACGCGCAGAACCGGCAGCCGGTGTAGCAGACGTTGGTGAAGTTGATGTTCCGGTTGACGACGTAGGTGACGTCACCGCCGACGGTGTCACGGCGCAGGTCGTCGGCGAGGCCAGCGATCGCATCGAGTTCGGCGCCGTCGGCATGCAGCAACGCGAGCGCCTGGTCGTCCGACAGCGCGGCCGGATCCCGCTCTGCCGATCGCAACGCGGCAAGCACGTCCGCATCGAGTCGTTGCACTGCTGACGTTCGCGCTGCTTCCTCGCGAACCGCGTCCCAATCGCCGTACACGCTGTCGAAGTCCTCGCGACGGTCCTTGGTGCGGCCCTCGGTGTCGATGGCAGTGTGCAGATCGACCCGGCCCGACCCGGCACCGTTCGAGTGCCATGCGTCGTCCGGCTCCTGCCACGGGATGCCGCGCAGGGTGGCATCCGTGCGCGCCAACCCGGTGTCGGCCGCGAGCGCGTCGACGTGCGGGACGACGCGGGGGTCGAGCCACGGCTCGCCCTTGCGCACGTAGTCCGGGTAGATCGTCAGCCGCTCGACGAGTTCGAAGCCGCTCTCGGCCGAACGTGCTGCCAACTCGTCGATCTGCGGCCACGGCCGCTCCGGGTTGACGTGGTCGGGCGTCAACGGCGAGACGCCGCCCCAGTCGTCGATGCCGGCCCGCAACAGCAAGCCGTACTCGTTGCCGATGAGGTTCGGCGGGGCCTGGATGCGCAGGCGCGGCCCGAGCACGAGGCGCGCTACGGCGACGGTCGCGGCCAGGTCGTGCAGGTCGGCGTCGGGCATGCGCGCCATCGCGGTGTCCGGCTTGGCGCGGAAGTTCTGCACGATGACTTCCTGGATGCCGCCGTAGGCGCGCGCGACCTTGCGGATCGCGAAGATCGAATCGACCCGCTCGGCCGGCGTCTCGCCGATGCCGATCAGGATGCCGGTGGTGAACGGGATGTTCGACCGGCCGGCGTCCTCGAGCACGCGCAGCCGGACGGCGGGATCCTTGTCGGGCGAGCCGTAGTGCGCGCCGTGCGGGTCCTCGTACAAACGCCGCGAGGTCGTCTCGAGCATCATGCCCATGGACGGCGCAACCGGCTTGAGGCGTTGAAGTTCGGACCACGACATCACGCCGGGATTGAGATGCGGCAGCAGGCCGGTGCGCTCGAGCACCAGGATCGCCATCGCCCGCACGTAGGCCAGTGTCGAGTCGTAGCCGTGCGCGTCGAGCCATTCGCGCGCGGCCGGCCAGCGCTCCTCGGGACGGTCGCCCAGGGTGAACAGGGCTTCCTTGCAGCCGAGCGCCGCGCCCTGCTCGGCGATGGCGAGCACCTGGTCGGGCGACAGGAACGGCGCGTCCACCCGGTTCGGAGTCGTCGCGAACGTGCAGTAGTGGCAGCGGTCGCGGCACAGCCGGGTCAGCGGGATGAACACCTTGCGTGAGTACGTGACGACGCCAGGGCGGCCGGCCGCATCCAGCCCCTGGTCGCGCACCCGCGCGGCTGAGGCGAGGAGGTCGTCGAGCTGGTCCCCGCGTGCCGACAGCAGAATCTCCGCCTCAGCAGCGTCGAGCGCTACGCCGTCCCGGGCGCGACGCAGTGCGCGCCGGAGGCCGTTGTCCATAGCCGTCACAAGCTCCGCAGTCTGGGGAGTATTTCCTTGCCGTAGAGGCGCAGGAACTTGGCCTGGTCGGGGCCGGGGGCGTGGAAGACCAGGTGGGTGAAACCGAGATCCAGATAGTGCTTGATCGTGGCGACGTGTTCGTCGGGGTCGGTGGACACGATGAACCGCTTGGCGGTCTGCTCCACGGACAGTTCGTCGGCCAGCCGCTGCATCTCGACCGGATCCTCCACACCGGACTTCTGCTCCGCGGACAGCCCGAGCGCGCCCCAGAACCGGGTTGCTTCCATCGCGGCGTCGCGGTCGTGGTCGAAGGACACCTTCACCTCGATCGTCAGATCCAGCTCGGCGATGTTGCGTTCGGCTTTCTCCGCGCCTTCCTTCACCGCGGGCAGCAGCGTGTCGCGGTACAGTTCCTCGCCCTTGCCGGACGTGGTGATGTACCCCTCGCCCACCCGGCCCGCATAGCGGGTCGCCGCCGGGCCCGACCCGGCCAGGTAGATCGGCACCGGCTGGTCCGGACGGTCGTAGATGGTCGCCTTGTCGGTGCGGTAGTACTCGCCTTCGAAACTGACCCGCTCCTCGGTCCAGAGCTGTTTGATGATCCGCACGGCCTCGCGGAACCGGGCGAACCGCTCCTTGCCCTCGGGCCACTCGACACCGAGCGGCACCTCGTTCATCGACTCCCCGGTGCCCATCCCCAGGATCACCCGGCCCTCGAACAGGCAGCCCAGCGTCGCGAACGCCTGCGCCACGATCGCCGGGTGGTACCGGAATGTCGGCGTCAGCACCGACGTCCCCATCACGATCCGCTCGGTACGCGCACCGAGCGCACCCAGCCACGACATCGCGAACGGCGCATGACCGCCGTCATGACGCCACGGCTGCAGATGATCGCTGATGAACACCGAGTCGAACCCGCACTCTTCGGCGAGAATCGAATAGTTCAACAACTCGGTCGGCGCGAACTGCTCGTTCGACGCCTTGTACCCGAAGCGAATGGCCACTACCTGCCTCTTGTCACTATCAATTCGGCCTTCTGGAACTCTTTGAGCGTCGAGTACCCGC
>DASXJN010000006.1:0-5172 GCA_036497365.1 Jatrophihabitantaceae bacterium | reverse complement strand
CCCGAGGGCGCTCGTCCGTTCGCCTTGACCGAGTGGGTACCGGGCGCCAAGCCCGAGCCGCCGTGGACGGACGAATTGTTCAATGCCGTCGGCGCCGCGCTCGCGCGCTTCCACAACGCGGCCGGCACCTTCGTGACCTCGCTGTCCCGTACGGAGCGCCGAGCGGACGAGGATCTGGATCAGATCCTTGCCGTGCTGCGCCACGACCCGGACCGGCAGGATCTCGTGCGTGTGACCGCCGAGGCGTCGGCGCGTGAACTCGGCGCGGTCGCCGCCGATCTGCAGCTCGGCGTCCGGCACGGTGACCCGTCGTTGGACAACGTGCACATCTGCGACGGTGAGGTGTATTTCTACGATCTCGACCTTGCCAGTTTCGGTTGGCTGGCCGAAGATCTCACCGGCGCGACGTCGACGGATTTTGCCGACGTCTTCCTGGCCGGGTATGCCAGTGTGCGTCCGGTGCCGGAGACAGATCTGCACGCGCTGCCCTGGCTGCGCGTCAAAGCGGCGATAAGCAACCTGTACTTCCATCTGATCGTCAAGCCTTCGTTCCAAGGCAGCTCCACGCTCACCGAGGGATGGGTCGATGAGAACTTCGCCGACCTGGAGCGGTTAGCCCGCAAGGTCGGCTTGTCCACGTGAGCCACATCCGAGCGAGCTGGATGCGCACTCGGCACCAATGCGGAAGCCGTCGTTCCTACTGACCGGATTGACTCCTCCTCCACACGGTTGTCGAGGAATGGGGTCTCATGTTCGGACCGGGCAAGCACACCGAGGGCGAGCTTCTCGTCGGGTACATCGAGGCGCAGCTCGAATCGTTGCGCGCCACGGCATACGGGCTCAGCGATGAGCAGGCCCGTGCGACACCGTGTCGCAGCGCGCTCTCGATCGGCGGGCTGATCAAGCACGCCACTTACGTGATGGGCCAGCGGGAACGACAGCGCGCCGACCCGGGCGCGATGCCGGACGACGCGGGCGTCGCGCTTTTCCTCGGCAGTTTCGCCCTGACCGTGGACGAGACGCTCGGGTCGGCATTGGCGGAGTTCGACCAGGCCCGCGATACCTACCTGGCCGACGTGAGGGACACGGATCCGGGCGCCGACGTGGTCGCCCCGCCGGCTCCGTGGGACGGCCGGTTCGGACCGACCGATTCAGTGCAACGCTTCCACCTCGTGCACCACATCGAGGAGTTCGCACGTCACGCCGGGCACGCCGACATCATCCGCGAGCAGTTGGACGGCGCTTCGGCCGCCTCGCTGCTGATGGCCGTCGAGGGTCGCCCGGGCAACGCCTTCATCCAGCCGTGGACACCGCCGGCGTGATTCGGACGTCGCTCAGCGCGATGGTTCGACCAGTGCGTCGACGGCGACCGCGCCGGACGGACCGACGATCAACGGGTTGACGTCGAGAGCATCGAGCCGGTCACCGAGCTCGGCAGCGAGCTGTCCGATCGCGACGATCGCGTCAACAACCGCGTCGAGGTCGGCTGCCGGGGCACCGCGCCAACCGTCCAACAACGGACGGATCCGCAGTCGTGACAGCAGATTCTCGGCCCGTTGTCGCGACAGCGGCGGCAGGGCCACCGCGCGGTCGTGCAACAGCTCGGTCAGCACACCGCCGGCGGCGACCACGACGAGTGGGCCGAGTTGCGGGTCGCGCACGACGCCGAAGGTCAGTTCGACGCCGGCTGCCGCGGTGGCGCACACGAGCACGCGCGGCCCGAGTCGTCTCGACAGGTCGCGGTAGGCGGTGCGCACCGCAGCCTCGTCGGTGAGCCCGAGGAGCACACCGCGCACATCGGACTTGTGCGAGATCGACGGTTCGTCGGTCTTCACCACGATCGGGTAACCGATCGCAGCTGCGGCCGCAACCGCGTCGTCCTCGTCCGTCGCCCCGCGCGATGCGACGACAGAGAGTCCGTAGTCGGCCAGCAGCTCGAGCGCGGTGGCGCCGCTGTTCATGCCACTGAGGCGATCCCGCCAACGTTGCCGACGCGCCACGTCGACCGGCTCGTCCCGGCCGGACGGACGATCGGCGGCGAGCGTAAGCAGATTGCGCAGCGCCACGAGCCCGCTACGGGTGCCTTCGAGCACCGGGATGCCCGCCGCGCGTAACCGCTGCGCACCGGCGCTGTCGATCGCCGACGCCAGATTGCTCAGCACGACGATCGGCGCGTCGCCGTCGTAGTCCAGCGCAGCGTCGACGTAGGACGTGTCACCGTCGTACTCCTCGACGAGGTCGATAGCGAGCGCGAGCGCCGACACGGACGGGTCGGCTGCCATCGTCTGCAGGCTGGCGCCGAACAGCGTGCGCGTACCCGCTCCGGTGCCCCACAGGTCGAGCGGGTTGGCGGCGAGCAGGCCATCGTCGAGCAGTTCGTCGAGCTGGGTCAGCGTGCTGTCCGACAGCTGGGCGAACGGCACGTCGAGCTCGTGCGCGATGTCGGCGACCAGCGTGCGTTCGGCGCCGGAGTCGTGCACGGTCGCGATGCCGTGGCCGCGCCGCGCGCGGCGTCCGATCGCGAGCAGTTCGAGCGTGTCGGTGAACTCGGCCAGGTCGCTGACAGGTAGCGCGCCGGTGCCTTCGGCCAACGCCTCCCAGGTCGCCCGGCCGCCGGCGAGCGCACCGGAATGTGCGGTCACCAAAGCGGATCCGAGCGGCGAGCCCCCGACGGGGAGCAGGACGACCGGTACGTCCGATGCTGCCGCACTGCGTAGCGCCGCGACCAGGCGCGGGCCTTCACGCACGGTCTCGAGCACCAGGCCGATCACGCGGGTGTCGGTCTCGGCAAGCAGGTGCTCGACGTACTGCGCCGTCGTCGTGACCAGCTCCTGGCCGGACGATATGGCCAACGTGTAGCCGAGAGCGCGGCGCGTGCGGAGCAGCGCCGAGAAGACCGACCCGGAGTGCGTGACGAGCGAGATCGGCCCGCGTGGCAGCTCGTCGCGCTCCAAATAGCCCGTCGCACGCAGATCCTGCGCGACGTTGACGAAGCCCATGCAGCCGGCGCCGCACACCGCCATGCCGGCTTCCGTGGCGATGCTGCGCAGCGAGGCGCGCAGCTCCTCGCCGTGGGCGCTACCGAAGATCACCGCTGACCTGGCGCCGAGTGCGGCGGCATCGCGGAGCTGTTCCTCGAGGGCGTCATCGCGCACGCCGAGCAGGACGAGGTCGACGGGCGCGTCGAGATCTTTCAGCGACGGCACGCACGGCCGTCCGGCTATCTCGTCGTAGCGCGGGTTGACCAGAAATGACTCGCGCACCCCGCTGCTGCGGTCGACCTCGGTGATCATGCGCGCGCCGAAGCTGTCGGGGCGCGCGCTCGCGCCGACGAGCGCGATCGAGCGCGCCGCCAGCATCGATCCGATCGACGTCACGAAGCCCGTCGGGAAAGTCGCCGACGGAGCGAGCCACGCTTCTGGTCTTTCAGCGCGGCACGCGCGGCCTGCCAGCCGGGGATGCCGCACACTCCCCCGCCTGCGTGGGTGGCCGAGCTGGCGTTGTACAGGCCTGAGATCGGCGTGCGGTAGTCGGCATAGCCGGGAGCAGGACGCATGTGGAACAGCTGCTCGAGCGAGAGCTCGCCGTGGAAGATGTTGCCGCCGACCAGCCCGTACTCGGTTTCCATCTCGTGCGGTCCGACGATGTCGCGGTGCAGGATCGACGAGCGGAAGTTCGGCGCCACCGCGTCGTACAGGTCGATGAGTCGATCGGTGTAGGCCTCGAGCTCCTCGGTGTGCGGCGCGGCGCTCCACTCCGCGGGCACCCACTGCGTGAACAGCGACATGATGTGCGTGCCGTCCGGGTTGAGGGTCGTGTCGAGGCTGGTCGGGATCACGCCGTCGCTGAACGGCGCGGTTGCCGGACGACCCTCGCGGGCGTCCTGGAAGGCCCGCTCGATGAATTCGACGGTCGGCGCCATCTCGACCGAGCCGGTGTGGTGCTCGGCGATGCCGTTGCTCGGGTCGGCGGTGAAGTTCGGCAGCTCGGCCAGCGCAAGATTGATCTTCACGACGCCGCTGCGCGTCTTCCACCGCTCGATGTCGGTCACGAAGCTCTCGGGCAACTCGCTGCGCGGTACCTGGTCGAGGAACGCGATCTTGGGATGCAGCGAGGTGACCACGAGCGGCGCGAGGATCTCTTCGCCGTTCGCCAGCACCGCACCGCGCACCCGTCCGTCGCGCACGATCAGCCGCTCCACGCGCGCGTTGGTGCGGATCTCGGCGCCGAAGTCCCGCGCCGACGACGCGATGGCGGCCGACACCGCGCCCATCCCGCCTTCGGGGTAGCCCCAGCTGCCGAGCTGTCCGTCGCCCACGTCGCCGATCGAGTGGTGCGCCATGACGTAGGCGGTGCCCGGCTCGCACGGACCGGCCCAAGTACCGATGACCCCGTTCACCGCCATCGCGCCCTTGATCTGCGGCGACTCGAACCAGTCGTCGAGCAGATCGGCGATGCTCATCGTCATCAGCCGGGTGATGTCCGCTGTGGTGCGTACATCCAGCCCGCGGTGGCTCCAGGCGAGCTTGGCCGTGTCGACCAGATCGGACGGCCGGTGCGACCCGAGCGCCGGCGGCACGCGGGTGAGCAACGGACCCATGAAGTCGGCGATCCCGGCCAGCCAGGCGTTCCACTTCGGCCACGCCTCGGCGTCCTTCTTCGACCACTTGGCGATCTCGTCGTAGGTGCGCGCCGGATCGTCCTCGTAGATGGTGAGCGAGCCGCCCTCGGGGAACGCCTGGTAGTACGGGCCCATCGGGTGCACCTTGTAGCCGTGCCGCTCGAGCGACAGGTCGTTGACGATCGTCGGCGGCATCAGGCTCATGACGTACGAGAGCCGGGTGACGCGCAAGTGCGGTGCGTCCGGCCAGGGCGCTTCGGTCGTGGCCGCCCCGCCGAGGCTGCCGCGTGACTCGAGGACGAGGGTCCGTGCCCCGGACCGCGCGAGGTAGGCCGCTGACACCAGACCGTTGTGTCCCCCGCCGACCACGATCGCGTCGTACCTATTCGGCATCGTCCCGCCTCCTGGCATGTTTGACTGACTGTTCAATCTAACGGATGCTAGGGTCGCCAACAAGACTCGAGGAGGGCCGACGATGGCAGACATGGCCCCGGCCACGCCGAACAACGAGGCGCGGCGCGTGCAGATGCTCCGTGCCGCAGCCGAGTTGA
>DASXJN010000005.1:0-10367 GCA_036497365.1 Jatrophihabitantaceae bacterium | reverse complement strand
TGCCGCGATGGCCAAGACGATGAGCAAGCTCGTCCCTGATGTGTACCCGTTGTGTACCGACGGGTCCGCCCAATGACCGCTAGGCCCGAGAACTTGGGCCTCCGACTCGAGGCGGTGCTGTTCGACATGGACGGGACGCTGGTCGACACCGAGCCGTACTGGATCGCGGCCGAATACGCGCTGGTGGAGTCGTTCGGCGGTACGTGGAGTGATGCGCACGCACACGCTCTGGTCGGCAACGCCCTGATCGACTCGGCGATCTACATCCGCGAGCACGGCGGCGTCGACATGGACCCGCCCGACATCGTGGAGCGCCTGCTCGACGATGTCGTGATCGCCACCGAGAAGGAGATCCCGTGGCGGCCGGGCGCGCGTGAGCTGCTCGCGTCGCTGGCCGAGCGTGGCGTGCCGTGCGCGCTGGTCACGATGTCGTACGCACGGCTGGCCGACACGATGACCGCGCAACTGCCGCCGGGCACGTTCGCGGCGGTGGTCACCGGGGACCAGGTCAGCGACGGCAAGCCGCACCCGGAGGCCTACCTGACCGCCGCGGCGCGGCTGGGCGCGGACCCGCGCATGTGCGTCGCGATCGAGGACTCGACGACCGGCATCGCATCGGCCACTGCGGCCGGCTGTGTGGTCATCGGCATCCCACACCATGTCACCGTGACCGCCGAGGCGAGCGTACGAATTGTCGACTCATTGACAAATCTGTCTGTCGACAAACTTGATGAGTTCGTCCGCGACCGGTGACCGGCTCGCTGACCGACGTGCTGCCGAGCGCGTTCGCGCTGCTCGGGCTCGGCACGGACGACCGGCTCGGCCTTGCCGGGCCACTCGGCTCGCCGCACCGCATCGTGCTGGTGCTCGTGGACGGGCTCGGCTACCACCTGCTGCCTCAGGCTGCCGAGAGTGCCCCGCTGTTCGCGGACGTGCTCGCCGGGGGAGCAGGACGGCTGGACGAACTCGCCTGCACGCTGCCGTCGACGACACCGACGAGTCTGGTCTCACTGGGCACCGGCGTCGCGCCGGGCGAGCACGGCATCGTCGGGTTCACCGTCAACGTCCCGGGCACCGACCGGGTGCTCACGCACATCCTGTGGCGCACGGACCCACCGGTCGCGACCTGGGCGCCGGTGCCGACACTGTTCGCCCGCGCCGCGGACGCGGGTATCACCTCCGCCGTCGTATTGCCCGGGCTGTTCGAGGGCAGCGGGCTGACCGCTGCGGCCTACGGCGGGGCGCGGTTCGTCCCGCTGGCCCGCGCCGACGACAAGGTGACCGCGATTCTCCACGCCTTGGACGAGGGCGCCCGATTCGTCTACAGCTACACGCCAGCGATGGACTCGGCCATGCACGGGCACGGCCTCGGCTCGCCGGAGTGGGCCGCGGCAGCCGAGCGCACCGGGACCTTCCTGAGCCGACTGCGCGCCGCGCTGCCGCGCGACACCGCGCTGCTCGTCACCGCCGATCACGGCGGCCTTGACATTCCGACGTCGGCGCGCCTCGACCTGGCCGACGACCCACGGCTCTCCGCAGGCCTACGGGTGGTCGCCGGCGAGCCGCGCTTCCGTTACCTGTACACGCAGCCCGGTGCGTCCGGCGACGTGCATGCCGCGTGGTCGGCCGTCCTCGCGCACCGTGCCGACGTCCTGACCCGCGACGAGGTCCTGGCAACTGGTCTGCTCGGCCCGGTGCGCCCGGAGTTCGCCGAGCGGATCGGCGACGTCGTGGTGATCAGTCGCGGTGAAACGGCCATATTCGCGACCGGGCACGAACCCGCCCAGGTGTCGTCCCTGGTCGGACTGCACGGCGCCCGCACCCCGGCAGAGACGGCGATCCCGCTGATCAGCTTCGCCGCGCACTGACGGACCGATGTCCGAACCTGCTGGCACGATCGGCGCTGATGCGACCGCCAGGGATTCCGCCACCGGCGCGTGCCCACATCTACGGTGCGGCACTGGTGTCGGGGATCGTGCTGACCGCATTCAGCTCGGGATACGGCTACCACCGTGACGAGCTCTACTTCCGGATGCTGCCGAATGCGTGGGGATACGTCGACCAACCCCCACTGACGCCACTGCTGGCACACGCGTTCAGCGCGGCATTCACCGACGCGACGTGGGCGATCCGGATTCCGGCGACCTTGGCCACGATGGCGTCGGTCGTGGTGATCGGCCTGCTTGCCCGCGAGTTCGGCGGCGGACGGCGAGCCCAAGCGCTCGCTGCCTGGGGGTACGCGTCCGCAGCAATACCGCTGATCATGGGGCACGCCCTGCTGACCTCGACCATCGACCTGCCGGTGTGGCCGGCGATCGCATTGTGCATCGTGCGGGCGATCCGGCGGGTCGAACCGCGCTGGTGGCTGGCTGCGGGGCTGCTTACCGGACTGAGCATGTACAACAAGCTGCTGGTTGCGGTGCTGCTCGTGTCGCTGGCCGTTGCGCTGGCACTGGTCGGCCCGCGCCGACTGCTCGTGTCGCGTGCCGTGCTGGGTGCCGCGGCGATCGCCGTGCTCGTCGGTCTGCCCAACCTTCTCTACCAGGGGGCGCACGGCTGGCCGCAGTTCGCGATGGGGCAGGCCCTGGCCCGGAACAACGCCACATCCGTGCGGATCATGATGTGGCCGTTCCTGATCCTCATGCTCGGGCCCCCGCTGGTCGGGCTCTGGATCGGTGGCCTGCGCTGGCTGTGGCGGCAACGCGAGCTGCGCTTCCTGGCGGTGGCCTTTCCCGTGCTGCTCGTGTTCGTGTTCGTCATGGGTGCGCAGTTCTACTACCCGCTCGGCCTGCAGGACGTCCTGTTCGCCGCCGGGTGCGCGTCGGCCGAGCCGCTGCTCTACCGGGGCAACGGCTGGCGGCGGGCCGCGATCGCGGGAGTCGCGGTGAACGCGGCGGTGAGCCTCGTGCTGGCGCTGCCGCTGGTGCCGCTGCACTCGCTCGCAAACACACCGATCGCCGACATCAACCAGGTCGCCCGAGACTCGGTCGGCTGGCCCACGTACGTGGCCGAGATCGCCGCCGTGTACCGCGAGATACCCGCCACAGACCGTGCGCACGCGATCGTCTACGCGACCAACTACGGCGAGGCGGGCGCAGTCGATCGCTACGGCCCGGCCGACGGGCTGCCACCGCCGTTCAGCGGGCAGAACGCACTGCACGACCTGCCACCCCCGCCGGCGAACGCGACGATCGTGGTGTTCGTGGGCGGGCAGTACCCGTCGTCCCGGGACCTGTTCGCCACCTGCGCGGTCCGTGCTCGACTCGACAACCATCTCGGCGTCGACACCGAGGAGCAGGGCGAACCGGTGGCCCTGTGCCGCCGGCCGCTGGGCGGCTGGCGCACGGCCTGGCCGCAGCTACGGCACCTCGACTGAGCTCGGTTTCAGTGCCCGGCCATGTCGTCGAAGCCGACGAACCGGGTCGGATGCAGCCGGATCAGCAACTCACCCTCGACGGCATTGCGACGCCCGAACTCCTCACCGCGCTCGTCGCCCATGTACCGCCGGCCGATCTCGATCGAATACGGCAGCATCTGCGCCGGCTCGTCCTCGATCGTCACCGTCCCCTCGACCGTCACGAACGCGTAAGGCGGCTCCTCGAGATCGACCGTGAGGGCGGCTCGTGCGTCGCGGCGTAGCGACCGGCCCTTGACGGTTTCGGCCCCGGTGTTGAAGACGAGGTCGTCGCCGTCGAGGACGAACCAGATCGGCGCGACGTGCGGTCGGCCGTCCGGGCGAGTGGTGGCGAGCTTGCCGGTGCGGGTTCCCTCGGCCAGGAATTCGTAGGCGCGCTCGCGCGACATCCGTTGCGGCATACCTTCAGTCTGCCGGGTCGGTGTCAACCGCTGTCGCGGCGATCCGACTGCGCAGCGGCGAGCGCGTCGACCGGGAACGGCGGGGGAGTGCCGCCGAATTCCGGGCAGCGCGCATGGTGGTCGCACCAGTCGCACATCCGGCTCGGGCTGGGGCGGAAGTCGCCGGTCTGCGTCGCCCGCTCGATCGCCGCCCAGATGGCTCGCAGAGTGCGTTCGAACCGGACGAGCTCCTCGGCGTCGGGCGTGTAGCTGAGCGTGTCGGTGTCGGCGAGGTACATCAGCCGTAGCTGGCGCGGGACGACACCGCGCGTGCGCCAGAGCACCAGCGCGTAGAACTTCATCTGGAACAGCGCCTTCGCCTCGAACGTCTCGCGTGGCGTGGCACCGGTCTTGTAATCGACGACGCGGACGTCGCCCGCGGCGTTCACGTCGAGCCGGTCGACGTAGCCGCGTAGGCGTAACCCGTCGATGACCACCTCGACCAGCTGCTCGCGAGCAGCGGGATCGAAGCGCGCAGGGTCCTCGAGAGCGAAGTAGTTGCCGAGCAACCGGTCGGCCGAGGCGAGCCAATCGGCCAGCTCATTGCCATCGGCGTCGCCGGCGAACAGCTGATCGGCATCGGGCGTCTCGTCCAACAGCCGTTGCCAGACCGGAGCGACCATGTCGCGCGCGGCGGCCAGCGTCCGGTCGGGGCGCGGCAGATCGAACAGCTGCTCGAGCACCGCGTGCACCATCGTGCCGCGCATCGCCTCGCGCGAAGGCATCTCGGGGAAGCGGTCGATGGTGCGGAAGCGGTACAGCAGCGGGCAGGTCTTGAAGTCGGCGGCGCGTGAGGGCGACAGCGAGCCGAGTACCACCTCGGGCAGCTCGCCCGACTCGAGGTCTGCACGCACGGCCGTATCTGTCATGGGCTCGACACTAGGTTCCGGTGCTGACACTTTCGGCCTGCGACGCGCGCGATGCGGCTAGTTGAGGGAATGGATCCGGCCGACCGGCCAGATGATCAGGAATGCGCGACCGATGACGTCGCTGGTCGGCACGTCGCCGAAGAAGCGGCTGTCCTCGGAGTCGCACCGGTTGTCGCCCATCACGAACACCTCGCCGTTCGGCACTCGCGGATAGGCCTTCTTGTGGATCGACCCGGTCTTATCGGTCGTCCCACGTCTGCACTTCTGGTTGACGTATGGCTCGTCGAGCGGCTGGCCGTTCCGGAACACCCGGCCGTGCTTGAGCGTGAGCCGGTCACCGGCCACGCCGATGACCCGTTTGATGAGCACATCGTCGGGCACCTGCCCGACGGGCCAGGAGGCGGGGCGGTGGAACACGACGATGTCGCCGGCCTTCACATCATGGAAGCGGTAGGAGAGCTTCTCGACCAGCACGTGGTCGTCGTTGCAGCCCGGGCAGCCATGCAGGGTGGGCTCCATCGACTGGGACGGCACGTAATAGGGCTGCACGACGTAGGTGCGCAGCAACAACGCGGCCGCGACGGCGATCGCGACGACGACGACGAAGCGCACCGTGCGCCGGATTGCTTTCGGCCACGGCTTGCTGTCGGCGGCCTCGGTAGCTTTCTCGGACGGCTTGTCTGCGGGCTTGTCGGTCTTCGTGCTCGCACCGGCGGATTCGGTGCGCGTCCCGCCCTTCCGGCCGAACCAACGGCGGCCCTCGTCGTCGTCCTTGCGCGCGAAGAAGTCGGCGATCGGATCGGCCTTTGCGG
Source organism: Jatrophihabitantaceae bacterium (assembly GCA_036497365.1). GTDB lineage: Bacteria > Actinomycetota > Actinomycetes > Mycobacteriales > Jatrophihabitantaceae > RYN-133. The sequence continues at coordinate 4,831 of DASXJN010000005.1, read as the reverse complement.
GGCCGGACGAGGCTTTGCTCAGCGACACGGCCGGCTTGTCGTAGACGACCGGTGCTCCGGACCACGGCCGCGGCCGCGCCTTGAGCCCTTCGACTTCCGGATCACCCGCCTCGTCCGCCGGCTGCTCACCTTCATCAGGTTCTTCAGTTTGCCCCGCCACTGCGTCCTCAGCGGCCTCGTCAGGACGCTCTGGCGGGGCAAAGTCAGGCGCTGCGGGAGTGGGAGTCTCGGCGGCAGCCTCGGCCGCGTCGAGCGCGAGCGAGATCGGCGCCGGTTTGAGCGGCGCAGGCTCAGCTGCCGGCTCGGGTGCGGGCTCCGGTTCGGGCTCAGCCTCGACCGAAGGCTCGGCAGCCGCGGCGCCGTCGGCGTTGCGTGGCGGGTGCCGCTCGAACAACCAGCCCGACAGCCGCCGCACGCGGCCTCGTTCCGCTGCCGGCTCCGGATCGGGTGCCGGCTGATCCTGCTCGGTCAACTCGGCCACTCGGGCGGCCAGGGCATCGGCCCGTGCACTCACGTCGGCGATCCGGTCGGCGATGGGCTCGGCGGACGGCACGGCGGACTCGTCCGCGCTGCTTCCGGTGTCGTCCACGGCAACGTAGGGTAACCGGTTATCCCATGCAATGCCCCGTAGCATCGACGCAGTGAGTAGCCCGAAGCAACAAGCGCCGCGGCGGGCACCCCGCGTCCGGTTGCTGACGGTGGGCCGCTTCTTCGGCGTTCCGCTCTACTTCGCGCCGTCCTGGCTGATCATCGCGGCGTTGCTCACGTTCTACTACGGGCCGGTCGTCGAGGACGCCGTCCCCGGGGTCTCGTCCAGCTCCGCCTACCTCATCGCCTTCGCCTACGCGCTGCTGTTCGCACTCTGCGTGCTCGCGCACGAACTCGGCCACACCGCCGTCAGCCTCGCGCTGAAAAAGCCGGTGAAGCGGATCGTGATCTTCCTGCTCGGCGGCATCTCCGAGATCGAGAAGGAGCCAGAGCGCCCGCGCGACGAGTTCCTGATCGCCGCCGCCGGGCCCGCGGTGTCGCTGGCGATCACCGGTGGCGCAGCCGCACTGCGCACTGCACTCGACCCGAACACCCTGGCCGGCGCGCTCGTCGAGTTGTTGTACTGGAGCAATCTGGTCGTCGTCATCTTCAACGTGCTGCCCGGTCTGCCGCTGGACGGCGGGCGGCTGCTCCGCTCCGCGGTCTGGGCCGTGTCGCGCTCGCAGTTGGTCGGCACGCGTTTCGGTGCCTGGGCCGGACGAGTCGTGGCCGGCGGCGTGCTGGTGCTCAGCCTGATCGTGAACCGGGACGCCAACGACATCGTCCCGGCGTTCGTCGGGATCATGCTGGCCGCCTATCTCTGGTTCGGTGCGGGCCAGGCGCTGAAGTACGCCGAGGTTATGGCGCGACTGCCGCAGATCGATCTCGAGAAGCTGCTCCGCCCAGGCCTGCTCGTCCCACCCGACCTGTCGATCGCCGAAGCGCTGCGGCGGATGTGGCAGGGCAGCGCCCGCGGTCTGGTGGTTGTTGACTCGAGCGACCATCCAGCCGCGATCGTCGACGAGGCGCGCGTGAACGCCGTGCCGCCCGACCGGCGGCCGTGGGTGCAGCTGAGCACCGTCGCCCGCCCGCTCGAGGCCGGTCTCGTCCTGCACCGGGGACTCAACGGCGAGGACCTGCTCGATGCCGTGCGCGCCACGCCGGCCTCGGAGTACCTCGTCGTGGACGACACCGGCGAGCCGGCCGGCATCCTGGCAACATCCGACCTGGCCGCCGCCCTGGGTGGCACCGGCCGGTGAGTCATCACGAAGCGCCCGGGTCGGGGCCGTTCCGTGCAGGTGAGCGGGTGCAGCTCAGCGACCCCAAGGGACGGCTGCACACCGTCACCCTCGAGCCGGGCAAGCAGTTCCACACGCACCGCGGTGCGATCGAGCACGACGCCCTGATCGGCGCGCCCGAGGGCAGCGTGGTGCCCTCGACTGCCGGCACGCTCTATCTCGCCCTGCGCCCGTTGCTGGTCGACTTCGTGCTGTCGATGCCCCGCGGCGCGGCGGTCATCTATCCGAAGGACGCCGCGCAGATCATCGCGATGGGCGACATCCATCCCGGCGCGACCGTCCTCGAGGCCGGCGCCGGCTCAGGATCGCTCACCTGCGCGCTGCTGCGCGCCGTCGGTCCGACCGGACGGGTCATCTCCTACGAAGTGCGCGAGGACCACGCCGAGGTGGCCGTCCGGAACGTCGAGACCTTCTTCGGCGAGCGCCCGGTGAACTGGGGGCTGCGCGTGCGTGATGCCGCCGAGCACCCGCCGAGCGAACCCGTCGACCGGGTGATCCTCGACATGCTCAACCCGGAGGACGTTTTGGCGGCGATGGCCGAGGCGCTCAACCCCGGCGGCGTACTCATCGGCTACGTGGCGACCACGACCCAGGTGTCACGCCTGGTCGAGGCATTGCGCGAACGAGGCGGGTTCACCGAACCTGCTGCCTGGGAGACGTTCATGCGCACCTGGCACGTCGTCGGGCTGGCGGTCCGCCCGGACCACCGGATGATCGGGCACACCGCGTTCCTCGTGAGCGCCCGTCGACTCGCCCCTGGTGTCAACGCACCGCCGCGGCAACGCCGGCCGGCCAAGGGCGCGACCGGCTGAGCGACGGCGCCCTACGCGTCGGGGCCGGCGACCTCGACGTCGTCGGTCGCCCGCACCACGTGGATGCAGTCGCCCGGGCACTCCTTGGCCGAACTGATCACGTCCAGTTTCAGATCGGACGGCACAACCGCCCGCTGCCGGGGCGCCGCGAGCAGTTCGCCCGTGCCGTCCTTCACATACGCCAGGCCGTCGATGTCGAACTCGAAGACCTCCGGGGCGTACTGCACGCACAACCCGTCGCCGGTGCACAGATCCTGGTCGATCCAGACCTGTAGATCGTCGGTCATGACGGGGCAATACCTCGCAGTGCTCGATTACGGCTGTGTTGCTTCTCCTACCGCCCCCACGATAGTTGCCCGATTACTCGGCCCGTCGTGTGTAGGGTGAGTTTTCGCGAACACTCCACGGATTCTGGAGGTGGCCGCATGGCTCCCGAGCCGCGCGATCCGCAGTCAGGCCAGCGATCGGGCGAATCCGATCCCGACGCGCGACGCCGCGCTGCGTACCTCGAGCAGGAAGTCGAGCTGCTCCGCTCGAAGATCGCCGAGTCACCCCGGCACATGCGCGTACTCGAAGACCGGCTTGCCGAGACCCAGGCGCGCATCGCCGCGCTCAACGACCGCAACGAGCGCCTGTCGCAGACCCTCCGCGAGGCGCGCGACCAGATGGTCGCGCTCAAGGAAGAGATCGACCGCCTCGCCCAGCCGCCGAGCGGCTACGGCGTGTTCCTCGAGGCCTTCGACGACGGCACCGTCGACATCTTCACGACCGGCCGCAAGCTGCGGGTCGCGGTCTCGCCCGAGGTCAAGCTCGACGAGCTCAAGCACGGCCAGGAAGTCATGCTCAACGAGGCGATGAACGTCGTCGCGGTACGCGGCTTCGAGCGCGCCGGCGAGATCGTCATGCCGAAGGAGATCCTCGAGGGCGAGGACCGCGCCCTGGTCGTCGGGCACACCGACGAGGAACGCGTCGTCTACCTCGCCGAGATCTTGCGTGCAGCGCCGTTGCGCGCGGGCGACTCGCTGCTGCTCGAGTCGCGCTCGGGATATGCCTACGAGCGCATCCCGAAGAGTGAGGTCGAGGAGCTGATCCTCGAAGAGGTCCCCGACATCGACTACACCGACATCGGTGGCCTGGGTCGCCAGATCGAGGCGATTCGCGACGCGGTGGAACTGCCGTTCCTGCACGCCGAGCTGTTCCGCGAGCACCAGCTGCGCCCGCCGAAGGGCATCCTGCTCTACGGGCCGCCCGGCTGCGGCAAGACGCTCATCGCCAAGGCCGTTGCGAACTCCCTGGCCAAGAAGGTCGCCGAGCAATCGGGGGACCGCCAGGCCAGGAGCTACTTCCTGAACATCAAGGGGCCGGAGCTGCTCAACAAGTATGTGGGCGAGACCGAGCGCCAGATCCGCCTGATCTTCGAGCGCGCGCGCGAGAAGAGCGAAGAGGGCTACCCGGTGATCGTGTTCTTCGACGAGATGGACTCGCTGTTCCGCACGCGCGGCACGGGCATCTCCTCCGACATCGAGTCGACGATCGTGCCGCAGCTGCTGGCGGAGATCGACGGTGTCGAGTCGTTGAAGAACGTGATCGTGATCGGCGCGTCGAACCGCGAAGACCTCATCGACCCCGCGATCCTGCGACCCGGTCGCCTCGACGTGAAAATCAAGATCGAACGTCCGGACGCGACGAGCGCGAAGCAGATCTTCGAGCAGTACCTCACGCCGACCCTGCCGATCGCGGAGACCGCGCTGAAGCAAACCGACGGCGACGCGCAGCAGGCCGTCACGCGGATGATCGACCTCGCGGTCGAGCACATGTACGACACCGGCGACGAGAACAAGTTCCTCGAGGTGACGTACCAGAACGGCGACAAGGAGCTCCTGTACTTCAAGGACTTCTCGTCGGGCGCCATGATCGAGAACATCGTGCGCCGCGCGAAGAAGCTCTCGATCAAGCGCACGATCGCGGGTGGCGAGCGCGGCATCCTCGTCGACGACATGCTCGACTCGATCAAGCAGGAGTTCCGCGAGCACGAGGATCTGCCCAACACCACCAACCCGGATGACTGGGCGAAGATCTCGGGTAAGAAGGGCGAGCGGATCGTCTACGTGCGCACGCTCGTCACCCAGCGCGACACCGAAGAGGTAGGTGGCGGCCGTTCCATCGAACGGGTCCCGACGGGGCAGTACTTGT
>DASXJN010000004.1:0-2000 GCA_036497365.1 Jatrophihabitantaceae bacterium | reverse complement strand
AGCGCACGTCATCTCCGAACTCGAAGAAGTTCGGACCTCCGAACGGCGCCTCCAGCGGAAGGTAGTTGGCAATGATCGTCACGGTGTCCGGGTCGTCCGGACTCACGAACGCGTACGTGTCAGTGTTGTCGGCGACAGGGTCTTTGCTGATCGCCGGCGCCTCACGGTGAGACGACATGGTTTGACCTCCGAGTAGTTGAGTCGGCTGTTGGGTCCGACTGTGATCGGGCAGGGCAGTCCCTCCCGGGCGGGAGTCGCGCCCCGGTTGTGCAGCGCCTCAGCGTCCAGCGCGTACGATGCTGGCGGCGAGCTTCGGATCGCGAACTGTCACTTCGCGCTTGCCGGTCATCACCGAGACCTCGCCCTTGCGGGGGTTGCTGACAAACGCCACCACAGGCTCAGCGTCGGACACGACGTCGGCATCCGCTTGCTGCGCGACGATTGCGCCGACCGCGGTCATACCGGCGGCCGCAGCCGCAGAGTTCTTGACGAATCCACGCCTGGTGAGGGCATTCATGGAGTCCTCCTTCGATCGGTTGCGCCGAGGACCGGTCAGCTTCGTCTTGTGCGTCTCCCGCCTCGACGTGACATCCGTCTGGAGGCCGGGCTCTCGACTCTCTTACCGCCCTCTACGTTGCGGCTGTGGAAACGGATCACTCACACTGGCGATGCGTGCGAGGAGGCCGACAGGTTCAGTGCCGAGCGCGCATCTCGGCCAGCCGGTCCGGGTCAAAGTCATCCGACCGCACCCATCGCAGGAGCGCCTGCTCGGTCTCGATGACGCGGTCGGCGGCAGCCGGCAACTCGGCCGCGATCTTCTGCGGGATCTTCAGCACTCCATGCTGGTCGGCGTGCAGGAGGTCACCCGGGGCGACGACGAGGCCGCCGATCTCGACCGGCTCGCCGACCGCCTCGACGCGGACGTACGCGTGCGACACCGACGGCCCGGCAGCAAAGAAGTGAAAGCCCATCCCGCGCGCCTCGTCGAGATCGCGCACGGCACCGTCGGTCACACATCCGATGCAGCCGAGCGCCCCGAAGATCGTCGCGTGGACCTCGCCCCACAGCGAGCCGTGGACGGGCGGGTCGTCTAGGTCCTTGACGACGACGATCCGCGGCGCGCGGATCGTGCGCACGTACGAGTAGAGGCCGTCGTTACCGGCGCCCGCCCAGTCCGGCCCGGGTGTGCCGCGGGCGACAATCGTGGCCGTGGCGGCGAAACCCACCATCCGGCCGAGCTCGGGAAACATGCACCGGATCCGGCTGTCGGCAAAGCCGACATCACGCGGCTGAATCTCGAACGTCTCGATCGCGTTGGCGAGCGTCGGCGAGTCGTACCGCGCCAGCGCCGCGAGCAGTTCGTCCATGCCGCCAGCCTAAGTCATCTCCGCCGGCGTCAGCCGGTTGACCGCGGACATCGCACGTGAGATGCAATAGTGCTTGTCGGATGAGTGGCCAACCGAACCGCGCTTCCGCTCAGCAGGACGAGTCGCCGGTCACGGCGCGCCGCGACCGAGCACGTCTGGTCGCCGCCCTCATTCTCGCCGCGGTAGGGCTGGCATTCGCACTCGTCAATCTGCGCAACGTCAAGGTCGACTGGATCGTCGGAAGCGCGCACAGTCCGCTCATCCTCGTCATCGCCCTCTCGGTCCTGATCGGTGCCGGGATCGATCGCATACTGGTGAGCCGCTCTCGCAAGCGGAGCAAGTCGTCCGACGCCAAGCCCTGATGCGGGCCGCTCGACCAAACGCTTTCCGGCGGCGACTGGCGACTCGCGCTGGCGTCTCGGCGGATGCGAGCCCGGTCCGGCCGCACGATGCTGAGTCCACGACACCGCGACAACGGTCCGGATCCCAGATCGCACTTGCTCGTATGTTCGACGATGATCGAAAACGCGCAGAATCGTCTGATTTGCAGAACCTTGCAGTCCTCCCATGTGCTCGCAAAGCGCCCCCGGCAGGACTCGAACCTGCGACCCACGGCTTAGAAGGCCGTCGCTC
>DASXJN010000003.1:0-7847 GCA_036497365.1 Jatrophihabitantaceae bacterium | reverse complement strand
ACCGCGGGCGTCACCGTCCAGCTTGGTGAGGACGACGCCGGTGAAGCCGACTCCGTCGCGGAACGCCTCGGCGGTGTTGACCGCGTCCTGGCCGACCATGGCGTCGACCACGAACAGGACTTCCTGCGGGTTGACCGCGGCACGGATGTCGGCGGCCTGCTGCATCATCTCGGCGTCGATGCCCAGGCGGCCGGCGGTGTCGACGATGAGCATGTCGTGCTGCTGGCGGCGGGCGACCTCGACCGAGTCGCGTGCGACCTTCACGGGGTCACCCACGCCGTTGCCCGGCTCGGGCGCGTAGACCTGCACCCCCGCCCGCTCGCCGACGACCTGCAACTGGTTGACCGCATTGGGCCGCTGCAGGTCGCACGCGACGAGCAGCGGCGCGTGGCCCTGGCTCTGCAGCCAACGGGCGAGCTTGCCGGCCAGGGTGGTCTTACCGGCACCTTGCAGGCCGGCCAGCATGATCACCGTGGGCGGCTGCTTGGCGAACTGCAACCGCCGGGTCTCGCCGCCGAGGATGCGGACGAGTTCCTCGTCCACGATCTTGATGACCTGCTGCGCCGGGTTGAGGGCCTTGGACACCTCTTCGCCGCGCGCCCGCTCCTTGATGGCGCCGACAAAGTCGCGCACCACGGGCAGCGCGACGTCGGCCTCGAGCAGGGCGATCCGGATCTCGCGCGCCGTCGCGTCGATGTCGGCGTCGGAGAGCCGGCCCTTGCCGCGCAGGTTCGAGAAGACCGTGGACAGCCGGTCGGAAAGGGTGTCGAACACGTGTCCCAGCCTAGCTACTCCTTGATTTGGTATCGGCTGACCGGATTTTCATGATCGAAATGGGGAGTCGATACCAAATCAAGGAGGGGGTGGGGTTGGGTTAGAGCAGGCCGCGGCCGCCGTCGAGGTAGATGACCTGACCGGTGACATAGCCGGCCTCCTCGCCGGCGAAGAACGCGACGGTGTTCGCGACGTCCTCGGGCACCCCGCCGCGGCGCACCGGCACGGCAGCCGCAACGCTCTCGCGCATCTGCTCGATCGTCGTACCGATCCGCTCGGCGGTCGCCTTGGTCATCGCGGTCTCGATGAAGCCCGGCGCGATCGCGTTCGCGGTGACGCCGAACGGGCCGAGTTCGACCGCCAGCGTCTTGGTCAGGCCCTGCAACCCGGCCTTCGCGGTCGAGTAGTTCGCCTGGCCGCGGTTGCCGAGCGCAGATGTGGACGACATGCACACGATGCGGCCGTACTTCGCCTCGACCATGTGCTTCTGCGCGATCTGGCTGCACAGGAACGCGCCGCGCAGGTGCACCTCCATCACCATCGTCCAGTCGTCGTCGGTCATCTTGAACAGCAGGTTGTCGCGCAACACCCCGGCGTTGTTGACCAGGATGTGCAGCCCGCCGAACTCCTCGACGGCGGCGTCCACCGCGGCCTGCACCTGGTCGCGTTTCGAGACATCGGCGCCGAGGCCGATCGCGGTGCCGCCGGAGGACGTGATCTCGCCCGCGACCTGCTGCGCGGCATCCTGCTGCAGGTCGAGGACGGCCACCTTGGCGCCGTCGCCGGCCAGTCGCTTCGCGATGGCCGCGCCGATGCCCTGCGCGGCACCGGTGACCAGCGCGACTCGGTCCTGCACTCCTGGCATGGTCAAACCCTTTCGATCGGCTGTTGTCGACTATTTCAGAGCGGGAATCGCGCGGCGTCGACGGTCAGCACGTCGGCGAAGAAGGCCGGACGGAGCGGGTCGGTCCAGTCGTCGTCGCCGAGCGCCCAGCCGACCTCCTCCCAGAGCTGGTAATCCAGCGCGGCCGGCCACAACGCGCGCTCGGCGTCTGTCGGCGTCACGTGTGCGAGGTACGCGTCGCGGAACACCGTCCACTCGACTGCATCGAAGGCGCGGCTGAAGTCGGTCTCGGAGTGGAACAGCAGCGCGGCAAGGGCGAGGTCGAGGATGCGCGGCCCGCGGTCGGCGTTGTCCGGATCGATCAGCACCGGCCCGTCCGGCGCATACACGAGGTTGGACGCTTTCCAGTCCGAGGTGGTGGCCGCGATCGGAACGGCGGCCGAGCGCACCGCGGGCAGCAACTCGGGCGCGAAGCGGGTGCCGAGATCGTTGAGCCGGTCGATCGCCGTCTCCGGTTGCGGCAGGTGCGCGCGGGCCGCTGATACATAGGACGCGAGGTCGCCGGCCAGCTCTTCGGTCGAGTACTCGGGCCACGGGAACCCGGGCAGCCCGGCGGCGGTGGCCGGACGGGCGTGCAGGCGCCCCAGCAGGTCGCCCGCCGCGGCGATGTCGTCGACCGTGGGCCGGTAACGGCGGCCCTGGATCCACGGATAGGCGACCCACGCCGAGCCGGACGCGAGCCGCACCGGATTGGCGCGGTCGAGCACGACCGGCGTTACGCACGGAAACCTGTCCGCGGCGAGTTCGTGCGTCCAGGCCGCGATCGCATGGGGCACCGACCGGCGGGCGCGCTTCACCACGACGCGATGTCCGGCGACCGTCGCCGGAAACACCGGCGAGTACGGGTAGATCGACCGGGCCGGCACGTCCACGGCGGCGAAGTGTTCGAGCGCGGCGGCGACCTCCGGCTCGTCGCGCGACGCATGGTCGGTCACGCCGGCGGCGGCGCGGTGAGTCGGCGCATGCCGGCCAGCCAGCGGTCGGGGTCGGCCGCCTTCTGCGCCCAGAACCGGCCCACCTCCGGATGCGGCAGGATCAGGAATCGTTCCTCGGCCAGACCGGCGACGACCGTGTCGGCGACATGGTCGGGCGTGACGATCTCGCCGGAGGCCGCGACGGCCCGGGCGCCCGGATCGCCCGCGGCCAGCGGATCCATCAGCAGCGGCGTCGCGACGCCCATCGGACACAACACGCTGACCTTGATACCGCGGTCGCCGTAGGTGACGGCCAGCCACTCGGCCAGCGCGACAGCGCCGTGCTTGGTCACCGCGTACGGCGCATCGCCGGGTGACGTGAGCAGGCCGGCCGCCGATGCCGTGTTGAGCAGGTAGCCGCTCCCCCGCTCGAGCATGTGCGGGACGACCGCGCGTGCCGCGTAGACATGTGACATCACGTTGACTTCGTAGGCCGCATGCCAGCGGTCGTCCGGATCGTCCAGGGCTACGCCGGTGGCGATGCCCGCGTTGCTGCAGAACAGGTCGATCCGGCCGTGCTCGTCGACCACCTCGCGCACGAGCTCCGCGAGCGCCGATGCATCGGTGACGTCGCAGACCCGCACGCCGTCGGCTTCGCGGCGGTCGACGCCGACGACGGTGGCGCCCTCTGCGGCGAACCGGGCGGCGAGCGCAGCGCCGATACCGCTCGCCGCTCCCGTCACGACCGCGACCTTGCCGTCCAGCTGCATCAGGACTCCTCGGATTGCTTGCCGAGCCTGCGGATGATGTCGGTCAGGTCGCCGTCCGGCGTCGGCAGCAAGGCGATCATCGGCGTCCCCAGGCCCGCGTCGGCGTAGGCCTGCACCTGGGCGCGGACCGACTCGGGCGAGCCGTGCAGGACGAGGTCGTCGACGACCTCATCCGGGATCGCCGCGGATGCGCCCGTCCGATCGCCGGCCGCCCACGCCTCGTGCATCGGCCGCAGCGCGTCGCCGCGTCCGAGCCAGTCGTGGAACGCGGCGTAGGCAGGCACGGTCAGGTAGCTCGAGATGAGCCGCCGGCCGAGGGTGCGCGCGTACTCGGTCTGCTCGGTCGGGCAGACGAAGATCCGGGCGACCGTGTCGGTCGGCTCGCCGATCGCGTCCAGACACTGCGCGACGTCGTAGGACGCCAGCCAGTTGAGGATCGCGCCGTCTGCCTCGCGGCCGGCCAGGCGGAGCATCTGCGGACGGAGCGCCGCGAGCATCACCGGCGGCGGATCGACAGGTGGCTGCTCGAGCTTGAACCGTTTGATCGTGACGGTGTCGAAGTTGCCGTCGACCCGCTCACCGGCCAGTGCCTGCTTGACGATGCGCAGTACGTCGCGGGTCTTGCGGTAGGGCTCGGTGAAGTCGAACCCGTTCCAGTTGCCGACGATCGCCGGGCTCGAGGCGCCCAGTCCGAGCACGAACCGTCCCGGCGCGGTCGCGGCCATCGTCGCGGCCGACATGGCGATCAGCGCCGGCCCGCGGGTGAACACCGGCACGATCGCGGTGCCCAGCCGCAGGGTCGGCTCCCACGTGGCGGCCAGCGCCAGCGGCACGAACGCGTCGGTGCCGGCCGTCTCGGCCGACCAGAGGTCGGTGTAACCCCACTGCGGCAGCTGCCGGACCAGCGCTTCGTGGTCGAGCAGCGGCAGGCCGAGCTGCGGGACGGTCAGGCCCCAACCCATCTCAGTGCTCCTCATCTGCTGATGCCGGTCTGAGGCCGGCCAGCACGAAGTCGGCCAGTTCGCCGGCGATCTGTGCGGGCTTCTTGCGTCCCGTCGGCCGGTACCAGAGCGGCAACTCGTTGATCACCCCGAAGATCGTGAACGTGATGGTGTCGGCGGACGCAACACGGGCGAACGTCCCGGACGCCTGGCCCGAGCGGATCAGCTTGCGTACCGCATCGTGGTAGCGCCGGCGCTGCGCGCGGTAGGTCGCGGTGTGTTCGTCGTCGAGGCGGTGCAGTTCGCGCCAGAACACGAGGGCGCGCTGCGCCGATGCGGCGGTCGACTCGATGAGGTCCAGGATCAGGGCCCGCAGCGTGTCGGCCGGCGGCAGTCCGCGCGTCAGGATCTCGTCCATGCGCTCGAGCTGGCGAGTGATCAGGTCGCCGTAGACCTCGTAGAGCAGCGCGTCCTTGCTCGCGAAGTGATGATAGAAGCCGCCCTTGGTCAGCCCGGCCCGCTCGATCACCTGGCTCACCGACGTCGCGTCGTACCCCTGTTCCGCGAACAGCACTACGGCTGATTGGACCAGCCGCTGGCGTGTCGAGGTCACTTGACTGCGTGCAGTTCTTCGCGGGCGAGCGAGCGGAGGTGCACTTCGTCGGGGCCGTCGGCCAGGCGCAGCGTGCGCAGCTGCGCCCACATCTCGGCGAGCGGCGTCTCGCCGGAGACACCGGCCGCGCCGTGCGCCTGCACGGCACGTTCGAGGACGTACAGCGCAGCGCGCGGAGCGGCGACCTTGATCGCGGCGATCTCGGTGCGCGCGTTCTTCGCACCCGCCGTGTCGATCAGCCACGCCGCCTTCAGGACGAGCAGCCGGGCCTGGTCGATGGCCAGGCGTGACTCGGCGATCCACTCGCGGACGACCCCCTGCTCGGCGAGCGTCTTGCCGAACGCGGTGCGGCTGACGACCCGGGCACACATCATCTCGAGCGCGCGCTCGGCCATCCCGAGACTGCGCATGCAGTGGTGGATCCGGCCGGGCCCGAGCCGGGCCTGGGCCATCATGAACCCGCCGCCCTGCGGGCCGAGCAGGTTGGTCGCCGGCACGCGGACCGAGTCGTAGTGGATGATCCCGTGTCCGCCGTGCGGCCCGTCGTCGTAGCCGTAGACGGTCGTCGACCGCTCGATGGTGACGCCCGGCGCATCGAGCGGGACGAGGATCATCGAATGCCGTGCGTGCCGCGGCGCGTCGGGATCGCTGACACCCATCACGATCGCGACCTTGCACTCCGGACGGAGCGCGCCGGTCGACCACCACTTGCGACCGTCGACGACGAAGTCGTCGCCGTCGCGAGTAAGGGTGGTGGCGATGTTGGTGGCGTCCGACGACGCGACGGCCGGCTCGGTCATCGAGAAGCATGACCGGATCTCACCCTCGAGCAGTGGTGTCAGCCAGTGCTCGACCTGCTCGTCGGTCGCGAACATGGCGAGCAGTTCCATGTTGCCGGTGTCCGGGGCGGCGCAGTTCATCGCTTCCGGCGCGATGGCGACCGACCGTCCGGACAGTTCGGCGATCGGCGCGTAGTCGAGTACCGACAGGCCGGCGCCGTGCCGCTCGTCGGGCAGGAAGAGGTTCCACAGACCCTGCGCGCGCGCCGCGGTCTTCAGCCCGGTGAGCACCTCGGGCGTGCGGAACGGTTCACCCGCCGCGCGGTTGGCCGCTGCCTGCTCCTCGAACGCGTGCTCGGCCGGATAGACGTGCTCGTCCAGGAACTGCTGCACCTGGGACTGCAACTGCTGTGAGCGTTCGCTGTGCTGGAAGTCCACGGGGTCTCCTATCGGGCGGCGAGCGAGAGCAGGGCGGTGTCGAGCAGCCTCGGGACGGCCGGCCCGAAGTGGTCGAAGCCGGCGCCGACGGTCTTGCCCTGCAGGTAGCGGTTGTGGATCCCCTCGGCGATGACGGCGAGCTTGAAGTAGCCGAAGCCGACGTACCAGTCCAGGTCGGCCAGGTTGCGGCCGGACTGTTCGCCGTACCGCCCGACCATCTCGTCCGCGGTGAGAAAGCCGTCGCCGGGACGCATGCGCGGCATCACGAAGTCGTCCTCGGCCGACAGCGTCTGGTAGACGACGAGCAGGCCGAGATCGGTGAGCGGGTCGCCGAGGGTGGCCATCTCCCAGTCGACGACGGCGGCGATGCGGTCGAGGGCGGGGTCGAACATCACGTTGGTCAGCCGGTAGTCACCGTGCACGATCCCGGCCGCGGACTGTTCGGGCATCGTGCCGGTCAGCCGATCGAGCAGTTGCGGGATCACCTCGCGCTGCTCGGTCTCGTTGGCCTGCCATTGCTGGTGCCAGCGCTTCACCTGCCGGGCCAGGAAGCCCTCGGGACGACCGAACTGCTCGAGGCCCACCTCGGCCGGATCGACCTCGTGCAGCCGGACGAGGGTGTCGACGAGGTTGGTGCACGTGTGCGCGGCGACGTCCGGCGTGAGCCGCTGCACCTCGTCCGGTCGGTCGAGCACGACGCCATCAATGAAGCTCATCAGGTAGAAGTTCGCGCCGAGCACGTCGGGATCGGTGCACAGCGCGACCGTCTGCGGCACTGGCACGTCGGTCGGCACCAGGGCACTGATCACGGTGAACTCGCGCGCCATGTCGTGCGCCGTCGGGAGCACGTGTGCCAGCGGCGGCCGGCGCAGCGCCCAGGTGCTGGTGCCGTCGGTGATCCGGTAGGTGAGGTTCGACTTGCCGCCGGCGATCACCGATCCGCTCAGCTCGCCCTGACGCAGGCCCGGGCGCTGGGCGTCCAACCAGTGGCTGAGGGCGGCGAGATCGACGCCGGGCAGGTCGGCCATCCGTCGAACCTACAGACCGACCGGTCGGTATGGCAACGTCCGAGGGTCAGCCGGTGGAGACGTTGAACAGCGCGCCGATGCCGAACGTGACCGCGGCTGCGGCGACGCCGAGGACGAGCTGGCGCGCGCCGGCGAACCACCACGACCGCGCTGTGAACGTCGCCGAGAGCGCCCCGGCGACGAACAACGCGATCACCGCGACGATCGCCGAGACCCACAACGCGGTCGCGCCGACGAAGTACGGCAGCACCGGCAGCACCGCGCCGACGCTGAACGAGGCGAAGGACGAGCCTGCCGCCGTGTACGGACTGGGCAGCGCGGTCGGGTCGACACCGAGCTCCTGCTGGGCGTGCACGAGCAGCGCCTGGTCGGGATCGCGGGACAGCTGCCGGGCGACCTTCGTCGCCGTTTCGGGGTCGACGCCGCGCGCGACGTAGCTCTGGGCGAGCTCCTGCAGCTCCGCTTCGGCGTTGTGCCGCAGTTCGTGCGCCTCGACCTCGAGTTCGGCCCGGGTCGACTCGTTCTGGCTCTGCACGGACACGTATTCGCCCGTCGCCATCGAGAAGGCGCCGCCGACCAGTCCGGCCAGGCCCGCGAGCGACACCGTGGTCGACGACGCGCCGGCACCGGCCACGCCCGCGATCAGGGCGAAGTTCGAAACCAGGCCGTCCATCATCCCGAACACG
>DASXJN010000002.1:0-5804 GCA_036497365.1 Jatrophihabitantaceae bacterium | reverse complement strand
TGTCCGATTATATGCCCATCCGGAAGTATCTGTCAAGCAAAGAATCGAAAGATATACAAGGTAATTCCGCGTTAGGCGCGGAGGCGTCAACGCAACGCAACGCAACGCAACGGAACGGAGCGCAATCGCACCCGAAGCGCGACCCAGCCAACGACCAAACTCCCTCGTCGCTGCGCCTTTGAAACCCACCCGCAGCGCAACAGGAGACTTGGCCCTAGCGCAGGGAGACACGCCGCAGACCACCCTGCACAAAGGCCAGTACGAGTGGCAACACCTCCTGCGCTTGACTTCAACCCGGGTTGAGGGTGTTGGTTGGCATCCGTGGAGCCACTGTCACGCGCGCAGCGCGACGCGTACCTCGACCGCATCGGGCTGCCCGGCCACACCGACGCTTCCGTTGCCGAGTTGCAATGGGCGCACCTGCAGCGCGTCCCGTTCGAGAATCTGAGCATCCATCTGGACGAGCCGATCGAACTCGACACCGCCGCGCTGTTCGACAAGATCGTGAGCCGGCGCCGCGGTGGATTCTGCTACGAGCTCAACGGATTGTTCGGCCGGCTGCTCGAATCCCGCGGGCACGATGTCGAGATGCTGTCGGCCGGCGTCTACGGACCCCGAGGGGTCGGCCCGCCGTTCGACCACATGGTGTTGCGCGTCGGCGAGGTCCTCGTCGACGTCGGTTTCGGCCGGCACAGCGCTCGCCCGCTGCGCCTCGACCTCGACACCGACCAGGCCGATCTGCTCGGCACCTTTCGCATAACGCCGGCCGACGGCGGCGACCTCGACGTGCTGCGTGACGGCGAACCGCAGTACCGCGTCGAACTGCGGCCGCGGCGGATGCAGGACTACGTACCGACGTGCTGGTGGCAACAGTCCTCGCCGACGTCGCACTTCCGCCAAGGACCGGTGTGTTCACTCCAGACGGCGGACGGCGGACAGGTCACGCTGGCCGGGCGCACCCTGATCGAGACGCCGCTTCGCGGCGATCGCGTCGAGACCGAATTGACCTCGGACGCCGAGGTGCTCACGGCGTATCGCGATCACTTCGGAATCGTGCTCGATCGCGTGCCGGAGGCGCCGCGCAGGAACCTCGCCACGACCGGGACCGCCGAACCGCAGCACGTCGCGCCGTCCTAGCTGAACAATGTTAAGTGCGGCCGCGCCTCAAGGGGCCCGCCTGCGCGGCACCTCCGACGCCGGGTGCGCGTCGCGAACGTACGAGCAGAACTTCTCGACAGCGTCGACAACAGCGTGGAACCGGACCGAGTCGTACAGGTCGAAGGTGTGCTGCGCGCCCGGCAGCTCGAGGTAGACCATCGGAGCGGTGGCCACTGCGCGCAACCGCGCTGCGAACTCGCGCGCACCACGCACCGGAACGAACGAGTCGTGCACGCCGTGGACGATCATCATGGGTGGCGCGTCCCGGTCGATCTCGTCGATCGGGGTCTGCGGTGTACCGGGTGCACGCTCGATCCAGGTCGGCGCGCCGTAGAACCCGTACAGACAGATCGCTCCGCTGACGCGAGTGTCCGCGGCCTCGAAGCCCGGCTGCAGCGCAGAAGCGTTCGGAGTCAGCGCGACCATCGCGGCAAGATGCGCGCCGGCAGAACTGCCGGCGACGAATACGGCCGAAGGATCCGCGCCGACGTCCGGCGCATGCTCCTTCGTCCACGCGATGACCCGCTTCGCATCGACGAGTGCCGCCGGATAGGGCGCCGTGCGGGCCAGCCGGTAGTTGGCGCTCACGCACAGCCAGCCCTGGCTTGCCAACCGGTAGATCAGCGCGCGCGCTTCGCGATTCTTCCGTCCGCTGGCGTAGCCACCGCCGTGGAAGTAGACCAGGCACGGACCGGTCGCGGCACCGGACCGCGGCAGATAGACGTCGAGGAGGTTCTCGCGACCGGCCGGTCCGTACGCGATGTCTGCCCGTCGGACGACGTCACGGCGCCGCAGAGCAAAGGGGACGATCACGTTTCGTAACGAAGCCCGGCGCCTGGCGATCGGATCGACCGACTCGGCACTGATGCGGCCCAGTGCGTCCGCCGCGATCGTCCTGGCCCGTAGCGCACGCACGAACACGACAGCGACACCCACCAGGGTCGCTGCGCCTCCCGCCAGACCGACGATCCCGCCGGGCGTACCCAGATCGCCCTGGACGGCCGCGAGTGCGGTGTCGGCAACCACCCAGGCAGCGACGATGACGGGCAACTCGTTGGCCTGCATGGTCAATCGCCATTGCAGCTGACCCAGCGTCCGACCGTGCGCCACAGGCGCGAGCGCCGCGGCGGTGACCAACGCGGGCAGCGCGATCGCGATCAAGTAGCCAATTGGCACGTGGCACTCAGACTTTCTCACAAGCGGACAGAACAAGATCACGATAGGAGCGTGCGCGGGCGGCTCGTAGTGTCGCCGAGCCCCGATCGGACCTGACAGACGTCACTTCGCCGCAGGGCCGGCAACCGTCACGTCGACGTGGCCGGCCCGATCGAGGGCCGCGCGGATGAAGCCGGATCCCTTCAGCTCTTCGATGCTCGCCGCGAGGAACTGCACCGTGTCCGGTAGGCGGTTTCGCGTCGTTCCGACAGCCTGCCGAATCGCCATGAACGGCTCGTCGAGCAAACGCAGTCCCGGTGTCCGCTCGACGAACGCCGTGACCGGTTGTCGGATACCCGCGGCGACCTCGAGGCCCTGCTCGGAGAACACGCCCGTTCCCTCGTCCCCGCGCACGAGGTGGGCCTGCCTCAGCGTGCGCGACAGGAACAGGTCGTAAGCGGAACCTTCCTTGACCCCGACGCGCACGTGCTCGCGATCGACATCAGAGGTACGGACGATGTCGGAGTTCTGGACGACGGCGAAGACACCCTCGATAACCACGTACGGAGCGGTGAACGCGACCTCCGCGGTTCGCGCGGGCTCGATCGCGAGGAAACAGATGTCGGAATCTCCCGCGGCCATCGCCGCAAAGGACTTGCGCGCCGCGTCGAAGCACGTGAACTGAACGGGTACCTCGAGCCGCGCCGCGAGCTCGCGCGCGATGTCGACGGTCACCCCGGCGGGCGCGTCGGCGGTGCCATGCGCGAGGACCGGGTTGCCGAGATTGATCGCGGCACGCAGGACGCCGGTCGGGGCGAGGTCGGTCACGACCTCGACGGCCGGCTTCGTCATTTCGACACCTCTACCCCACCGCGCCGGCGAGCTGGTCGCTCGTGACGCAGCTGCTCGGCGAGCAGGTCGAGCAGCGCCTGAGCCGCGGCGGTGATCGGCACCGCGGCCGGCACGACGGCACAGATGTCGCGACGCAACGGCGGCACGATCGCCACAGTCGCGACGTCGGCACGAACCGCCCGCATGCTTGCCGCGGGCACGATCGCGACGCCGAGCCCGTGCGCGACGAGTTCACTCAGGTAGTGCATGTTCTGTGCTTCGCAGACGCTCTGCCGTGCCAATCCCGCGGCAGTGCAGGCGACGTCGACCTGGGCTTGCAGTGCCGAATCGGCGCGGTAGTCGATGAAGGCGCAGTCCCGTAGCTCCGCGGCATCGAGTCCTATCTGCTCGAGCGTGGCCAACGGATGGTCGTGGTGGACAGCAAGGATCAGGTCGTCATGCCCGATCTCGACGCGGGTCACGCGCCGCGCATCGGTAGGTCCATCGATGAACGCCACGTCGAGCTGGGCATCCCCCACCGCGCGCGCCAGCAGCGGTGCGGCATCGTGGGTCAGCCGGATCATGACACCGGGATGCGCACCGCCGAACCGCGCCAGTAGCGCAGCCAGGTCGATCACACCGACGGTGTAAATGGCGCCGACGTCGAGCCGGCCGCGCAGCACGCCGCCCACGCCGGACACCGCGTCGCGCGCGTCGTCGGCCGCCGCGAGGGTGCGCCGTGCCGCCGGCAACAGCGCCCGCCCCGCCTGCGTGAGCCGGACGTGCCGGCTGTCGCGGATGAACAGCTGCTCGCCGACCTCACGTTCTAAGGCGCTGATCGAGGCGCTCAGGCTCGATTGGACGACATGGACGCGGGTCGCGGCTCGGGTGAAGTGCAACTCGTCGGCGACCGCGACGAAGTGCGCGAGTTGGCGCAATTCCATGCATCGACGATACCAATGTTGATCAACGGATCTAACTGTTGGACCGATTCCTGGTCCGGGCGGATCGTGGGGGCCGCACCCCGCAGTTCCGATCCCGGAAGGGAGACCGTCCATGTCCGCTCTCACCACCACTCCGCACGCACCGGTCCTGATCCGTGCCGATGAGGCAGAACATCTGGATGCCATCGGGCACGTCCTTCTCGCCGACAGCAGCGCCACCGGCGGAGCGTTGACCAGCCACCGGGTGGCCCTTTCGCGTGGCGCGGACGGTGCAGTGCCGCACCGCCACGACCAGCGCAGCGAACTCTTCTACATCCTCGACGGCGCGTTCGACCTGCTCGTCGGCGACGACACCTTGGTCGCACGCGCGGGCGACTTGCTCGTCGTGCCGCCCGGCGCGGCGCACGCATTTGCCGCGCGAGCCGGTCATACCGCCGAGGCGCTGGTCATCGCGACACCCGGCATTGATCGCTTCGACTACTTCCGGCACGTCGTGCGCCGCCGCGCCGGCGAAGAACCCGCGGAGGTGCTGCTCGACCTGCAGGACCGCTTCGACACCTACTTCATGGACAGCCCGGTCTGGGACCGCACGCGTCGCGCGGCGCGGCCGACCAGCGCGGAAAGGCGGCGGTCAGCGTGATCGGTGACCTCGGCGACGCACTGACCGCGCTCATCGGCGTATTCAGCCTGTTCCTCGCTGCCCGGGCGCTGCTCCAGCCGCAGCCCGCGGCTGCGGGATTCGGCGTGACACCGATTCCCGGTCTCCGCCCCTACATGGCGATCAAGGGCAGCCGTGATCTCGCGGTCGGCGCGCTCCTCCTCGCCCTCGTCGCCACGGCCGACTTCCGAGCCGTGGGCGTGGCGGTACTGGCCGCCACGGCGATCCCGTTGGTCGACGGCACGATCGTGCTCCGCACCGGCGGCCCGCGAGCAGTCGCCATCGGAGTGCACTATGCGACCGCGGCAGTGATGATCGCCGCGGGCCTGCTCGTCCTCGTCGGCTGACAAGATCGGGTCCGCCGGGCCTGCGTCCGTTGATCGTCATAGGGTCGGCCGGTGACCTATCCCGCCGGCGACCCGTTCGAGTCAGGGCTGATGGACACCGGCGACGGCCATCAGGTCTATTGGGAGGTCTGCGGGAATCCGCACGGCAAACCAGCGGTCGTATTGCACGGCGGGCCGGGGTCGGGCGCCACCGCCGTGTGGCGCCGGTACTTCGATCCCGCGCGCTACCGCGTCGTGCTGCTCGATCAGCGCGGCTGCGGTCGCAGCCTGCCCAACGCGTGCGACGACCGCGCGGCACTGCGGAACAACACGACCGCAGAGCTGATCGAAGACCTGGAGGCGCTCCGCACGGCAATGGGCATCGAGCAGTGGCTCGTGTTCGGCGCGTCATGGGGCTCGACGCTCGGCCTCGCGTACGCAGTCACGCATCCGGACCGCGTCAGCGAACTCGTGCTGTGGGCGGTGGTCACCACGCGCGCCAAGGACGTGCACTGGCTCACGCACACCATGGGCGAGGTCTATCCACAGGAGTTCGATCAACTGCTTGCAGTGCTGCCGGACGACGAACGTGCAGGCAACATCGCCGCCGCGGTCAATCTCCTGCTCATGTCCGACGACCCGCAGGTGTGCGATCGCGCGGCGCAGGCGTGGTGCGCGTGGGAAGACCGCCTCGGCACGCTCAGCGGCCCGGTACAACCAAGCCCGCGGTCG
>DASXJN010000001.1:0-6320 GCA_036497365.1 Jatrophihabitantaceae bacterium | reverse complement strand
GTGCTCGGTGCGTTCGGCTGGGCCGCGCTGTGGCCGGCGTTGCGCGTCGGCGACGTGCCGCTCCCGGCGCGTCTGCCGCACTTCGCGCACGGTGCCGAGGCGCCGGTCGACGCACGGACGGTGCTCGGCTGCTACCACGTCAGCCAGCAGAACACCTTCACCGGCAGGCTGACCGAGCCGATGCTCGACGCGGTGTTCGACCGCGCGAAGGCGCTCGCTAGCGTGGAACGGTAGGCAACGCTCGCCAATCGATCACGCGAGCGTAAGGAGAACCATGGCTGCGACAAGGATCCTCGTCGTCGGCGGCGGATACGTCGGCATGTACACGGCACTCGGACTGCAACGCCGCCTTTCGCGCGGCGCCGCCGAGATCACCGTCGTCGAACCACAGTCCAACATGACCTATCAGCCGTTCCTGCCCGAAGCGGCCGCAGGCAGTGTCGAACCGCGTCACGTCGTCGTGCCGCTGCGCAAGGTGCTGCGCAAGTGCAACGTCATCACCGGCGCAGTGGGCCGCATCACCCATGCGAACAAGGTCGCGCGCATCCATCCCAGTGACGGTGAGCCGTACGACTTCTCCTACGACGTCCTCATCGTGTGCCCGGGGTCGATCTCGCGGCTGCTGCCCATCCCCGGACTCGCCGACCGCGGCATCGGATTCAAGACGATCGGCGAAGCGAACTACCTGCGCAACCATGTGCTGTCGCGGCTCGATCTCGCCGCGTCCACCACCGACCCGGCCCGGCGCAAGGCAGCGTTGACGTTCGTGTTCGTCGGGGGCGGCTACGCCGGTGTCGAGGCACTCGCCGAACTCGAGGACATGGCGCGCTACGCGCTGCGCTACATCCCCAACGTCAAACCGGACGAGATGCGCTGGGTGCTCATCGAGGCGGCCAGCCGGATCATGCCCGAGGTATCGGTGCGCCTGTCGTCCTACACCGTCGACCGGCTCACCGAGCGACACATCGACGTGCGCCTGAGCACCATGCTCGACTCAGCCGTCGACGGGCACATCAAGCTCAGCGACGGAGCAGAGTTCGACGCCGAGACCCTGGTGTGGACGGCCGGCGTGAAGGCCTATCCGATCCTGGCCGACACGGATCTGCCGCTCGACGACAAGGGCCGGCTGCCGTGCAAGGCGAACCTGACCGTGAAGGGCGTCACCGGCGTCTTCGCGGCCGGCGATTGCGCCGCCGTCCCTGACCTGTCCAAGGACGACCCGAACGCGCTGTGCTCGCCGAGCGCGCAGCACGCCGTGCGCCAGTCGAAGGTGCTGGCCGAGAACGTCGCGTCGTACCTTCACGGCGGTTCACTGCGCGACTACAAGCACGCCTACGCCGGCTCGGTCGCCTCGCTCGGCCTGTACCGCGGTGTCGCCGAGGTCTATGGGATCAAACTGCGCGGCTTCCCGGCGTGGTTCATGCACCGTACGTACCACGTGTCGAGAATGCCGACCTTCAACCGCAAGATCCGGATCATCACGGACTGGACCGCGGCACTGCTGTTCCGTCGCGAGGTCGTCTCGCTCGGCCAGTTGCAACAGCCGCACACCGAGTTCCAGCAAGCCGCGGGACGGCGCGAATTTCCGGACGTCTCCTGACCTGCCCCAAATGACCGGCACGGTGGCGCCATGTCACAGCAATCCGTGAGATCGGTGTGGGGCACGCGGCTGCGATCCCGAGTAACGTCTTTATGAAGCGGAGCGCTTTACAGAAGACGTACGGACGGAGCAGTGCTGAACAGCCAAGCCAACTCCTCATGCGTGGTCTTCTGGACGGAAATCGGTGTCAGCGACACCAACCACGAGGACCACGCTTTTGCGCTGCACCGGGAACTGCTCGACAGCACCGAGCGCGACCGAGCGGACGCGCTTGCGCCCGGCCCGGCGCGTAATCGGTTCGTGGTCGGGGGAGCGTTGCTGCGCACCATGCTCGCCGAGGTGACCGGCACCTCGTTGTCCCGGATCGAACTCGACCGCACGTGTGCATGGTGCGGTGGCCCGCACGGCAAGCCGCGGGTGCTCGGCGCACTCGCCGACTGGCACGTGTCGGTGTCTCACGGCGGCCGGCTGGTCGGCGTGGCACTCACGAAAGCCGGCCCGGTCGGTCTCGACGTCGAGCCGCTGGATCGCCGCGACTACCGCGCGCTGCTGCCGATCTCGCTGGCGTCCGATGAACCCGAACCCGGCTCGCTGCGTGAGTTCCTGACGTACTGGACGCGAAAGGAATCGGTGGTGAAGGCGACGGGGGACGGCCTGGTGATGCCGATGCCGGAGGTCGTGGTCACCGACCCCGCGGCGTCGCCGCGTCTGCTGCGCTACGGCACGCACGAGCGACCCGCTCAGATGACCGACCTGCGGCCCGACAGCGCGCACGTCGCTGCACTCACCGTCTTCTCCTCAGACGCGATCGACGTCCGGCAACACCGCCTGCCGGCCGTTCCGCTTCCCGAGGCGGCCTGATCATGGCTCAGCCGTCCGCCGAGAAGGTCCTGTTCGAGCCGTCCTCCGACGCCGTCGAGCACGCCCGGCTGACCGCGTTCCTCCGACATTGCGAGGAGCACACCGGGCAGCGCTTCGCGACGCAGGACGACTTCTATCGCTTCTCGGTTGACCGGTTCCGCGACTTCTGGACGCTGTTCCTGGACTGGTCGGGCGTCCGCTACGAAGGCGACCCCGCAGTTGCATGCCGCGGCGACGAGGTCGAGACCGCCGAGTTCTTTCCGGACGTGCGGCTGAACTACGTCGAGAACCTGCTTGCCGGCCATCCGGATCGCGACGACGAACCCGCCGTGGTCTCTGTGCACGCCGACGGTTCGCGGGTCGCACTGGAACGCGCCGAATTGCGCCGCAAGGTCATCGCGGCGGCTGCCGGTCTCGCCGGCCGCGGGGTGCAAGCGGGCGACCGCGTCGTTGCGGTGGCAGCCAACACCGAGACGTTGATCGTCGCGAGCCTGGCCGTCCTGGCGGTCGGCGCCACGTTGTCGACCGCGGCGCCGGACATGGGCGTCGACAGCATCCTGGCCCGATTCCGTCAGCTCGATCCGACGGTGTTGCTGCTCGGTGCCGACGACGCGGCGGTGCCTGACCGGGTTCACGGCCTGCTCGGCGCACTGCCGTCGCTGACCTCGGTCGTGTTGATCGACGATGTCGCGCCGACCGTGCCGCTGCCGATCGAGACGGTGCCACTCGGTGAGCTGATCGATGCCCACGCGGCCGCGGTCGACGACTACACGTGGACGCGCTTCGCGTTCAACCAGCCGCTGTTCATCCTGTTCTCGTCGGGCACCACCGGACCGCCGAAGTGCATCATGCATTCCGCCGGCGGCGTGCTGCTCGAACACCTCAAGGAACACGTCCTGCACGGCGATCTGCGTCCCGAAGACACTCTGTACTTCCACACGTCGCCGGCGTGGATGATGTGGAACTGGCAGCTGTCCGCGATCGCGGTCGGCGCGACCATCGTGCTGTACGCAGGCCGGGTGTTCGACGCCAGCACACTCTGGTCGATCGTGGCGGAGGAACGGGTCACTTCGTTCGGCACCAGCCCGTCCTACCTGCAGTTCTGCCAGACAGCGCAGTTCGTGCCGCGCGAGGCGTACGACCTGGACAGGCTGCGTTCGATCATGTCGACCGGGGCGATCCTGCGCGACGAGCAATTCGACTGGATCATCGACAATGTCGGCCGCATCCCGATCCAGTCGATCTCGGGCGGAACCGACATCGTCGGCTGCTTCGTGTTGGGCAGCCCGCTGCTGCCGGTGTACCGCGGCGAGTGCCAGTGTCGTTCGCTCGGTCTCGACGTCCGGGCCCTCGATCCGGATGCGGCCGGCGTCGGCGACCTGATCTGCGCGAACCCGTTCCCGTCCCGCCCGCTCGGGCTGTACGGCGATCCGGACGGCACCCGCTTTCACGACGCGTACTTTGCGCAGCACGACCGGGTGTGGACGCACGGCGACCTCATTGAGATCACCGACCGCGGGACCGCGCGCATGCACGGCCGGTCCGACAGCGTGCTCAACATCGGCGGCGTGCGGATCGGCCCGGCCGAGATCTACGCGATCGTCAACGCAATGCCCGAGGTCACCGACAGCATGGCGATCGAGCAGCGCGTCGCCGACCGGCTCGAAACCTCGCGGCTCGTGCTCCTCGTCGTGCCGGCGACACCCGGCGCGATCGACGATGCGCTCGAGAGCGAGATGCGGCGTGCCCTCTCGCGGGCGGCGTCACCGACGCACGTGCCGCGCCTGATCGTCGAAGTCGCCGAACTGCCGCGCACGTTCAGCGGAAAACTGTCCGAGGCGGCCGCGCGCGACGCGTTGAACGACCGACCGGTGCGCAATGCCGCGGCATTGCAGAATCCCGACTGTCTTACCGCAATCGTCGCCGCCGTCGAGCGCAGCGAGCACCAGACGAACGAGTCCGGCGCCGACGACGCAGACGAGGCGGTCCGCGCACTGAGTGCGATCTTCGCCGAGCTGCTGGGCATGCCGCGGGTGCATCCCGACGACAGTTTCTTCGACCTCGGCGGCACCTCGCTCGCGCTGGCGTTGGCGTGCCGGTTGATCTACGAGCGGCTCGGCCACGACATCCCGATGTCCGCGGTCTTCGCGGCGCCTCGTCCGCGAGCGTTGGCCGAGTTCATCGCGCGCCCGTCGCAGGATTCGTCCGATGCGCTCGTCCTGCTCAAGCCCGGCCGCGACATCGAGCGACCGGTGTTCCTCTTGCACGACGCCACTGGTGACGTGCTGGCATACACAATGCTTGTCGCCGAACTGACCGGCGAGCGTCCCGTCTACGGCGTGCGGGCGCGAGTGCTCGACAAGCGGTTCACGCCGGACGCGACCGTCGACGACATGGCCGCGTCCGCGCTGGAGAGCGCGCGGCACGTGCAGCCGCACGGCCCGTACACGCTGATCGGGTTCTCGTTCGGCGGCATGCTCGCCTTCGAGATGACCCGCCTGCTGCGCGAGGAGGGCGAGGACGTCGACGGGCTCGTGCTGTTGGACTCCTACGTCGATCCCCGCTGCCTCGGTCCGTTACGCGGCTGGTGGTTCATCCTGGTCAACCGGTCACTGGTCCAGCTCGGACGGTTCATCGGCGCGCCGGTGCAGAGCGCCCGCGGGTTGTGGCGACGATTCACCGGACAGCGGCACTCGAGCATGATCGCGCCGGCGGACCAGCCGGTGACCCCGCGGGCCGAGGCGGTCGCCGAGATCACCGCGCGCGAGCAGAAGCGGTACCAGCCGCAGCCGCTCAAGGCCGACGTCATCTTCGTCCGCGCCGACGAACGGGATCCGTTGCAGTGCGACCCGGTCGAAGTGTGGCAGCGCGCGACACTCGGCGATTTTCAGGTCGTCCCCACCGCCGGCGGGCACAACGACTCGCTGGCACTGCCCAAGGTCGCCGCGCTCGGTCGGCGGCTCAGCCAGCTGCTGGGTGAGGACTGAGCAACAGCTCACGGGCCTCGTCCGGCACCGGTACCGGACGCCACTGCGCGTCGGTGTACACGTAGGTCGTCCGCACCTCGCAGCACGGCCGGTCGTCGGCCCTGATCGCGAAGTCGAGTTCGAAGCTGGTGCGCCCGACCCGCGTGCACGACACGTCGACGTCGATCTGCTCGCCCCAACGGGCGCCGGACTTCCAGGTGAGGGTCGAGGTGACCAGTTGCACACGGTCGGCGAGATCGAGCAGGCCGCGCTCGCGGGAGTAGGCAGCCATGGCTTCGTCGCAGTAGAGCAAGTAGTGCGAGTTGAAGACGACGCCCTGACCGTCGACCTCGGCGTAGCGCACCGGCGCCGACCAGGTTGCCATGCATGCGATCCTGCCGCAGGCACAATGGAACAGCGCACCTGGGACGTATCCGCCCCCGTAGCCCAACGGCAGAGGCAGACCCCTTAAAAGGGTCACAGTGTCGGTTCGAATCCGACCGGGGGTACCGCGGACAGTGACGAGCAGATGAACTTCCGGCCATTCGTGGCAATCCCGGAATACCTCGGGTTCGTTGGACGCTGTCGGTCTCTGTGACTGGTCCCAACGCCCTTGCACTGCGGTTACTGCGCGGACGCCCGACCACCGGGCTCGTGCTCCTGGTCGTCTGCGTCGCGCAGTTCATGGTCGTGCTCGACATCAGCATCGTGAACGTGGCGCTGCCCGACATGCAGCACGACCTGCACATGTCGCAGAACGCGCTCGGCTGGGTGCTCAACGCCTACACGCTGACCTTCGCCGGCTTCCTGTTGCTCGGTGGCCGCGCGGCCGACCTGTGGGGACGGCGCAAGCTGTTCCTGATCGGTGTGTCGCTGTTCTCGGTGACCTCGCT